>CADDZD010000099.1 GCA_902812385.1 Clostridia bacterium | reverse complement strand
GGTTGAGTGCAGGACCGTTCGACTTGCATGTGTTAGGCACGCCGCCAGCGTTCGTCCTGAGCCAGGATCAAACTCTCCATTTAATCCCTTGACTTCAAGCTCCGCACGGCTGTTCAGTTTTCAAAGACCTTGCCGCTTCACTATTACTTTGAAGCGGCGACGTTGCTTATCTTATCACCTTTGCTTCTTCGTGTCAAGGTTTTATTCATTAAAATCCTGGCCACTCAGAAGCAGCAACGTGAGTTACGTTAGCATCATAAATCTCAGATGTCAAGACTGTCTTAGACCTTTTCTACATATCGTTTTTGATTAATTACTCCCTTCAAACCGACTTATCAGGTCAGGTCTTGAATGCATTAATAATATACCACCGTATCTTTTTCCCATGCAAGATGGAATAATCGTTGCATACCGTCATAATAAAGGGCATACCTAATTAACAAGGTTATATTTTAGTTTAAAAAAGAAGAATTGGCTTTAATTTAAACCTTTTGAATTAAAATTGACGTATAATTTTGGTACCTGACCAACAATAATGGTATCCGTGATGGGAACCTGCTCAGATACCTTCACATTTGAGGTGATCAGAGGAACAACAACCTTGACCTGGCTCACGATATCAAGGTAGAGCCGATGCCGGGTCTGGTTGATTCCGGCCTCTTCAAACCGGTCAAAAACATTGGTTCTCACAGTACCGACCGGATAGATTGACACACCGATACGGGGGCCATAGTTAGCCAGAAGTTGGCTACCCAAAACCTGCCCCACGGGGATGTAAAATTGCTGGTTAACCAGGTCTTTCAATGCCGCGTTAATAGCCAGGGTGGTATCAGAAGCCAGCTGGTTGATGCGCACAATATTTGGCTGCATCAGGACAACCCGGCCGCTGTTGTCTTTCTGGATAGAGATCAAGTCATGATAGTCCACAGAGTCCGCAATCTTTTCTTTAATGGCTTGATTGACGGCCTCCGTCGCCGCCCATCTCGCTTTCGCCTCGGCAATCTCCCGGATTGTGGGTTTAAGATTGTGTTCGAAGATAAGCAAGAGTAAAAATAATAAAACCAGCATGGTCAAAAATGCGATCAATGCGAGGTTGAAGACCGGCGGCATCCGACGCGGGTTAAAAATGATTACTGGACGCCGAAACAAGGGCTGCCACCTCCCGCTAATACCCCTACATTATATGAATATGATGTGAGAAATAGGGAGGTGCTTGTTTTCATTTGTCTATTTATTTATATAAATACGGGCAAACTTTCTCTTCCCTACCTGAACAATCATCCCATCTTTGACCGTAACTACAGCATCCGGATCTGTTATTTTTTCGCCCTCTATTTTAACGCCCCCCTGGCTGATCATACGCTTTCCGGCGGAGGTGCTGTTTACAAGGTCCGCCTTCACCATCAACCTGGGCAGCCAGATTCCTCCGTTCTCGTCCAGGTCGGGGGGATCTAGAGTGACATTGGGCATATTCTCCGGCATCTCTCTTTTTTGAAAGACCGTAACGAACTCTCTTTCGGCATCCCCGGCCGCTTTTTCCCCGTGGAACAGGGCGACAAGCTCCCGGGCCAGGCGCATCTTGGCGTCCCTGGGGTGCAACACTCCCGACGACAGGTCGCTTTTAATCCTTCTCACCTCTTCAAGGCCAACCGGAGTAACAAGTTCAAAATAACGCACAATCAGTTCGTCGGGCAGGGACATGGTCTTGCCGTAGATCTCACCCGGCGGTTCCGAAATACCTATGTAATTGCCCAGGCTCTTGCTCATCTTCTGCACTCCGTCCAGCCCTTCCAGAATCGGAACCATAAGGGCCACCTGAGGCTCCTGGCCGAATTCGCGCTGCAGGTCGCGTCCCACCATTAAGTTAAACTTCTGGTCAGTCCCCCCAAGCTCCACATCCGCATGGAGGAATACGGAATCGTAAGCCTGCATCAAAGGATACAGGAATTCGTGCACCCCAATCGGCAGCCCTTCCCGATAGCGGCGTGAAAAGTCATCCCTCTCCAGCATCCTGGCCACGGTGTATTTTGACGCCAGCTTGATCACGTCGGCAAAGGTGAGAGGAGCCAGCCAGGAACTGTTAAAAACAACCCTGGTTCGCTCCAGGTCGATGATCTTGCCAACCTGCGCCTTGTATGTGGCCACATTCTCCATGATCTGTTCCTCGGTAAGCTGCTTGCGGGTTTCCGAACGGCCCGACGGGTCACCGACACGGGACGTAAAATCCCCTAAAATCAGCACTATATCGTGACCCAACTCCTGAAACTGGCGCAGCTTATGTAAAACAACGGTATGACCGAGATGAATGTCGGGAGCGGTGGGATCAAGCCCGAGTTTAACCTTGAGCGGCCTGTCCTCTTCCAGGGATCGTTTCAACTTCTGGGCAAGTTCTTCCTCAGGTACGATCTCCGCAGCACCGCGGGTGATGATCTCCCATTGCTTCCGGAAATCCTTTACTAAACGTGACACCAGCGAGTCCTCCTGTTTCAAAAATCGTTTTATCGATACACGATATAAAGTAACATTTTTTCCCCTTTCCCACAAGAAAGGTCTACAAATTGGTCTCTAAGATCCCGGCCAGGTCCGAATAACCTGCCGTCCTGGGATTTGCTGCCAGGGAGCCGGAGTCAAGGGATTCCTCAACCAGTGCAGGTATGTCTTCTTTTTTAAGCCCCACTTCCCCCAACTTCCCAGGAATATTTAAACGCATTTTCATTACCTGGATAAAATGCAAAAGCTTCCGGGCGGCCTCCGGGGATGGGGTACCGGGCGGTACCAGTTCCAGCTTCCGGGCGACCCGGGCATACTTCTCTTCCACGATAGTCATGTTGTATGCGATCACGTAAGGGAGCAGAATGCCGCAGACCAAGCCATGGGGAAGTTGGTAGCGAAAACCAATAGCATGAGCGAGGCCGTGCACCGCTCCAAGCCGGGCGTTGTTTAAGGCAATTCCGCCCATCAGGCTCGCCAGGGCCATTTTCTCCCGCACCTCTTTCGTCCCTTTTTTATAAGCAGAATATAAATTACGGCAGATGAGCACCGCAGCCTCCAGGGACAGCGCCTCCGTGATCGGATGCGTCCATCTGGACGTAAACGCTTCCAGTGCATGGGTCAGAGCATCCATCCCTGTTACGGCAGTGAGTTCTCGGGGCATGGTCATTGTCAATACAGGATCGACGATGGCAACTTTGGCCAGCCAGAAGTCGCTGCGGATGCTTCGTTTCCGTCCGGCTTCCTTATCGGTCAGCACCGCGTTGCGAGTGGCTTCGGCCCCGCTTCCTGCCGTGGTCGGCACCGCAATCCAGGGGAGGCCCGGCTTCTCCACCGGCCGCCCATTAAAATAGTCTCTAATAGAACCTTCCTCGTAATAAAGTCCGGCAGCAGCTTTGGCCACGTCGAGGACGCTCCCGCCCCCCACACCAATTATCAGATCCACCTGCTCCGACCGCGCCCTTTCACGGCACGCCTCCACAACCTCCAATGTGGGCTCCGGCGCAATTTCGTTAAAAATAATCACTTCCAGTTTGGCGGTTCGCAGGGGAGCGAGTATGCGGTCTATCATTCCACTCGCCAGAAGCGAGCGCCGGCCGGTAACAAGCAGCAGCTTCTTTCCAAAACGGCTGGCCTCTTCTCCCAAACGTCCCGTACAACCCGGACCAAAAAGAATCCGCTGTGGTACTAAAAAATCGAAAAGCACTGCTTTTGCCTCCCAGGTGACATCACAAAAAACTATACTACCAACCCGCATGCCCGCGAGTAACAGAGTTTCGGTGAGTGCTGGGTCGCTGCGCCAGCAAGGATAAACCGCTTTTTCGTTCCTCTGTTGGTGCCGCCGGAGGCGGCGTGGTGGTCTGTCAAGGTGAAAACTCCCACCGATCAAAGGTAATGAAAGGGATTGGTATTGACTTCAGAAACTTCAACCTGTAAATCGCACTTTTCCGTTTCCGCCTTTTCCTTTAGGTATTCGGCTAAAAGGGGAACGATCACCCGCTCCGTTCCGTGGTGCCCGGCATCAATCAGGGCGATCTTGTGTGCCAAAGCGTTCAGGGCATCGTGGTGTTTAATGTCCCCTGTCACGTAAACATCAGCCCCGGCCCGGATGGCCTGGGGGAGAAGCATCATGGCACTTCCCCCGCAAAGGGCAACTGTAGTTACCGGCCGGTCCAACGGGCCTACGACCCGAATCGTCTGCTGCCCCAGCAAGTTCTTCACTTCCTCTGCAAAGACAGCGAGGGGTTTGGGCTGTTGTAGTCTTCCCACCCTCCCCAGGCCAAACCGGAGCCCACGGTTCTTAAGGGGGTAGACGTCGTAGGCCACTTCTTCGTAAGGATGGGCTTCCAGCATCGCCTTAACAACAGGTTCGATCTTTCCTTCAGAAACGATGGTTTCAATCCGGGTCTCTGAAACCTTTTCCAGTTCGCCAACTTCACCAATAAAGGGGGATGCTCCGGCAAGGGGGCGAAAGGTTCCCGTACCCCCGGCTTGGAAGGTGCAATCCGAGTATTTCCCGATCCAGCCCGCCCCGGCGGAGCACATGGCCTGCCGGACACCATCCTCGTGGCCGGTGGGGACAAAAACAACTATTTTATACAGCTTTTCTTCTCTGTTCGGCACGAGAAAATCAACATCGATCAGGCCGAAACGGCGGGCCAGGATATCGTTGACCCCCCCGTCGGCTGCATCCAGATTGGTGTGAGCCGAGTAAACGGCAATATCGTTTTGAATCAGCCTGACGATTACCGAAGCGGGATAGGTATCGAAACGGATTTTATACATGGGGTCACGGAAAAGCGGGTGGTGGGAAACGATCAACTGTACCTGCTTCTTAATTGCTTCCTCCACCACTTCCCCTGTTACTTCCAGGGTTACCAGGGCTTTATGGATTTCACTTGATGGGGATCCCACCAGCAGACCGATGTTGTCTTTATCCTCCGCCAGAAACGGCGGTGCCCACTCCTCAATCCAACTCATAATGGTTCCACATTTAACAGGCATTTCATCACCCTCCTTAAAGAATCTACCTTCTCCTGCAATTCCCGGCGGGCGGCCCGGGCGCCAGGGCTACTGGCACCGTCCAGGAACTTAACCACATCTTCCATCCTCTGAATCTGCCGGTTAAGATAGGGGATCAGCAAGGGGTGTTTTTTCTCCAGCAGCCGCGGGCCGATGTCCAGCAGGCCAATTTCAAATTTTGAATACTCTTCAGATTGCGGCAGCGGTTCAGACACGATGATGACATAAAAACGGCCGTCTTCATAAACTAATTCTTCATCGGTCAAAGCCCAGTTGTTTTCCAGGAGCCATCGACGCAGAAGGGCTTCTCCCCCCTGAGGCTGCAGGATCAAGCGTTTAACTCCTTTTAATACTTCACGGGAAGCGGCCAGGATATCCCTGATCTTAGCTCCCCCCATACCGGCGATCACGATTACGGCTGCCTCGCCAGGTCGTAAAACCTGAAGGCCGTCCCCCTCTCTGATCTCTACATGTTTCTCCAGACCATAGCGAGCCACAGCCGCTCTTGCCGCATTCAGGGGACCCGGATTGAGGTCGCAGGCGATCACGCGGCTGCTGATGCCTTGCCGCACCAGGTAAACAGGCAGCAATGCATGATCGGTTCCTATATCGGCCACAGCCGCTCCTGGTATGACATAATCTGCCACCCGGGCCAGTCTCTCGGCAAGCCTCAAGTTTCCGCACCACCCGGGGTTACTCCCGCTGGTACTCCGCCCGCACCTGCGTGCTGATCCCACCCCGCGGCCGGAACTCCGCCTCCACCGCCAGCCATTCGGGGTCGAGCAGCCGAACCAGGTCCTCCTTAATCCTGTTCACCACGTGCTCCTGGAGAATACCCACGTTTCGAAAGGAATTCAAGTAATACTTGAGTGATTTGAGTTCCACCAGGGACTCCCGGGGCAGGTAGCGGATGGTTATTGTCCCGAAGTCGGGGAGGCCCGTCCAGGGACAAACCGCAGTAAATTCCGGGTCGATGTAAACCACTTCGGTGTCGCTGCCCGGGTATTCAAAGGGGATTTTCTCGAGAATGCCGGTGTCTATCGCCTCATATCCGTCAACATCCCAGCGCCTGGCATATTTGTCCTTTTTCTCTGCTTGCGTATTTTCCATGGCAACTACCCCTTTACATGTTGATTATTACTCTTTGAATATTCACAAAAGTTATACTGCCAATGCTTTGTAATCGATTATATCATCCCGTTCCTCGTCCGTTAACTTTATCCAGATCGAGTAGCTGTCAGAATTAATTGTGCCAACAAGGGCTAAATCGCATGGCCAATTACTTCTTTTGCCGTTTTTTAGCCACTCTCCGATCCTTTTGATCAAAATAATACCACTTTTTTCTCAATTTATTAAAACTTATGGACATCATAATTCTATAGGCACTCATGCCGCCCCAGCAGCACCATCATATCTCGCCCTTGACGAGGAGCAGCTAACGGCAGCCGAATCGACCCCGCACTCAAAGGGAATTCTACCAGAGTTGTCCCGAGGCGAGCCGTCGTCCTGTCCGGCCTGGAATCGGGAGCCGAGCGGTAGACCGGCGGGTGTATTCGATGTATTTCCAGGGGAGAAGATATGCAACTTTCCCGACCCTACTGAGTTTGTAAGATTAGTTTATAATAAAATAGCAAAAAGCCGGTAGTGAATGGGTGGGTGAAGCAGTTGAGGGAGAAAAAGGCAGTCATAGACAGCCCCATAACGACGATACAAGGATACAGCCATGCCGGCGAAGGGGTCGGCAGGTTAAAGGGGAAACCGGTCTTTATACCCTTGGCAGCAAGGGGAGAAACCGTCCGTTTTGCAATCACCGAAGATAAGAAAGATTTTGCACGGGGTAAACTCCTGGAAATCGTTGAACCGGCCTCCTGGAGAACAACTCCCCAATGTAACACCTACCAGAGCTGCGGAGGCTGCCACCTGCTGCACTTGAATTACGAGGAACAGCTGTATTTCAAGCAGCAGCGGGTTATCTCCGCTCTGTGTAGAATCGGCCGGTTGGATAATGTTGCCGTCAATCCCATTCTGAGGATGGACAATCCCTGGCGCTACCGGCATACCGCCCGCTTTCACATCAATAAAACGGAGCACAGTTTAGAAATCGGCTATTACCGTTTAAAAAGCCATACCCTTGAGCAGATCAAAGACTGCCCTCTTCTGCCGGACGATTTCTTTCGCCTACGAAATGCCATAGCGGAGTTTCTGGGAAGCCTGAAGGGGAGCTTTTGCATTCCTGCCCGCCAGGTGGTGCTGCGCAAGGGACGGGCAACGGGTGACCTCCTGGTGCGGTTGCTGGCAGAGGACTTTCCGGTAGAAACCGACCGGGAAAGCATCTCCGCACTGGCGGCCGGGTTCCCAAATTTAAGGGGAATCGTCATAAGCCTTATAAACCGGCCGGAAGCACCGGAAATGATTCTCTTCGGCCATAATTATTATACGGAGATCATATCAGGGACCAGGTTTCGCATCCCGGCAGGAGCGTTTTTTCAAAATAACCCCGCTCAAACGGAGGTCCTGCTGCGAACCGTTTCCACCTTTTCAGAACCGCAACCGTACGAAACCCTTATCGATCTCTACTGTGGTGTAGGCCTCTTTGCCCATACCCTCGCCCCAAGGGTAAAAAGAGTTTACGGTATTGAAGAAAACAAAACGGCGGTCGCCGCCGCCGCCGAAAACGCCGGGATCAACGGAACTGTAAATACCGTTTTCATCCGGGGACAGGTGGAAAAGGCCTTGCCATCCCTGGCAAAGAAAGGCATCAAACCGGACACCGTCATTCTCGATCCTCCCCGCCGCGGATGTACCCCGCAGGCCCTTAGAGAAATCTGCAACATGTCTCCAAACAGAATAGTATACGTTTCCTGCGACCCCGCCACCCTTGCCCGGGACCTTGCCCTTTTAGCCGGAGAAGGATACGAAACCAGAGTGGTTCAGCCAGTCGACATGTTCCCCCATACCTATCACGTCGAGTGCATTGCTTTGATCAAACGAAATAACCCAACCTGAAGCATGCGACTTCTCCAACCCCCGGGCAGCCCTGCCACATCCTCCGGCCTGTGGGGAAAGATACGAATTTTTCCTCAGAAAATTATTGTTAATAGAAGGAATTTTTAGGTCAAGTCCATTTTTGTGTGTAAAATTCCTCTGGTAGCTTTTGAGGCCTTATTAAGGTTTTATTAGGCCGCTTCTTTTTCAGTCTTATTAGGTTTCGCTGATTCAACTCCTTCTTGCTTACCTC
>CADDZD010000098.1 GCA_902812385.1 Clostridia bacterium | reverse complement strand
TGGGATGACAAGAACTGCTCTGTGTTAATTAATAAAGATGAGGGCGATCGAAAAAAGGAAGAATACGATTCACGTCATATACCTGGAGCCGTCTGGATAGCCACGGCTGAAAATATGGCTGAAACTCAAAACATTCAAGAATTGAAAAGCTTGCTTGAAAAACACATAGCTGACGGAGGTAAAAGAGAGATAGTGGTTTACTGCTATTCCGGTAACACATCAGGACTAGTCGCTGGTGTTTTAGGGACACAAGGATTACCTGTAAAGAATCTCATGTATGGATTTGATATTGGCTGGAGAGGTACGAGTACGGCATTTAAACCTATCTTCGCGCCAATGGAAGATAGTAATGGACAAAAGTACTTATGTGGTGGATGAGAACATTAAGTTCCTCCGGCGGAGGAAATAATATTTGTAGCCAATTGCAAAATGGAAAAATTGATTGTATAAACAGCAGCTTCGGAATAAGTTATACCGCATTACTATGGTTCGTCTGGCTGGTGAGTAAGAAGAAAGAGGGAATTATTTGTGATACTTTCTGTAGAAAAGACCGAATAATCTAGCAGGTCTCGTTCCTCTGGTAAATTAGATAAGCAACCAAAAACTAATTACCGGAGGGAGAAATGATAACCCACTATCATAGAAACTACCGCCTGTTATAGAGGAATTCCATATATTGGAGGATAGTCCCCAATGTCGCAATTTAGCCTGTAAGTAAATACCATCCGCCGCTCTTCTTGAGAGTGGCGGATGGTGAATTTTGTATGAGTGTATAGAGATTTCAGACTATTATCAAAGGAGATTGTTGCCTTTGAAAAAGATCGTGGCGATTTTTCTTATTTTAGCATCCGTTTTTTCCTTTGCTATCACGTATACTCAGACGGATAAAGAAGAACTTGAAAAAATGGAAAAGGCGGGGGAAGGCATAGCGAAGCCGTTTGTAATCCCAAACGATCTTTTGCTCGCCGACCCGGAGGAGATGTATCCGCTGTTGTGTGAGGCAGCCAATGAACTCAAGGTCAATATTTTCAGAACAAACATCCATTATAATACAAATGATCAGGTAGAAATTCTCAAATATGTGTTGCTGACAGGTGATACCCGTTTCTTTGACGCCTTCAGGCTGAAAAGCGGCAGATTTTTAACGTCAAAGGACACCCAGCAGGGCAGTGCCTTCATGTCTACGGTAGACACCGGTGACCACAACCAGATTGGAATCGTCAGGGACTTCGGAAACACTGACCTGGTCACGATCAAACCGCTCAAAACGGCTTATGAACACCTGCCCGTCTATGGTCAATATTTTGTGGAAGCATCCGACAACCGGACATATGGTGCGTTCATCAAAAGTTTCGTCGCCAAGGTCAACAGGCATTACCAGAAGTATTTAAAAGCCTCGTATACCCCCGAGGATTTCCAGAAACCGAGTAATTCCGGAGGAGGATCGGGAGTTGGATCCTCGATAGACTACTTAAAATACATCAATTACGCCATTTTCCTCATCACCTTAATCCTGCTCATCTATTATATTTTCTATGAATCCAAGCTGATAGGCATCATGAAAATGCACGGCCTGTCCAACTTCCGCCTGTGGTTCATAATTGCCGGAAGGCTGATCACCGGTATTTTTGTTCTGTCGGCGGCGGTATCACTACTTGTGGCCATAGCGATCAAAGATACGACATCTCAGTTTGTCGGCAGCACCATTATTTCTCAATTTAAAACCTATGTCATCATGATGGCGATTTCGCTTGTATCATACATATACATCTCCAGAATCAGGGTCAGTGACGCCATCAAGAACCGGAAAGATACCAACGGCATCTTTGCCTTGAACACGCTGCTCAAGGCGGGCTGCTCCATATTGCTGGTCTTGATCGGCCTGGCGATCTGGGGCCAGTATGCCGAGATCCGCGCCAAGCAGCAGAATCTGAAAAACTGGGAGCGCACCAAGGATTACGGGGTCTTTTATCCTCTCTACATCGGATATGACCTGGAGGATGTGCAGCAAGGTTCGCCCAAAACTACTGCATTCATAAATGTCGAACTCTATCCAGTTCTCAATAAAATGGGGGCATTGTTAATCAATACCCGCATGTATGAGGAAACGGCGCTTCGTTCGAACAGGGATTGGAACGGAATACGGTCCATAAAGGTGAACCCCAACTACCTGCGGGAATTCTCCGTGTACGACATACACCACAATCCTGTGCAGATATCCGAGGATACCACTAACTGGATCCTGCTGGTGCCTGAAAAGTATCGCAACAGAGAAAAGGAAATACTGAGCTTTTTTCATAAAGAAAGAGTTGGCACCAAGGATTACGAGGGTGTTTACGAGCATGAAGTCCGCTTTTTTAAGAGAGCGGTTCCGGATAGGGTGAAGAATCAAGAAATTAAAATTATCTGGCTGGCCAATGACCAGAAGATATTCAGCTTCAATCCGGAGGTATTTCCCTCAGAAAACAATGTCATCATAGACCCGATCATAGAGGTTGTGACAGAGAAAAACAGCCTCTGCACGGACAGAGATTCCATACTTGGCGGAGGGTGTACAGATCCGTTGAAGATGAGACTGATCGACAGAGATGCGGCTCTTACCTACAGGACACTGGAGCCTGAACTCAAAAGACTGAAGTTGGACGACAACCTGAAACACTTGATCACCATCGACCAATACGTTTTGCAGCAAATATACGAATTGCAAAAGGGGATGAACCAGCTCTGGCTCATCAGCCTGGGGCTGATATCCGGGTTGCTGTTTCTTGTCGTTCAAAATCTGAGCATCTTTTTCAACAAATATCAACGCAAGTTCGTGGTGCGCAGATTGTTCGGCACCGGCTTTTTCAGGACGTATAAGGAATACATTTTGTTATTCTCGGCGACCTGGGCGTTTCAGATTTTGATCTGCTTTATTGTGAACAGAACGAGTGCTTATATCCCTTTCGTTGTTAAACTAAACAGAACGGCTGATATCCGGTTGTTTACAGTGGCGGCAGTACTCGTTTTGATTGAGCTTGCAGCTTCCATCATTGCGCTTGGGATCATCGAACAGAAAAGCAAGGTGAAAGTCTTAAAGGGAGGAATTTAGCCTGGATGAAAAAGATATGTGAACTTATCAATGTCAGCAAAAGCTACGGAGATCATCTGGTCCTGGACAACATAAGCATGGTGGTCTACGAGGGTGAAATGCTCGCCATCACGGGAAAAAGCGGTTCCGGCAAGACGACTCTTCTGAATATCATAGGACTGCTCGAAAAGCCGGACAGCGGTACCGTTAAACTGTTTGACGAAAAAAGCCCCCGGGTCAACTCGATCAGGGCAGTTAAGCTCCTCAGGACAAAAGTTTCTTACCTGTTCCAGAATTGTGCGCTTGTTGACGATGAGACGGTGGACTATAATCTTGAAATCCCGCTGATCTATTCCAAAAAAACAAGAAAAGAAAAGCAAGAACTGAAAATGGCCGCCCTTGAAAAGGTGGGGCTGAACATTTCTCTCAAGCGAAAGATCTATGAACTTTCAGGGGGAGAACAGCAGCGGGTTGCCATAGCAAGGATACTGTTAAAGCCATGCGATCTGATCCTTGCCGATGAACCGACGGGGTCGCTGGACCCTGACAACAGAAATGAAATCATGCGGATTTTAAAGGAGCTTAATCACGCCGGCAAGACCATAATCATTGTCAGCCATGACCAATACGTCGCAGAAGCGTGCGGCAGAACCGTAAAACTGGATAAGGGCAAACTGCACTAAGTTTCTCACAGGCGTGATTTCTAGCACATAGCACTTAGATTATTTCGGGAGGTCAGATAATGAACAAAAAAAGCAAAACGCTGAATCAAGCAATTATGACAAGCAGTAAAAACCATTTAGTACAAGGGATACTTTTACAGGGTTCGCACACAGGCTCCGACATAGAAGGATGTTAAAACACATTTTACTTTATATACTTGAGGATTCGTTTTTTGCCGTGTTCAGCATGGGAGGGTACATCATGATGGCATGATTTTCGGCCACCATTTCGTCGGCAATAATAGTCTGTCGGGAATCGAGGATACGGCGGTGGATTCTGTTATGCCTCATATAACCCCACGGTTCATGGGTGATGAGATGCTCTTTTTCGTAAACCTGGTATGTGTATGATATAGGCCGATCTGAGCGCCATTCACCGCATAGATGGGTATCGGTCAGCCAGAGGCGCAGATAAAAGGTCTGTTCGGTATCGTTTCTGATCTGAAGATCGATATAGTTAAAAACAACGGTGGCACCGCTCCCGAAGGGTTGTGTTCGGTCTACATCCGGGAAAACGTCATAGTTATGACGCCAGCGTTCCACCACCGTAAGCGGTGTATGCAGGGTCATCCAGTATATAAGGTTCGATAGCTGGCAGAGACCGCCTCCAATACCAGGTACAACGCGGCCTTCATAGAGAACCATGCCTTCCACGTAGCCTTTCCGTTTCGTGGGCTTCCCCAGAAGGCGCCAGAAAGAAAAGGTTTCACCGGGACGCAGCGCGAGACAGTTCAGCTTTGCCACGGCCAGCCTTAAATTGATTACCTTATTCTGCTGTAACCACATATCCGCGTTGCGGAGCCTGCGATAAAGGGGGGTTCGGTGATGGAAAATCGTACATGGATAGTTACCGGGATTCGTGTCAAAGTTGCGGGCGAAAACGGAGCGGGAAAAGAACCACTGCCGGTATCTTTTGATGCAGAAATATAAGGTTCCCACAGCAAACCGGAACCTGGATCTTTTCTTCGGCCTTAGGCACATGCTCTCCACCTATATCCCCCCATCTCCCGGTTCCTGAAATTAAAGATGTATTTTCTTATTAACTACTATTCGCCTTATCTAATTCTTACACCTCCACATCCTCCTCCGACTCCGGCCGGCCGTTTGATTCCCGGCAACTCTGTCGAAAACCCGTTCTCCGAGATACCATAATCCATCTTCGGAAGGAGTATCGGTGCTCCGATCATCAGTAAAACGGATGTCTGAGGGAACTGGCAGGCCGCTCAACCTATCCGCTCACCGCAGGGCTACCCTTTCTCTGCAGGCAAAGGTGAAGGGATCGGGATCATGGGAGATCCCCGGATTCGCCGCAAAGAGAAGGGGCCCTCCTCAGGAAAGCCCCTCGATCACTTACGGTTCTGTGTTTCCGGTGGCGATGTCGTAGGCCTGCCGCAGGTGGACGTAGGTCCTGGGCCCCACAATACCGTCGGCGACAAGCCCCTGATCCCTCTGGAAGGCAACCACGGCTTGCCTTGTCAAAGGACCGAAAATCCCGTCTATCGCCCCGGTGTAATAACCGAGAACGCTCAGTTTTCGCTGCACCTCTGCAACATCATACCCCGACGTGCCTTCCGACAGCAGTCTGCCGGTATAAGCACCACCGATGATCCTCACCGATGTACCGATCTGGACCAGGTTATACACTTCTATGACATCATCGTTGTACATGCGCACACACCCGTGGCTGACCGCCTGACCGATGGAAGCCGGGTTGTCCGTGCCGTGAATTCCGTAAGCGCCCCAGTAGATGCTCAGCCTCATCCACCTCGCCCCAAAAGGGCCCCCCGGGTTTTCGACCTTTTCGGTGATCGTCCAATCACCCAGCGGTGTGGGTGTATCCGGAGCCCCCACCGCCACGGGGTAAGTTTTCACACCACTTCCATCCCGGTACAGGGTAAGAGTTCTCTGCACCACATCCACCGTTATGCTGTACGCCCGGACGGCCTCGGCCCCGCTCAGCCTTTTCCAGGTCAGGGGGCCGATAATGCCGTCGGCCACAAGCCCGTTCGCCCTTTGAAAGGCTCTCACCGCCGCATCGGTCTGCGGGCCGAAGACCCCATCGGCCGGACCCGGGTTGAAACCGTTTTCCAAAAGCCTTTGCTGCGCCTCCCGTACATCCACACCCTCCATAAAGGGGGTTGTCAGCCTCAAGTACCTGCTTGCATAGACCATCTTCCATTCCTCCCAGTCGGTTCTGGAATATTCTATGCAAGCAAGGACCTTTGAGCGATATCCGGGCGGGCTTTCCTCTCCCGATTCCTCAGCCGGAAGGGAGGGAGCTTCAGGCTACCGGTCGCAGAGCCTGGAGGGGTAGGGTTCGCTGCAAGGGATACAGACGGGCCGGCCGTCCCTAAGCCTCGCCCGGGGCTCCATCACCTGCTCCCCGCAGACCGCACATGTTACGGAAGCAAAGATCCTTGCCCGCGGCGGCGGTTCAAGCTTAATGTGCTTTACGGTCAGCACATCCTCTTCCGGAGCGTTCAGAATCCTGCCGGGGGCATCGGCCTGCATCGCGCGGAAGCGCTCCCTTTCCTCCCCGGTGGCATCCCCGGCCATCACCTTCCTCCTGAGCACCTGAAACTCCTCTCCTAAAACCGCTCCCGGCCCCTTGACCACGATCCTCACAGCCTCACCCGTATCCCTGCGCCCGAAGGTGTAGGCGTTCTTCCCGTAATCCCGGTAATAGAGGTTCCCCTTTCCCATGGTACAGCCGGTTACCACCTGGACGGCATCCACGCTGCAGTTGTCGTTCTCCACGATCACGAACAACTCCTCGTCCGGTGACCTCCCCGCTTTCAATTCCCGCATCCCCGCCTGGGCAGCACGGTATCCCAGGGCAAGGCCCGGGCAGGCATGCCCGTGAAAATCCACCGCCTTTTCCCAAATGGCTTTATCCCCGATCACGCTGCATTCCTCCCCGTTAATCCATTATTTCGTTCAGCCGTTCAATAAGAAATTCCACCCCTCGAGTCAAGGTCCTGCAAAACCGAAAAGGCTCTACACTATTATGCGGCGAAACCCGGGAATTTAATTGACAGCTGTCATGAACAGTGGCATTTTAATGATCGGGTAAGGTACCGAAAGAAAGATCGTAACCTGCCAAGAAATCCTTTGCTTTAAAACCCGTTCCCCCGGCCCCGGAAGCAAAACGGGTGCACGGTGATGTTTTTTTATACCTGGAGCCCAGTTGAACAATCCCAATAACGAGGTGAAATAGATGGACACCAACCGCTTCACGGAAAAATCGCGGGAGGCCCTGACGGGCGCCCAGCAGCTCGCCGCCGAAAGACATCACCAGGAGGTTACATCCAAGCACCTGCTGGCCGCACTGCTCGACCAGGAGAAGGGGATGGCCGGACATTTCCTCATCCATGCCGGAGTGGAAACCGGCGCCTTCCGGCAGAGGTTGGAGGACCTGTTAAACAAGATACCCTCCGTCTACGGCTACGAAGGCCCCCTGCACGTAAGTACCGGGCTGTCCAGGGTCCTCGCCCGGGCGGAAAAGGAGGCCAAACAGCTAAAGGACGAGTATGTCAGCGTAGAGCACTTCCTGCTGGCTATACCGGAGGAGGGGGAGGATGATGTCAAAAACCTCTTTCGCCGCTTCGGAATTACCAGAGACCGGCTCCTACAGTCTCTGCGGGAGGTCCGGGGATACCAGCGGGTTACCGGTGAAAACCCGGAGGAGACTTACGAGGCCTTGGAACGCTACGGAAGGGATCTGACAGCCCTGGCCCGGGCGGGCAGGCTGGATCCGGTCATTGGCAGAGACGAGGAGATCCGCCGGGTGATGGAAATCCTGTCCCGGCGCACCAAGAACAACCCCGTCCTGATCGGGGAGCCCGGGGTTGGCAAAACCGCCATCGTGGAGGGGCTCGCCCGGCGCATCGTTGCCCGGGACGTCCCAGAGGGGCTGAAGGGCAAGAGGATCATCGCCCTGGATCTGGGAGCACTGGTCGCCGGGGCAAAATACCGGGGCGAGTTTGAGGAGCGTTTGAAGGCGGTTCTAAGGGAGGTGGAGAACTCCCACGGCCAGATCATCCTCTTTATCGACGAGCTGCATACGGTGGTAGGGGCAGGAGCGGCGGAGGGCGCCATGGACGCCGGGAATCTCCTGAAGCCGGCGCTGGCCAGAGGGGAACTGCGGGCGATCGGCGCCACCACCATTGACGAGTACCGGAAGCACATCGAGAAGGATGCAGCGCTGGAGCGGCGCTTCCAGCCGGTGCTGGTGAACCCGCCCTCCGTGGAGGACACCATCTCCATCCTGAGAGGTTTGAAAGAGCGCTATGAGGTACATCACGGCGTCCGCATCCAGGATGCCGCCCTGGTGGCCGCGGCCGTCCTCTCCGACCGCTACATCTCCGACCGCTTCCTGCCGGACAAGGCGATCGACCTGATGGATGAGGCGGCGGCGCATCTGCGCACCGAGATCGACAGCATGCCCAGCGAGCTGGACGAGATCACCCGGCGCATCATGCAGCTGGAGATCGAAGAGGCCGCTTTGAAGAAGGAGAGGGACCAGGCATCCCAGGAGAGGTTGAAGCACATCCAG
>CADDZD010000097.1 GCA_902812385.1 Clostridia bacterium | reverse complement strand
AGAGGCGGGGAATGCTGGGGCCGGTGATGTCGCCGTCAAGCACGCCCACCCGGTAGCCTCTTTTGGCCATGGTGCTGGCGAGCAGGGCCGTCACGGTGGATTTGCCCACACCCCCCTTGCCGCTCATTACAGCTATAACCGCTTTCACATCATTTCTGGATGCAAACCTGAACTCCGCCGCATCCGCATGCGTGCAGGTTTCCTCGCAGTTCTCGCTTTTCTCTTTGCATGAGTCGCATCTAGAGCCTTTTACCGCCATTTCCCGGCCTCCTGTGATTATTATTCATATTTAGAATGAAATTTTTAGGGTGGGGAGAAACAGCCAGTCACGGCCGCTTCTCCCCCCAAATGGGTACAGGACTATCAGCTTAATTTACAGCCGTTGTTCAGGACTGTTCCGGGGTGCTTTCGCCGGACCGTCCTCCTCCGGCCCAGCCGTATCCCTGGCCCCTCCGGCAACCGCGACCCATGCCGCCGCTGCCAATCCTCTGGACTGGCCCCTTGCTGCAATTTGGACAAACCATGTCCCGGCCCCTCTGGCCGTTGCAGAAGGGCACTTCAAAGTCATGACCGCAATTGGAGCACCTGAACCTTCTAACCGCTGGCATCTCGTATTCACCCCCTTCGACCCGAAGCGCTTTCCCGTTGACCAAAGCATCCGCAATCTTCGACCTGGCGGCGTACAGCACGCGCTGGAAAGTGGTGCGCGCCACCCCCATTCGTTCGGCGCACTGCTCCTGGTCCAATCCCTCCAGGTCCTTTAAACGCACGGCTTCCAGTTCCTCAACCGTTAAAATGACTTCCATCAACTCCCGCAAAGGTATCCCCGCCGGCTTGTAATAGTTTGCCGCTGGAAGGGACTCCACCCAGCACCTTTTCCTTCTCCTTGGTATAACAATCACCCCCTGCCCATGCCCGGCTGTTATATTCGGCATATGCTCTGTACGAATAAATGTTCAAGGCCATTCCTGCACAATAACAATACAACCGGCGGCAGTTCATGGAATATAGGGCATATGCCCGTTACTATTCAAAACTATAACATACACCGCAGCCAAATACAAGTGCCTTAAAAAAAGTTCGGGTTTTGCTATCTTGTTGCATCGAGTACTGAACCCAATGCTCACCTTACTGGCCCTTATCCACACCAAGAGCACTTAATTAACAAACAATAATCAACATTCCCCGTGCCTCACCTGGAAAGGCGAAGGGGGCATGCCCCGTCGAGCGAATGCCCCCTTCCGTCTTGTTTTTGAAAGACCCTTTGGTGGAAGTCAGGTCATGGAAAACCAGCGGGACAGGAGCCACGAGACCACTACCAGGGAGACAACAACCACCGCAAAAATCCAGGGACAGAAGATACTCACCATGGCTGCATCGAGCAAAATGAGGGAGAGCAGACCGTACTTGACCCCCCGCTTGATGACAGAAGGCTCCGGGTGACGGACGGCGGGCAGAAAAGCAAAGGCTGCCGCGGCCGCATAAAGGGCGGTATAGAAAAGGGGGACGAGAAAGATTGACTCCCTGACAATAATAAAGCCCATTACCAGCAAGGAAATCGTGATCAGGCCCGGCGCCAGCGCCAGCAGGAACACATGGCGGCGGTGCAAACCCCTATTTTCTCCCCAACTCAGGGAGGCGACCGCCACGGTGTGGGCAAAGGGGAATACTGCGAGCAGGGCATAGCCGGGAAGAAAACCGGGAGCTATTGAAAAACCCAGGCAGAGGTTGAGAGCACGGCACAAACCCATGACGATACTGCCCGGACCGTGATACCTCTTGGCCCACCTGTCATACGCCAATATGGCGGCAACCAGCAGCAGGGCGATCAAGAGGCCGGCCCAACCCGCAAAACCTGCGAATACCAGCCCGGCAAGGAACAGCAACCAAACCAGTACCGCCGCCTTTTTTCTCCTGAGCTTGCCGGGGGGAATCGGGCGTTCCGGACATAGCTTGATGTCGTAGGGTGCATCCACCACGTCGTTGAGCACCACACCTGCGACATAAAGCAGGCAGGACGCCAGAATGAGCGGCCACAGCGATCCGGAAACAAGGTATATCCCGGCGGAGGCAGCGGCAATCCACGCTCCGGCCAAAACGTCGGCCGCCGCTGTCACAATATTGGGCAGTCTCAATAACTGCAGGTAAGCTTTCATTATTCACCACCTCCTGGAAATTTCATGTATCAACCTGCTCAGTCGCTTGATCAAAGGACGGGGTAGGCTGTTCTGCTCGACCCTGACAGCTTCCCCCATGCTCCCGTCAAATGCCGGAGGATAGGCATAGGTGATGTCGCGGCGGCATTTTCCCTGGTATACCGCCATTCCCGTCCATGCTCCATATTCCAGGCAATTTTTATGATTTCTTCTGCATTACTTGCAGGGATCAGGCCACTCCTTCTACAGCACCTTTTGTATATTATGGAGAATGTTGGTTTTTGGTGACCAACAAAGAGCACCGAACAAGCTCTCTTTATATTCCTGGATCGTCAATACGTCAAATTTATAACCCGGTGCCACCACGCTCCCACCCTCACCTTCCGTCCGCCGCAGGAAAGGCAGAAAAAATTTTTTATCTATGCCCAGGCTGCCTTGGCAGGAATTTTGGTTTTTATTAAGAAATTAAGTAGTACCAGAAAAGGGTATAAACTTATTACAAGACGGAACCACGGAGGTTCTTAAGCCACAGAAGTGGGTGAGATTCGTGGTTTTTATTTTTACGGCGGTTTTAGCCATTTAGCATGAAACCGGAAGATGCCACAAATGCTCGCAGCCTTAAAAGGGGGGATTGATTAAGGATGAGAATTGCAATTGTGGACGGCCAGGGAGGGGGGATCGGGCGCCTGATATCACAGAGCAGATCAGAAAAGCCCTACCCACCAGCACAGAAATTATCGCCCTGGGCACCAACGCCGTCGCCACATCCCTGATGCTCCGGGCCGGCGCCAACGAAGGGGCCAGCGGGGAAAATGCTGTGGTCAGGAACGTGGATGATTGCGACGTGATTATGGGGCCGCTCGGAATCATTCTCGCCCATTCCATGCGGGGAGAGTTAACACCGAAGATGAGCGAAGCCATAGCCGGGAGCAAGGCTCGCAAGATTCTCCTGCCCTTAACCCTTTCACAGGT
Source organism: Clostridia bacterium (assembly GCA_902812385.1). Classification (GTDB taxonomy): domain Bacteria; phylum Bacillota; class DSM-12270; order Thermacetogeniales; family Thermacetogeniaceae; genus DULK01. Next base: position 5,261 of record CADDZD010000097.1, on the reverse strand, counting down.
GGAAGTGGTTGGCGTGGAAGAAGAGCCCCTGCCCCACCTTGTTGAAAAACTTGTCAAAAGATTAAAGGAAATGCTGGAGGTGGAGAAAGTAAATGTGTGAAGCCAACGCTTATCTGCGCAGAGGTGAAAAAGATGAACTGGTTTTGCAGAGCGTTGACCGGGTCCAGCCCCAGGAAGACGGACTGCTGTTGGAGAACATTTTCGGCCAGCGCAAGGTTTTAAAGGCGCGCATCAAGGAACTGGCGCTGGTTGACCACAAGATTATCCTTGAAGAGGAATAGTAGCAGCCAAAAGACGGCACGGCAGCGGTTGTTATCATGACCTGCAGGAAGCAGGTTCTGATCGCTGCCCTCCCTCCATATAGTTAAACCTCCCTATTGAAAGAAAAGCCGTCCGGTCAACGGCATAGCCGGGCGGGCAACACCTTTTCCCCCCTTTCCGCCTGACATGGAGGCACGAAGCCTGCATGTCAGGTAATTTTCCCTCTTTATAATGGAACTTCTGCCTGAATTGGGCTTTCTCATATTTCAGAAAGGAAGGTTGTTTTCAGAGCTTGAATGTAATAAAGGGGAGCAAGCAGCCGCCTTCCTCCCGAAGGGATAGCAGGGGATAAGGGGCCCTCAGCGCTGGCTACAGAGCCAGTCCCTCCGGCCGGCGGAAAATTTCTGCCCCGGGGGCGGTAAATTCAGGGAGCAGGGGGGATATAAGGGAGTCCTCCGGCCCGTACACTCCGGCCAAAAGCCAGCCCTTTTCACCGGCACTGAATACCTCCACCGTTTCGGCGGCGGGGTCAACCACCCAGTACTCCCTGACTCCGTAGCGCAGGTACAGCCTGCTTTTCTGCAGCCGGTCGCGGCGCCCCGAGTTGGGCGAGAGCACCTCCACCACCAGATCCGGCACCCCTTTCAGGCACTCCTCGCGCAGCAGGGAAAAACGCTCCCGGGAGAGGTAGATTACGTCCGGCTGCAAAACCATATCCTCGGCCGGCACGACATCAAAGGGCGCAAATAAAACGAGACCCAGGTTATGCTTTCCCACGAAGGCACGCAAGAGCGCCGCAATATTGGCAGCGACGTATTGGTGCGAAAACCCCGGCGCAGGCGTCAAGACCAGTTCCCCCTCCAGCAGTTCGTAGTGCTGCCCATCATCGATTTTTAAATAGTCGGCATAGGTTAACTTTTTCCCGGAAGGTTCGCGGGTGGCTGCCGTTTCCGGCACTGCAATCACCCTCTCTCTAAAATTTCACGCCTCTACTTGTTTGCAGGTTCATTATAAATGATCCCAGAAAAAATTGCAAACAAGACCTGATGCTCCCTCAGGATTAAAGCAGGAGTGATTCATCTTGTTAATTCCAGGATTATCAGGGAAACGGATGCCAGCCGGTAAAGGGGTGCCGCAGAAGCACCCCGGTTTGTTTTCCCGGAGAGGAGGTCTGAAAAGAGAAGCTCTTTCTTGCCGGCTTAATTTTAACCTGGTAGAATAGCACCAGGCCGTGAGGGTAGAACTTTTGAGCGCCCGGGGAAAGGTGGGCAATGAAATGGATATATTAAGGGGTATTGTACATTTCTGGGCGATGCTCCTGGCTCTATCGGAGGCCAGCATGGAGTTCGGCGCTCCGAAAGATTTCTGTTTCTGCCTGGGAAAAAGCTTAGAGACTGGGCGGTGGTAGGGAGCGGGATAGGGGAGTGAAATTCAAGGCGCCAAATTCAATACCCATGTCAATGTCAGCATTCCGCTTACCCTGTTAAAGGTAGCATCTAAACTTGGAAGCATGTGGATGAGCTTTATATCCAAAGAAGCGCGCCGGGAAATGGCAGAGAGGGGTGTGGACTTATCCAAGATTGACGTCGAAGAACTGGTGAGTCTCATTGACCAGGGTCTGGCGGACGGGAAACTGGTTGATGCCGATATTGATAATCCGGAAAAGGGAAGGACCAAGGTGGAGGTATACGTGGAATAACTTTGTTTGACCAGGATGACCAGTTATGTTGAAAGGAGATCAGCATCATGAAAAGGGTTGTAATCATTGGTTCCGGCATCGGAGGCCTGACGGCGGGCAATCTTCTGGCGAAAAAAGGGCATGATGTCACCATTTTTGAATCCCACAGCAAGCCCGGCGGTTATACTGCGGGTTTTCGCAGAAATGGTTTTTACTTCGAGAGCGGCACCCTTGGCCTTGAGGCCTCGGCTTCGGTGTTTAAGGCCATGAAGGACATCGGCGTATCTGACCAAATCGAGTTTGTGCGTCAAAAATCCCGCTGGATTGCGGAGGATTTCGACGGCGTTCCGACCTCCTATGGTGAATTTAAGGAAATGCTCTATTCCGCCTATCCCCGGGAGAAGCAAAGGCTCGACCGGTTTTTCACAGAACTCGATAAGATGATCGCTGCCATGGGAGACATGGATAAGCCGATGCCTTACCTGTATAGCGGGATTTCCTTCATAGTGTCCGTACTTTCATATTTACCCGGTGGCATAAAAAGCGCAGGCATAATGAAGAAGTACGGGGACATGACCGCATCGGATTTTGCCGGCATTTTTTTCGAAAAAGACTCTAAACTTTACAGGATGTTCGCAGGGATGGGTTATTATGCCGATATGGCGGCTTACCTCATCGCAGGCGGCCTTTTGGGGATCTTTTATGATTACTGGACGGTAAAGAACGGCATGCAGTCCTGGGCGGATGTCCTGGCGGATAATTTTCAAAAGCTGGGCGGAAAGCTTTTGCTTGCTTCCCGTGTGGACAGCATCACCACAAAAAACAGTGCCGCGGTAGGGGTTGTAAGCAAAGGTACCCGTTATGATACAGATTATGTTATAGCGGCATGTGATTACAAACAGGTCATGCTCAAGCTGCTTGATGATCAAAACCTGCTTCCGGAAAAAACGCGGAAAAAGATCGGCGATGCCCCGGTATCAGAAGGAGTGTTCACCGTATACCTAGGCTTAGATCTGTCCAATGAGGAACTGCAGAGGCAAATGGTGGTGCCCCATGTTTTTTGTCTTGACTTGAACTCAAGCGGCGTCATCGATGATTCCGGTGACGAGCAGTTCTTTGAAAAAACTTCCATAAACCTCTATTCACCTTCCCTGGTAAACCCCGGCCTTGCTCCTCAGGGTAAATCCTCACTCATGCTTCAGACCTCAGTTCCTCACCGCTGGATGCAAAACTGGGGGAGCGGAGATCGGAAAACCTACAGACGGTTAAAGCAAAAGGCCATGGAAACCATGATCGAAAAGGCCACAAAGGTCATCCCCGGGCTCAAAGATGTGATCGCATACAAGGATGCGGCCACACCCTTAACGTACGAGAGATTTACCCACAACACCGACGGCGCCACCTCATCCTTCAGCTGGAATCCCAAAAAGAAGTTTTATGAAAACGCCATGGGCGTAAAGGTTGAAACCCCGGTAAAAAATCTACTGATCGGTTCGTGCTGGGCGATGCAGATCGGCGGCATACCTGGGGCAATCGCAGGAGCTTATCAAAGTGTTAACAAAATAAATTAGGCATGGAAAGAAGTCAAGGAGAAGCGTTGATTATCGCCCCGGCAAAAAAACCCCAGCATTCTTCTGGACGACTCTCTGATCATTCATGAGGCTTGCTGGCAGAGGATCAAGGATGCGGCAGCGATCAAGGCGAAGGGCGGCCGAGGTTCTCAACCCGCAGAAGCGGGTGAGGTTCATGGTTTTTATTTTGGCGGCCTGGCGGTTTAGCCATTTAGCATGAAACCGGAAAGTTGCCACGAGTGCTCGCAGCCTTAACTTTCCACGGCAAAAGGAGGGGTCCTGCGGAACGCAGGACAACTTCCGGAGCGGCCTCATTCCCCGGCTGTTGCCCGATGAATGAAGATTCATCCCCAGTTCAAAGCTAAAATATGGTATGATGGTAACTGAAAAGCGAGCAGTCCATTTATCCTGCCGCCGGCCACCCGGAGGACGAAATCGTGTACCTGAAGCAATTCGAAAAAGTCCTGAAAGAACTGCAGAAGGCCGTAGAGGAGGTCTACGGCAACCGTTTGGTAACTTTGGCGGTTTTCGGTTCCGTGGGACGCAATACGCCGCGGCCGGATTCGGATATTGATCTGCTGATCATAGCAACCGATCTCCCCCCCGGCCGGCTTAAGCGGGTAAGAGAGTTCTCCCTGGTGGAGGAAAAACTGCAGCCCCTGCTGGAAAGGATGCTCTCGGAAGGAATCGAGACATCCCTCTCACCCATTATCAAGGAACCGGGAGAGGTCCTCCGGGGAAGTCTGATCTTCCTGGACATGCTGGACGACGCCCGGATCCTGTACGACAGAAACGGCTTTTTTCGAAATTACCTGGCCGGTTTAAGGGAAAGGCTGAACAGCCTGGGCGCTAAAAAAGTATACAGGGGTGGCGCCTGGTACTGGGTGCTGAAAGATGACTACAAGATCGGCGAGGAGTTTGAAATATGACAAACAAAACACTGGCTCAGAGCTATCTGCTGAAAGCCACGAAAAGGCTCAGGGTTCTGTCGGTGCTCCTGGAGGAGGATGCCTACTCGGACGTAATCCGGGAGGCGCAGGAACTGGTAGAGCTGGCCCTCAAGGGGGTCCTGCGGCAGATCGGCATCGAACCTCCCAAACAACATGATGTCGGGAAGCTGATCGTGGACTTCCGCTCCCGGCTCCCCAAGGAGGTGGCCCGGGAGGCAAAAAGGCTGGCGGATATCTCCCGATGGCTACGAAAAGAGCGAGAATTCTCCTTCTACGGGGACATCGACTTCATTCCCACGGAGGAGTACACGCGGGAAGACGCCGAGCGGGCGATCAGGGACGCCGAGTTCATTGTGGAAATGGCCAGGAAGGTGATCAGAAGCTGAATTTTCAAGAAGTTTTGCATTTGACTGGTCCAGGCGGAAAAAGGCGTCGCAGACAAAGCAATCATCTACGCTCCTTTGAAACGACCGCCTTCAGCACTTCAGTCACCACCTCCGCTACCCCCAGCCCGGCGGGGGAGCAATGCACCGGGCGGGCAACACCTTTCCCCCCTTTCCGCCTGACATGAAGGCACGAAGCCTGCATGTCAGGTGAATTCCCTTATTTTGGTGGTGATAGATATTACGGATTTCTTCAATCAATCGTTGTGCCGAGCTTTGCCTTGATCTCCTGCAGCTTGGCACCCCAGTCGGCAACCTCCTCGGAGGTGAGGATGTCGATGGCGCCTCCCTGGAAATCTCCTTTAACTTCACCCATTTTCTCTTCAATCCAGCCCTCGATTTCCAGGTAGAACCCCTT
>CADDZD010000096.1 GCA_902812385.1 Clostridia bacterium | reverse complement strand
TCCCGGAGCACTTCCCGGCTTCCGTAGCGAAAACAGATTCCCTTTACCTTCAGCTTCATTTCCGCGTCCGCTCCTTTCAACAAGTTTTTTTCCTTTCTCCCTTCCCGCTACGAAACCTTGCCTGATATCCAAACCAGGATCACGTTCTGCAGGAAAGAAAAAAGGCCACGAAAAACCTCACCTACCCTTTTGGTAGGAAAGGACCTTCGTGGCCCTGCTTTTCCCAAGCCGTATTCTTATGTGAAACCTGCTTTCTGCAGTTCACTTTTTAAGAAGATTGTTTGTAACCCGGCATTTATCTCCGACTCCGTGCAGGGTCAGAGCATCCAGCCAGGGTGCCGGCTTCGGCCGGCTTTTAATAATTTTTTTACTTCGCTTGTTTCTTAAAAAATCCTTCTTTTTTCTGGATGATAAATTTATAGACCCATGGATAAACCCGGGTTCCTCTGGGCCCAAGGCCATGGAACCTTTTAAGAATATCCCGCCAAACAGCAAACAGTCTTATTTTTCACATTCATTCTGGAAAATCTCCTCCTAAATCGGCATTTATCATGGTTTGTACACTTCCGCTTTATTGCTTGGGATATGCCCAGATCCCCTTAAAAGGAACCCTTAACCACTTTTCGAAGTATTCTTCGAGCACCTGATCAGGGTCAATATCTTTAAAAAGTGTTCCTTAATTTGGTCACAACAGTGGAGTCCGCCGCGGTATATCCCAGCCCTTCTTCTTCAAGAACGCCAAATACTGCCGCATCAGGATTTTTCTGTAACACCCACTCTGCACTAACGGCAGGATAACCCTCGAGTTCCCGGGCAATATTTACGCCCCCCGCCAGCTCAATTCCTTGATGGAGTGCTGTTCCCTGGGCATACGGTTTCCATTCCCCTTTTTCGAAGGAAGAGTACCATGTACCGTATACCTTGACCTTTTCCTGTTCTTTTAATTTTTTCACCCGCTCCGTTACAACCGCTGTTTTTTCGGTCTTCCATTTGAGGAAAGTCTCTGCTCTTTTCTCCTTTCCGAAGATCTTAGCTGCAGCGGCAAGATCGCGGTCATACGTTTCGGGCTTGTAAAAATCAAGCCTGATCACCTTGATCCCAACCGGCTCCAGTTTCTCCTCCAGCTTCGTGTCCGGCCACTTGCCGTACGTAATCACGGCCTGGGGCTTTAACTGGACTATTTTCTCAATGCTGGGCGTAAAGCATTTCCCTACAGAAGGTTTACCTTCCAGGCCGAGGTAAGGATCCTCCCGGACACTATCGCTCACTCCTGCAATTATATCCCCGGAAACCCCGAGAATTCGCAGGGCTTCGGCAGCATCTGAATTGAGCAACACGATCTTGCTCAATCCTCTGGGAACGGTAATATCCTTCCCGGTGGAATCTTTGATGGTGATGGTAGTTTTCCTTGCCTCGCCTGTTGCCTGCTGTTCATTTCGACTGCACCCCGCAGCCGCCAGGGATAAAAGCACAATAATGACGAGCACTAGCAGCTTTAAAGACAATTTCTTTTTCATTCCCTATTCCCCTTTCTGATTCTCGCAACAAGAAAGAGCCACAAAAAACCCAGCCTGTCTCCAGGCAGGAAAGGACCTTCGCGGCCCTGCTTTCTGAATTTTATTTTTCTCTACGGATAGACCCAGGCGCCCTTCGGCTCGAGGCCGTGGAACTTTTTCAGGATCTCTTTGTGGATGGCCGCAGGATCCAGGTCCCGGAAGAGGTCGGGATGGATCCATTTGGCCATGTAGGCGATCCCCACCACCGCCCGGGGGCCCGTATAGATGTCGCTGGATATGATGTAGACCTTGCCTTTTTCCACCGCCGAAATCTTTTTCCAGCCCGGCCGGGACATGATTTTGGCGCGCTCCTTTTTCATCGCCTCCGGGGACTCGCCGTAGCCTGAGGGGACGCTGCTGGCGACGGCCTTGATGATCACCTGAGGATTCTTGGCCAGCACCCACTCCGGGTTAACCTGGGGGTAGGGGACGCGTAAGTCAGCGGCGATGTTCCTTCCTCCGGCAGCAGCCACCATCTGGGCTCCCCCTGAACCGCCGCTAACGGTGCTGTAATCTGTGTACCCTTCGGCGTATACCTGGGGCTTCTTTGCGAGTGGAAGTTTTTTCGTGCGATTCTCGATTAAATTGCGGTATCTTTCAAAAACGGCGATATACGCTTCAGCTTCTTTCGTCCTGGCCAGAATTTTACCCAGGGTTCGGATGTCCCGGGCCATGGTTTCCAGTTTGTAGCAGTCCAAAAAAACTACGGGGATGCCTGCCTTTTGAATCTTGTTAACAGTCTCTTGCTTAAGAAAGCTGCCGTAGCCGAAAACGATATCCGGCTTCAGCGCAATGATTTTTTCCGCATTGGGAGTAAATGACTTTCCGACATCCTTTGCCTTCTTTAGCTTCGGTTTCAGCATGGGATCGTTTATGGTAGTATCTGATCCACCTACGACGCTGCCTTCCGACCCCAGGGCACAAATTAATTCAGCTACATCGCTATTAGTCACCACGATGCGCTTAGGCGGGCAGGGAACCCTGACCGTTCGCCCCATGGAATCGGTGATGGTGATTCTCTTAGATGCCGCCTGAACCGCCGGGGCGCAGGCAAGCTGACCCAGGACAAGAGTTAAAACAAAAGCCAGAGTCAAGCAATACGCGATTGTCTTTTTTCTTTTCATCATGTCTACACAACCTCCTCTACATATTTTTTTCTTAAGACCACCACTGCCGCTTCCGCTTGAGAAGTAAATAGATAAAGAAGGGGGTGCCGATCAGCGATGTGACAATCCCCACCGGAATTTCCACGGGTGCGAGCACAACCCGTGCCAAGGTGTCGGCAAGCAGCAGGAGAACACCTCCCGTGAGACAGGCACAGGGGATCAAAAACCTGTTATCCCCTCCGATGAGAATGCGGCAGATGTGTGGGGCGATCAGTCCGATAAACCCGATAATTCCGGTAAAGGCAATCGTAGCCGATGAAATCAAGGTTGCCAGGGCGAGAGTTACTAATCTTAACCGCCCGACATTGACCCCCAGACTTATGGCCACATCTTCCCCGGCACCCAGTGCGTTGAGGTCCCAGGCGTAACGGACCAGCAGCCCCAGGCAGATCAACACCACAGGAAGGAGTACCAGAATCGTGTCCCAGCTGGCGCCCCAGAGGCCACCCATCAGCCAGACGACCAGTTCCTTTAAGGCCTCGTTTTCAGAAATATACTTGAGGGCGGAAACACCCGCTGAAAAAAGGTACCCGAAGGCCACGCCGGCAAGCAGCAAGGTCTCCGGAACCGTACCCTTCAGGCGGGCGATGCCGTATACCAGAACCATGGTCAGGGAGCCGAAAATAAATGCATTTGTTACAATTAAGTACCTCCCCATAATGTTGAAGCTGGCTCCCAAAATTCCCGTTCCCAGCACGATCGCCAGGGCCGCCCCAAAGGCTGCTCCGCTGGATAGGCCAAGGGTATACGGGTCGACCAGAGGGTTGCGCAGAATGCCCTGCATCACCACCCCGGCTCCGGCCAGGCTGAGACCCGTAAGAGCCGCCAGAAGAATCCTGGGAAGCCTCAGTTCCATTATTACCGTCTCCGCCACATCGCTTGAAGGGGCAAGGTGCAGGCCGGGAATTATTTTACCGGCGATGACGCGGCAAACATCAGCTACGCTGATCCCTGCGGCTCCGGTGGCAGTGGCAACCAGGGCTACTGCTATGAGCAGCACGAAAAGGAACAGCAAGAGGATAATTTTCCGTGCTGCCAGGCGGCCGTAGAGTTCTCTGATTTCCGCAACGCCGGCAGTTCCACCCTGCTCGATTTTTTCGGTGGTTAAAGAAGCGCTCAACTTTACCTGCTCCTTTTCTAATTGAGTCAGGCTGCCGGGGTGCGGCATTTAATAATTCGCACCCCGGTGCCTGAGCATGAATAAGCTGGTCTGCCTGGTTAACTGATGATCACCCGTTGGTTTTCGGCATCCCAATCCACTTTCAGGCCGAGGGCCTGCGCCAAAAACCGGTAAGGCAGCATTACCCGACCTTCTGCAATCTCCGGGGCCACATCCATGAGAACCGGTACGCCTTGCAGGAGGTAAGCTTTTTCCCCGACGGTAAACCGTACCACGCGCTTTTCGGCGAGCAGGGTAACCGTTCTGGTCTGGCCGTCCCAGATGATGTTGTCGTCCGTCAACCCCACGGCGTAGGCGAGATACCTGACGGGGGCATAGGTGCGGCCGTCTTTGGCGTAAGGCGCCACATCCATTTCCTTTTCCTCGTTGCCAACGAGGTACTTGTTGCTCCCGATGGTGAAGACCACCTGGGCCTTCACCGCCGCCGGGGCAGCAGTAAGGCACTTCGCCAGGACGCAGGTGAGCTTGTTGAACGGCTCGGAGAAGAGACTTCCTGTCTCGGTCAGGGCGCTCCCCGTCACTTCGAGGGTGATGTCTCCCTCGGGCAGGGTGCGGTCCACCGTGAGGCAAACTTCTTGCACCGTAATGGTGCTTCCAACCTGCTCGGCAGCGGTTCCCTCAGTGCTTTGCCCGGTGCCTTCTTCCGCAGAACTTTCCTTTGCCGTTACCTGCTTCTCTACGGGTGTGGCGCTGGACTGCTTCACCGGGATCACCAGGCTGCGGTCACCGTCTTCAAGCCTGACTCCGGCGCCGTCGATCTCCAGGTCGCCCGCGGTCACTGCCACCGTGGGCTTTTTGGCAAAGCGCACACCGGACGGCAGGCTGAGCTTCAGGATCGCCCGGTTCCCGGCGGCGTCCCGGGCCCGGAGCGCCCCCAGGAGGTTCTCCTGGATGGTGAGATTGCCCACCGCCTGCTCCTGAGCCCCGATGCGGACGGAGCCGCCCGCGGCAGATACGGCCACCGGCGCCTGGACGTTGGCCACGGTCACGGTGCTGTTGACGCCGGGGCCTTTAACGGTCACGGTCAGCTCCTCAGGGGCGCCGAGCGCCAGGTCGACGGTGGCGTTCTTGAAGCAGAAGATCGTGCGTTTCGAAGAGGCTTGAGAGACGGCGTAGGTCACTGCCTTCCCCTCATTCCTGACCTCGCGAAACTCAAGCTTTCCGTTCCCCCCCTCAAGGGTCACGTCAGGCACCCGGTTCCACTTTGCTCCTTCAGGGAGTGTGAGGGTGATCAGCCTCCCCTTGGGGAGGTCGCCCGGCATTCCTTCGGCGATGGTGATGTTACCGATCTGCTGATTGGTACGCCCGGCCGTTGCGTCAAGTGCGTTTTTGGCCGCAACGGTAAGGCCGGAGGTAAGGTACTTCGCCACGATTACCTCGGCAACTTTTTCACCACCAACGCCGGGGTTGGTGCCGCCGTAGGTGACCTTCACATCACGGGCGGTGGTGAAGGGCTCGTTTGCTTTGACCGAAGCCTTGATGACGATCTGCCCCGGTAATTTCCCTCCACCGGGTGCATCTGAAGCGCTGCTATCTTTCAAAATCTTGAGGTAGAGGGCGCTGCAGCCGTTTCTCTCGGTATAGACAGCTTTATACACACTTCCGCCTGCAAAGCCCCCCTGCGGAATGAGGGTTACCTCGTCCCAGGTGAAGCCGGGGCTCAAAACGAGCTTCACCGTCTCACCGTTCGGGAAAACATCAGCGTTCTTTTTCAGTGCCCCTGGCGAGTCCTCCTTCAGCGTGATCCGGGCGATATCCCCGCCATTTTCGGTGACGCTGGTCGGTGAATCCGCTGTTATCGTGCTCCCGCCTCCCGTGAGGAGCTTGCCGATGGTCACCGTGCCTGAAGTGAAGCCAGCGGTTGAAGGCGCGTCGAGCGTCACTTTGATGTCTGAGGATTCTAGATCCTCAGGCGCCACCGGTTTGATGAAGACCTTGTCCCAGACAACAAGCGTAACTAGCGTTGAGGTTGCAGCCGGGTTCCACGTCCTCTTAACTACAAGGTTAAAGCTCGTTTTACTGATAACAGAAATAGACATTTCGTTTTTCTCTCCTGCAGCGTAAAGAGGTACTTCGGTGCCAAAGGAATACTCTTCGCCAAGGTTATAAACTCCGTCGTTTACCGAAAAGCCATTATCAGTGACCTTTATCGTTGTGGGCAAGATTGAAAACAGCCCAGAAGTATAAACCCTAAGTTCGCTCATTTCCGTGTACGAGGGAAGAGCGACAGTTACCCAATCCCCGTTTTTGATACTCCCCGCATTGTCTTCGGAAATCCGGAGCGTCCCGAGCTGCTGGGCGGTGCCGTCCGCCACCACGTTCGGGCACCACAGCGCCTTGTTCGTGGTGGCGGCGTGGGCGCTTCCGACCAGCCCGAAGGTTAAGAGCGCCAGCACAGGTACAAGTAGAAGTAAACGCAAACCTTTCACTTTGTGAAGACCCTCCTTAAATTTTATTTATTCAGGGTTAGAAAGCTGCTTTTCGGGATAAGAACACGCTATTTCAGCGGGTAGACCCATATACCTTTAAGTTCATCCCCGTAAAACTTCTTGAGCATCTCTTTGTGTACCGCATCCGGGTTCACATCGCGAAACAGCTCCGGTTGCAGCCACTTAGCCACATAGCAGAGACCGGCAACCTCTCGCGGCCCGTACATCAGCGTGCTGTCGATGAGGTAAACACGCCCCTTTTTCACGGCATTGCTGTTCCTCAACGCCGGGCGGTTCATAAGCTCCTTGCGTACTTTGTCGAGAGCCTTAGCATCTCCCTTCCAGCCGCTTGCGGGGGCGCTGACGCACTTGATGACCACGTCCGGGTTCTGCGCGGCAACCCACTCGGGCGAGACGACCGGCCATGAGCTTCCCTGCTCCGGGGCAATGTTCCTTCCTCCCGCCCATTTGATGTAAAGGTCGCCCGTCGAACCGGAACCCACAGAACTCCAGGGAGTTGCCCCCCATTCCCAGTAGACCTTCGGCCTCTGTTTTGCTGAGAGTTTCTTTGTTCTCTCCTGCACCATGTTCAGCCACTTGTCTATGTAGCTCGCCAGATTCTGCGCTGCCGGGCGGCGGTCAAAAACCAAACCCAGTGTTTGGACCTCCTTGGACAGGAGGGGCGGGTGGTATCCCCAGATATGGAGGCAGGGGATTCCGGCCCGCTCAAGCTGTGTTCTGACATTGGAACCCGGCTTGATATAACCGACTACGAGATCCGGGCGCAAGGCAAGGATTTTTTCCACGCTCGGCTGGTAGCCGGTGCCCACTGTAGGTAACTTCTTTACATAAGATGGCCATTCTTTTTGTTTTGCGTTGTCGCATACCGCCACAACCGCCTTTTCGGCCCCCAGTGCCTTCAGGATTTCCGCCGTGTAGGGCCACAGCACCACCACGCGCCGCGGCGGTGAGGGGACCCGGACGGTGTCGCTTTTAAGCTCGAGAAACCCCCTTTTTCCGTAATAGTATTCTGGAACCGTAACCTTCCTTGAGGCGGCAGCAAAAGCTGGAAAAACGGAGACCGTCACCAGGACTACCGCCAGAAGAACACCTGAAAACGACCGAACCCACCGCAAGCCGGATCGCTCCTTTCTCATGGGCTTGGCTTAAGGACTTTCAATTTCCGGGCAAAAAGAAAACCACGAAGGAAATCCCTCCTTTCGGTGGGGGGCAACCTTCGTGGTTGCATTGCGCTTCCGTTATTTTACTTTCCCCACAGCAGCTCTGGGTTTACTATACTAGTTTATTATTTCGACATGGGTTTACAAGTTCCTGCTCAGGCGCCGAAAAATTATTCACTCCTGGGTATAAACGGCAGGGCGCCCGCGCCCCCCTCGTTTTGCTCCAGCAGGCGCTTTCTCAACCTTGCCCCTGGCCTCACCTTCGGCCCTGCCTTTAATTAACCCGCTCATTTCTGCCTGCTGCTCCATCTTTTTAAGGGCTTTTCCAGGTTCGTAATCATCATTTCCGCCACCCACGGATTGACCTCGCAGGTACGGGTTGTACGTCGGCAGAAAATAATAACCCAGTAGGCCCTACCCCGAGAGCAGCACGTTCTTTTTCTCCTTTGCACCGAGCAACCGTGAGTGGAGCTCAGCCGGATTTTGGCTACCTCCGGTGGCTCGATGTCCCTTCCAACTCCCACCGTTTTGTGGTATCCTGACATTGGCGGTTGCTCCTTAAGTTTGTCTTTTCCTCAACCCCATTTTAGCTGGGGCTCCGGAACCGCCACCTCAATTTCTGCGAAATTCGGTACATCCTCGTAAAGCAGTGCAACAAGGAGGTTCAACTATGAGTGTTATTCAGGAAGAATTAGAAAGAATAATACGCCGTCTCTCGGCAAAGCAACTAAAACTCTTGCTCGACTACGCACGAGAGCTAGAGGAAGGGCTAACCCCCGAGGAGGTTGCCGACATAGAGGCCGGCAAAGCCGAAGTAGCTCGAGGAGAATGGATAGACTGGGATGACCTCAAAAGAGAACTCAATCTTTAAGGTCAGGCTCTCTCGCCGGGCAGAGAA
>CADDZD010000095.1 GCA_902812385.1 Clostridia bacterium | reverse complement strand
TCCCAAGGGAACCCTTTATGATCGCAGTGAACTGCTGGAGGTAGGGGTGGTGGGAAAACCGCAGTATCTTTATTCCACCCAGGAAATGCGGCAGAAAAAGTACCTGAAATCCTGCAAGGTATAATGGCTGTTAACAAATGGAAATCTTTGTAACATTCGCCTCTCATCTGGAATACCCTATTTTAGAACCCGCGGGAAAGGAGGGAGCCACATGGCCAGTGAAGAGATCAAGAATGCCGTCAACAAATTCACGGAAAAAATTAACAGGGCGCTGCAGGGTAACACCGTAGCGGAGGATATCCAAAAGGCTGTCTGGGACCTGCTCGAGGATCTCGACATCAACATTGATTTCCCGGGCAAATAGTTCCGGGGATCACAATATTAAAGTAGGATAGTTTAACAGCTTTTGAAATACCGGGAATCTTCGGAGGACCGCCACCATCCAGGCGGGCCTCAAAGTTTAACTGCCGGCACACCTCCGAATCCCGGTTAATAGATTGATAGTGCAGTGAAAGCTTAGGGATGCGGTTTATCGCAATTTAAGGAGGCACTGTGAATGCAAGATTGTAACAATTTGCCATACCTTCACATATCATGGTAAACAGCAGAGGGTATCGGTTAAAGTACCCTCAGTCAAAAAGCAGAAAGGAGAATCAGGCGTGGCAGATCAAAAATCGTATCAAGCGAATGAATTCGGATGGAGAACACTGTTAGGCAGCGTCAGTTTTGCTCCGGTTTCAGCTTTGGCATCCGGGGGGACGACCGGTCCGGCGGATACCGGCGAGAAATTTCTTGCGCGCTTTTCCCCTCCCATGTCGGCCATATCCCAATCGATCATAACCGGCATCGAGGCCGGTAAAAAATATGAAGTCGGGTTTGGTGCAGCCAGCAATTCCCCGACGGGATTTTTTTCTGCTACCGTTACCTTTATGAATGACCAGGATACGATCCTGGGGACGCCTTACTCAACCGGGGTGAAGTTGAGCAGCCTGCAGCCCGGTGAGTTTTCACCGGTCTCCTTCGTTGCCGGGCCTGCGCCAAAAGGGGCTGCAAAGGCCGATGTGACCCTGATTGCGGTCGGCGCTTCGCCCGAAAAAGTTATTGACATTGACCAGGTTTATTTTAAAGAAGCCGTGGAAGGTTAGAGGAGTTGCTTGCAGGACTTGCAAAAGAACGGATCAAAGGGAGTTATTAAATTTATGGGAATAAACACAAGAGAAATCTGGTTCGACGGCCGGCAGATCCCCCTTTCACGCCAGGATATTTGGGGCCTGGTGAACAACTCGCCGGTCACAAAAGTCGTGGTCTCTGTTGACCAGCGCAGGGATGGACACTACCCCTGCAAGACGGAGCTGATTACAGAAATCCTCAATGAAGCGGACCTGGACGGAATCGCCGGCGGAGAAACGGTGCTGTCGGAGCGGCAGGAACTCCTGCAAGCTGCAGGGAAACGCGGGTGCAAGACCTGCGTTTTCCTTGATGTCAAGGGAAGCGAGTCATTGGAGCGGGCGTGGCAGGACGCCCCCCGGTTTGATTATGCGGTCGTGGATTTCGACCTGCCCACCAACATCCCCCTGGAATTGATCATAGCCAGGCTGCAAGAGGGAAGAACCGTTCTCTTAAGGAAAGTCACTACCTGCGAAGATATGGAAGTGGCCTTTGGAGTGCTCGAGCGGGGGAGCGACGGAGTCCTGTTTGCCGGGACGGACCTGCTCGAAATTCAAAAGCTCGTTGATTATCTATCCCGGGAAAGCATCCATTCCCTGCAGCTGCAGCCACTGGTTGTAACCGGGGTCCGCCACGCCGGCATGGGGATGCGGGCATGCATCGATACCACCGGCCTGATGAACCGGGAAGAGGGAATGATCGTAGGCTCCACTTCCGGGGGCGGGATCTTCGTCTGCTCCGAAACCCACTACCTGCCCTACATGAACCTGCGCCCCTTCAGGGTGAATGCCGGCGCCGTCCACTCCTACGTCTGGATGCCCGGCAACACCGCAGAATACATCACCGACCTGGCAGCGGGGAGCAGGGTTCTCTGCGTTAACACAAAAGGGGAGGCGCGGGAACTCACCGTCGGCCGGGTCAAGATAGAGGCGAGGCCGCTTCTGCTGATCAAGGGTGAAGCGGCAGGCAGGGAACTCAATGTCATCGTCCAGGATGACTGGCACATCAGGCTGATGGGATCGGACGGGAAACCCCGGAACGCCACCGCAATTCGCCCGGGCGACGAACTGCTGGCCCACGTCTGTGAGCCGGGGCGTCACGTCGGCATCAAAGTGGAGGAAACCATTATCGAGAAATAGCACCGGAGGGATAAGCAGCAGTGAAAGGAAAGGAGATCCGTTTAAAACGCCTGTTTAAACAGTCCCGGCGGGTATTCATCGTCCCCATGGACCACGGCGTAACCATGGGCCCCATGCCCGGCCTTGAAGATATCCGGCAGGCGGTGAAATCCGTCGCCGAAGGCGGGGCGGACGCCGTGATCCTCCACAAGGGGCTTGCCCGCCGGATCACGGAATTCATAAATCCCGGCGGGTGCGAACTCATCGTCCACCTCTCGGCGTCCACCGCCTTGTCTCCCGATTCCACCAGAAAAGAACCGGTATGCTCGGTAGAACACGCCATCCGCTTGGGCGCTACCGCGGTCTCGGCCCACGTCAACCTGGGAGGAAAATTCGAGGCGCGGATGCTCCGCGACCTGGGCAGGATTTCGGAGGAGTGCGAAGTGTGGGGGATGCCGCTCCTGGCCATGATGTACGTCAGGGACGGAACACCCGGCGGTGAATACGATCCCGCCAGGATCTGCCATGCCGCCAGGATTGCCGAGGAGCTGGGGGCGGACATCGTCAAGGTAAACTATACGGGCTCACCGGAGACCTTCGCCGGGGTTACCGGTTCGGTGAACATCCCGGTGGTTATTGCGGGAGGGCCAAAGATGAATTCCACCGCCGAACTCCTGGCCATGATCTCGGATGCCGCCAAGGCCGGAGCAAGGGGCGTTGCCATCGGCAGGAACGTCTTCCAGGACCGCAATCCGGCCCTCCTGGCGGGCGCCATCAGGCAGGTGCTTGATCATAACCCTGCCAAACATACGGTGGGAGAGTTGATTCCCCTTAAAGCCAAAGTTAAACAGATCTATTTTTAAGTCGATTAGACCAACATGTCACCTTGTAACACCAACAGTACGAATTTGACCAATGACAAACCATGGCGCCGGTAGAGGCGGCCACGGTTTGTCAGCTTTCCCCGCCGGTTTTGGATTCCTCGAGCAGTTCCACCAGCACGTTGGCCAGGCACCGGGCGGCTCCCAGACTCTCCGCCAGGGTGTTCTTGTCGCTACCCACCTCCACCAGGACGGCATGGGGGGAGATGTGCTGGTTGTAGCGCCCGGCCTTCAACCTCACGGCCTTCAGAACCCCGGGATACCTCTCTTCGAGCCGGTGGGCTATCGACTGGGCAAAGACGTAGTTTTCCCTCCAGTGAGGGTTTGCCAGGCGCTCACCGTTACCCACCACCAGCATGATCCGCGCCACGTCCTCCCCGCCGACCCTGGCCGTCTCCTTTTTCGGCAGGCCTGCGTCCCGGTGCAGGTCGATCAATACCTTGAGCCCGGGGTTTTCCCGCACCAGCCTCTGGGCGGTTGCCTCCGACCTG
Organism: Clostridia bacterium; assembly: GCA_902812385.1. Lineage (GTDB taxonomy): Bacteria > Bacillota > DSM-12270 > Thermacetogeniales > Thermacetogeniaceae > DULK01. The sequence goes on along the minus strand of CADDZD010000095.1, from coordinate 4,872 downwards.
ATATAGGATCTGGGAAAATCGGGGTAGTCGTGTATGGTCAGGTCATGAACCGCCCGGATCCCCGCCTCTGCCAGGACCTTCACCATTTCCTCGCCCACCAGGCTGACCCCCCCGTTCTTCCCGTCTACCCTGCTTTTACCGCTCAGGGGGATATAGGTCTCGGCATTATGGGTGTGGTAGATGGCGACCTCGCAGCCTGCAGCTTCATTTTCCGTAACAACCTGCTGGCTGAGGGATTGTTCCCCTGTTTCCCAGGTCCGGCCCCCGGCAAAGGTTGTGGTTGTGGCGCCGCCGAAGGCGGCGGCAGGAAGGCCCGCTTCCAGGATGCCCGGCAGGTACCCGGCATCAACTCCTGTCAGGCAGATCAGGGCGCCGCCTAGCAGGGAATGTTCCTCCCATTTCCCACCGCCGCCCCCAAGGCCCCATTCCAGCAGGTCAGGGTAAGAGACGATTTTCAATAACAAGGCCCGGTGGATCTCCACCATCCCCCAGAATCCCAGCAGGCATAAGAATAATACAAAAAAAACGGCCAGTCCCCGCACAGGAAACTGCCGCTCCTTGAAGCGAACCAACATGATGCTTCCCCCCTCAGCGGCATACCCCTCTCTCATTTATATTCCAGCTTATGGTAAAATATGAGCAAACGATGCGCTGAAGGGATCGGACTGATAATAATTGCCCGGTACAGAATCTGCCTTCTGAGGAAAGAGCACGTCCGGGCAACAGGATGACGGGTTGCAGGATACTGCCTGAGCTTTATGGTTTTTTCCTTGTTCTTAAGTGCTTTTTGCAATACATGAAAATGAGGATACCTGTCACGAGAACCAGGCCGGCGATCAGCAGCGTGTCCAGCCACCAGGTGGAGTGCTGACGGTAGCAGCGCCACCACCTTGCCAGAATGCCAAGCCCCTTCCAGCTGGCGTACTGCCAGGCCAGGGTCCAGGTGAAGGCCCCAATGGCCGAGTAAAAGGTGTAAGGGCCGGGTTTCATCCCCATCGCCGCGGCCCCCACGATGGTCGGCGTGCGGATCAGGCCGAACCAGCGGGAGATCACCACCACCGCCGCGCCGTACCTTTCAAACCATGACATGGCGATATTCTGGCCGCGCTCCATCCCCCAGGAGCGGGTGAACCTTCTCAATAGTACGGGAACCGTTTTGGCCCCCAGCCAGTAGCCGATGAGGTTGCCCGCCAGGTTGCCTAATGTACCCACCGCAACCGCCCCTACAAAGCTCATTTCCCCGGTCTGGATAAAGTAACCGGCTGCCAGAAAAACCGCCTCAAAGGGGATGCCGGGAACCCCTATTCCCTCGATCAGCAGCAGCACGAAAAGCAGGAAATAGACATATTCTGGAGTCAAGTTGCTTCCCCGCCTGCAACCTGGTAACGGGCTAAGATTGTCTGGGCCCCATATACCTGCTGACCGACCCGGACCGTGAACTGGACATCTTCCCGGAAGATCACCAGGTCCACCTGGGAACCCCGGTCTATAAAGGAAATCTTCTGCCCGGGCTGCAGGCGGTCCCCCACCTTGATAAAAGCCCTGATCTTGTTGACGAACCTGTCGGCGATTTCCACCAGCGCCAGCTTCAACCCCCCGGCGTCGAGGAAGATGGTCAGCCGCTCGTTTACCAGCCGGTAGCGGTGGCCGAAGAGGTCGATGGCCTGCCTCAAGTAGGTGAGGCGGATGTACTCCCAGAGGTCGACCATGGGGAGGTTGACCCGGGCCTGGGTGTGAACCATTTCCTCGACCCGGGCCGCTACGGGCGAGTAGTTGAAGTGAACGTCCAGCGGGGACATGTAGATGCCGACGATCCAGCCCCGGTCCCCGTAGGCCGGAAGCCTGGTGATCTCTTCAACCTTGATCGGGCGGCCCAGTTTTTCGGAGACGACCTCCCCGTTCCGGAAGGGCTTGATGTAGATGACCTGCCCATCGGCGGGGGCGACGATCACTCCGTCCTCACTGGGGCATTCCCGCACGGGATCGCGGTAAAACCAGACTTTCCGCAAATACAGGAGTGTGATCAGGCATATGAAAACAACGGAGAAGATCGCAATTAAAAAATACCTTACCACTCCAACCACACCTTCCGCAGATTGTAGGGGAGGCGGGGCAGGGCGTACCCGCACACACCGGCGATGATTTTCAACCCGCTGACTTTCATCGGCGGGAGTTCCCGGGGTTCCAGCGGGCCTCCCCGATAGGCGTTATCCAGGGCGGAATAAGCCGCTAAAATTCCGCCCTCCCTGTATAACTCCCACACCTTGAGAGCTGGCGGTTCCAGGAAGAATTTCTCCGGAACCGGAACCAGTTCCTTTAACTCCCGGTAGATTTCTTGCAATTCCTCGCAGTACCCTTCTCTGGCCGCCAGGAGCCGGAGGCGGTTGTAGGTCTCGGGCGTACCGGGGTATGTCCTGCCGGTCTGCAGCACGGCCTCGATGCAGTCGAGCAGGAGGCGAATCCTGCCGAGATCCCAGACCGGGTCAAAGGCCCTGATCTCCAGGGTCCCCAGGCGCTTTGAAAGAATAACGTCCTGGAAACGGTATTTCCTGTCCTCCCGCAGCGGCCCGATGGCAAAAGCCTCCGCCAGGCGGAAGGATGGGCCGTAGAAGCTGTCCCCGAAACCGGGGGCGTTGGCCACCAGCAGGGTCAGCAGGGGGAGGAAATAGATGACGTTCCGGTACGCCCGCTCAAAATCGGGAAAACCGCTGACGTGCAGGTGCATGCCACAGATGTTGGTGGGCTCCGGGTGATCCAGCAGGTGGCCGAGGGGAACGATGAGACCGGAGCAGGCACCGGCCAGAGCGCCCCGGCGCCCGGCCAGGTCCTCGAGCAGTGCCCTCTTGTCGGTATGGGCGGCGGTGGAAATTTCCACACCGCTCATCAAACCGAAGCGCAGGTCCTTTCCCCGGGTGAAATTGCAGTGGGTGTGGGCATAATATTTGCGCGGCGCTCGCCAGACGAGCCGTGCCAGGTAAAACAGGGACTGCAGGGTCGGCCTTTCGGGTTCGGTGATAAAGACCTCTTCTTCCAGGCCATACATTAACTGATGCAATTAAAGGCCTCCATTCACCCGCACCGGCTGCCGGGAAAATGTGTCTGCCCCGACTGTTTGTCTCCCCTCGCGCAGTTTCACATCGGCAATGCGGACCTCGCTGAAAATTTCGTTGGGACGCAGGAAATTATTCATGAAGCTGGAGATCACCTTCATCTGGCTGTGGTAGCTCGCCAGGGCCTGTTTTTTCTGCTGCAACCCGGCAGGGGTCAGGGTAAGGGTGTACCATCTCGTGCCCCTTTCCAGAAAGTTTCTCGGCGGCAGCAGCAGAGTGTTCCTGTCAACCTTCGGGACAAGCTGCCACAATCCGGCGTGAACGAGGTAGGAGAATAACCTGGGAGCGTGTTGCCCGCCCCCCTGCTCCCAGGCTGCAACCGCGGTGATGGCCAAAGCCCCGCCCGCCCGGTGATCCGGGTGGCCGTCCTCAAGATCCGGCAGGAAAATGTCGGTCGGCTGAAAGTCGCCCATGACCGACACCAGGTCCTTCACAATACTTGGTGCGGTATAAGGAGCGCCGGGGGAGAGGGCCTCGCTGTACGGAACTGCGCTCTGCTTCGTTCGCGGGGAAAAATACGGCTCACCTGGAGACCGGTATTTTTCCCAGATCTTGTCCAGCCCGCCGTCGGGATAACCGAGAAAGGTGATGTCTTCCGGCCCGAGCCCCAGCCGGTGCAAGGCGCTTTCCGCCTCGGCCATCCGCTGCCGTCCGTACTCCAGAAACTCAGTGGGGCCGGGGTTTAGCTTTCGCCTGTAAATCTCCAGGCCGCGCTGGAACCCGTCCCCGCTCGTGAGGAAAACTACGTGGACGGAGCAGCCGTTTTTGACCGCCTCGGCGATCAGCCCACCTGCGGCCAGTGACTCGTCGTCCGGGTGGGGAGAGATCACCAGGATGCGCCGTTTCTCTCCCCAGAGTTTCAAATGCACGAGGCGGCTCACTTCAGCCCGGGCCGTCTTGATATTCTTTATGTAGAAGAGGTTGTACCCGATCAGGGACAGCCCCAGAAAAAGGGCCACAAGCATGAAGGCCGGCCGCATGGCTCTGTTCACCCGCCTCGCTTTCCAGAAATAACAGGTTATATCCTTGTACATCCCCATTCGCTCGACTACGCCCCGGGCGATCCCCCTTTTTTCCTCCTTCATGACATGGGTCATGTTGGCAAGGGGCACCCGCCTGACCCGCAGTCCCCTCTCCCGGGCAAAGCGGGTAAGCATCACCTCCACCTCAAAGCGGCTTGTTCCAACACCCGCCGCCAGGAAAAGGTCCTTCTTCATCGCCCGCTGGCCGGAGATGGACGGCGCCAGCACCTGGGCATAATCGGTGGGCTTGCGCCCGCTTTTGAATATCCCCACCGTCATGTCCGCTTCTCCCCTGAGCACGGGTTCAAGGAGATCGACGACATGCCGCGGTGTCAGGCCCTCCAGGTCGGCGTCGAGAAAGAGGAGAATATCCCCTTTTGCCTGCCGGGCACCCGCCGTCATGGCGGCACCCTTGCCGCAGTTTTCGGGAAGCTCGAGCACCACCGCCCCGTGCTTTCTCGCCGCCTCGGCGGTGCCATCCCGGGAGCCGTCGTCCACAACAATAACTTCGTCAACCAGGGGAACATGCCGTAAGACTTCGACCACGCATCCGATCGTCGAGACCTCGTTATAAGCCGGAACAACGGCGGTAACACCCAACCCGTTAAACCCCCTTGACTTGAACGGTGAAGTCAACAGTATTTATTCGACTCACAAAAGCATATTTTTTAGATAAGATTATTATAACCATCTTTTGGCCTCCGGCAAGTGCCGCTAATATTGTAGCATAAGCAGGAGGC
>CADDZD010000094.1 GCA_902812385.1 Clostridia bacterium | reverse complement strand
AACCTGAACCGGGTAGCCAAGCTGATCTAAGCCAAGCGGTAGTGCCAAACCATGATCAAGTTATCAAGGAACAACCCACAGACCTATAGAAGAGTAATCAGGAAATTGCTTTTTTCAGCAGAATCTACCTATGAGGGATTGAAACAGCTCCACCTTCACGCAGTCCTCGAGGGACATCTCAGTTTCTAGCCCACCTATGAGGGATTGAAACACGAATACCACCAGCAGCAGATACGATACAGCCGGGTTTCCAGCCTACCTATGAGGGATTGAAACACGATGAAGCTCAGCATTACAAACGAAAATACGAGAGGTTTCCAGCCTACCTATGAGGGATTGAAACCTGGCCGGCATCGTCTGCGGCAAGTCGACGAAAAAGGTTTCCAGCCTACCTACGAGGGATTGATACGATCGAGAGAAATCCCTTTTTCCACGCAAAAGACCGGGTTTCCAGCCTACCTACGAGGGATTGAAACCGTTTTTAGGGGTAAGCGTGGGAATTGGGTAACAAGAGTTTCCAGCCTACCTACGAGGGATTGAAACAAGGGTGCGCAAACCGGATTCTCAAGGCTCTTTCTCGGTTTCCAGCCTAACTACAAGGGATTGAAACAGTCCCACTCCGCCAGTAACCGCGGTGCCTTCCAGGTGCCGGCACTGGGAAGGCTGGCGAAGATCAGGCTGCCGGGGCGGGGTTTTTTCTGGAAGTGCTACCGCTTTTGGACTTTACCAACCCAGGCAAAAGTTTTCCTGCCAACGTTTTGAGGTCCTGGGTTGAATTTAACAGATAAGGGGGATATGTCAGAGTGTTGTTCATTAGAAGTTGGAATAAGCCACCTATTGTCGGGAGGCAGTGTTGCTCTGAACTCTCTGTGAGCAGGTTAGTAATCTTAATCTTTGTCTTCTTTACCCTAATAGCTGGATATTCTCTCAAATTTAAAGCTGGTCAGGCTTTAGCAGCTGAAACTCCAGAAGTAGAGTGGAAAAAAATTCTTGAGGGAAGTCGGGAAGATTGGGATTTCTTTGGATATTTCGCCCAGCAGACCGCTGACGGAGGCTACGTAATCGTGGGCACGACAGGTGACTATTATCGCAAGGAGAGCGGAGGGCGGTGTGACATTTGTTTGATCAAAACCGACGCTTCAGGCAAAGAAACTTGGAGAAAAATCTTTAGCAGGGATCTTAGGGATTGTGCTGTGGGCTCCTGTGTTCAACAAACAGCCGATGGTGGCTATATAATACTCGGTCACATATTCAATGCACTACCCTCCCTTCTCGGCCCTTGTTTTTTCCTTGTTAAAACTGATGCTTTTGGTAATAAACTCTGGGAGCAGGTCTTTGAGGTTGAGGGAGATCGTTCTACTCCTTCTGCTCGGGGTACTTTTGTCCAGCAAACGGCGGATGGCGGCTTTATTATCACTGGTTCCAGACAATATGTATGGCACACAGATAGGCGTTCTGAATGGCGCGCGGACATGTTCTTGCTAAAAACCGATGCTTGTGGAAACAAGCTTTGGGAAAAGACTTTCGGAGAAAGGGGACAGTGGTACAGTGAGTGTGTCCAAGAGACTACTGACGGTGGGTATATAGTAAGTGGTAGTGTGAGGCTTGATCCTGCCGACACTAACGTCTTTATTCTTAAGACCGATGCTTGTGGTAACAAGCTTTGGGAAAAGAGTTTCGGAGGAAAAGGACATGATTATGGTAAGCTTGTGCTACAGACCGCCGATAATGGCTATATCCTTGTGGGCTCGGTCGAGACCAAAGATACCACAAACCTTGCTTTAATTAGAACTGATACTTTCGGCAACAAACTTTGGGAGAAAACCTTTAGTGGTCCTATGGGTGCGTTTAGTAGCGGCTGGTTCCTACAAGAGACGAACGATGGCGGCTATGTTCTTGCAGGTGAGGTGTTTAATGGTGGCTATGTAATTAAGACCGACGCTTTCGGCAACAGACTTTGGGAAAAAACTTTCGAAGAAGGGGCGCGTGCTTTCTGTGTTCAACAAACTACTGATGGTGGTTACATCGTCCTTGTGGGTAGTATACCATCTGGAACCTTAGATGCCCGCATTGAGAAACCTCGAGTTTGTCATCTCATTAAACTCAAACCGGAAATTAACTCTGCATCCAACTTTAAAGATGCGTTCAAAGACATGGCTGGCCACTGGGCGGAGGCCACCGTGCTCAAGCTGGCCGGGATGGGTGTCATTTCTGGCTACCCGGACGGCACATTCCAGCCTGAGAAAACCATCACGAGAGCGGAAATAGCCTCCATCCTGCAGCGAGCGCTGAAATTAGCGCTGGGGGACGAAGCGGCCCTGGCCTTCGTAGACAAGGATGAGATCCCGGCCTGGGTACGCGGCCCCGTGGCCGCCGTAGCCAGGGAGGGCCTGCTGAAAGGCTACCCGGTAAACGGCGGCGTAGCCTTCAAGGCGGCTAACCCCATTACGCGGGTGGAGCTGGCGGCCATCCTCAGCCGCGTAGTGGAAGCCAAGAAAGTGCCGCTTGCCGGTCAGACGCGGGTCTTCGCTGATGCGACGACCACCCCGGCTTGGGCGAAGGACCCCATTAACACCGCTGCAAAAGCTGGTATCGTCTCCGGCTACACGGATGGCACCTTCAGACCCGATAAGCCTGTGACCAGGGCCGAGGCGGCCTCCATGATCTTGCGGCTACTGGAGAAAATCCCCGGCTAGGTAGCGCCCAACAAGAGGGCATTAAAGGGGTGCCGAGGCTCTCACTGGGGGCCGGAAGCGCCCCTTTGAGGCCGCGAAGCGCAACCGGAGATTTACCACGGTGCGCCCACAGGCCTGTGAAGGCTGGCTTAGAACGCGCCTGCGAGCAAAGCATTCCCAGCCTACCTACGAGGGATTGAAACTGGCGTGACGGTCTAGGGTAGCGGGCCACTACCTCTAGAAGTTTCCAGGCTACCTACGAGGGATTGAAACGACCGTGGATGCTGGAGATTCAGCCATAATCTAAAGGTTTTTAGCCTACCTACGAGGGATTGAAACTCCGGAACGTCGATGTCTTCAAGGTCGTCCAGGAGTGTTTTTAGCCTGCCTACGAAGAATTGAAACTCGGAGGGGTCTAAATGAAACCGAAGCTCATTCACCCGTTTCCAGCCTACCTACGAAGGATTGAAACTAATATTAGAGCGGGTCTGTTTTTTCCGCTGATCGTCTTGGCTCTTCTAATATTTATAACCGGGTTTATAACAGGGTGTCGTGGCAAAGCGGGAAACGATCTCGTGTCGGCTTTAAAGCAAGTAGATCCGCTGTGCAAGGAAGAAGAGTTGGCTTTGTCGATGGTGCGGAAAAGCCTTGCCAGCGAACAGGGGTTGATTGTCCAGAAGTTGGAAGGAGGCTACCCTTCGAACTATGCGCTTCTGGAGAGCATGGGCCAGCTTCTAGAATATGCGGTGCTGGCCGGAAATGAAAATCTCATTGCAGTTGCACTGAAGGCGACTTTTAAAAGCTTCAAAACTCGGGAGGGCTATTACGCCTGGCGGCTTGATGGCGGTATACCGGAAAAGGCTACGTCACTGGTGGATGAGCTCCGTATAATCCGGGTTTTGTCCGCATTAGACGGCGGCGGTAAGTATGATCGGTTCAGAACCGAACTGGCCCGATCGATATCCAGATACGAGGTTGACAGCGGGAAATTGGTCGATTTTTATGATGCGAAAAGCCGAAAAACCGCCGACCGGATATCCCTTTTCTTTATCGATGTGCCGGCCCTGGAGAAGCTGTCAAGGCGCGACTCCCGTTTTGACCGGCCGGTTAAACAGGTGAAGAGCATACTTAGAGCGGCACCCCAAGACAGGCACGGTTTTTTCCCGGCAGCTTACGACTACAAAGAGGAAAAATATGTTTTTCCTTCCATTGTAAATATGGTTGAAAACATCCATACGAACATGAATTACCTCGAAGTGGGAGGAAGAATAGAGCCTTTTAGAGAATTTCTGGAACAAGAGATCGCCGCCGGCCGTATATTTGTGTCGTATGACCGTTCAGGAAGGCCAGCGGTAAAGGCAGAATCGGCAGGTGTATATGCGCTAGCTTGTCAGCTTTTCTTGAAACTAAGGGATCAAGAAAATGCCGAGTTCTGTTACCAAAGGATGCTCGATTTTCAAATAAAAGACGAAGGGATTTTAAAAGGCGGGTTTGGCGATCAAGCTAGTCTGACCGTTTACGCTTTTGATCAGTTGGAAGCATTGAAGACGATCAGAATGAAAGAGGGAAAGCGATGACAGGCAAAGATAAAGAACCGACGAGACAGGATATCATCTATTTCGATCTTATCATGGTTTTTTGGATGGCCGTTTTGGTGGCAATCTTTTCCTCCAGCTACAACATCAATATCATACAGTTTGCAACGGTTTTCTGAACGGTCGTGGGTTTTTCCGCGAACTTGAGATTGAGGTAGACCGTGCGCGCCGCTTTGATCTTCCTCTGTCTGTTTTGGTAATTAAAATCGCTAATTTGGCCGAAATGCGCTCAGTGTATGGTGTGAGCGGTATAAGGTCGATAATCAAAGCGGTGTCTGAGCAGGTAGATGACCAAGGTCCATTTGGGCAAGCTCGCCTTAGTAAAGCCCGGGAACTTTTAAAGGTGCTGAGGCGGGTGCCGAGGACGGGTGGGGTGATCATCATGCACGGCTGCTGGCACAGCAACGAATACTCTCCGAAAACCGGAGAGGGCTTTGAGTTCTGGAATGTGGAAAAAGATGCTCCTATGGAAAGAGAATCCGATTTCACCAGGGAAAGAATCAACCGGGGGCTTTCCGAGTTTGTCCGCGCCGGGGTATATCCGGTGGCTTTCGAGGCTCCGCACTACGCGATGAGCCGCGCGGCTTACGGTGAGCTAGCCAGGCATTTTTCCACCTATGTAGGGCAGATCCAGATAAGCGACGAGACGCACCGTGCTACCCTTGATCCCCCTTTTATCATAAAATCGCACCTCTTGAAGGGCATGACCGTGTTCCCGGAAACCCTGGGCTACGTTAATCCGGAAGACCCGCTTTCGCCGGATCGGATAATGGAGAGAGCCCGGATGCTTAAGATCCTTCGCGATGCAGACACCTGCGTGTTTTATCACGGCTTTTTGCCGCCGGAATGGCTGAAGGAGATCATCGAAGGCCTGAAAGAGCAAGGGTATGAGTTTATTTCGCTCTTGGATACCGATTTCTGGGTACAGGGGCAGGATCTCAAGGTATGGGGAGCCGCGGGGAAAATTTACGTGGAGACGACCGTAAAGCCGGTGGATATCGAGGAGGTTGAGCCGCGCTACCAGGGGCCAAAAGCGCTGATTGCCGGCGTTGTGGGTCTAGTGGTCGCGATTGGCGTTGTGCTCTTATCTTTTGTCGTTATCGTATGGAAGCTGAGGACCAGGCGACGGTATCTGTATGAAGAGAGGTAGTGTATGCAAAAGTGACCGTGCTGGATATTCTTTTTATCAGTTCGATGGCAGCCATGTGGATGCTTTTGCTGTACCATGTATTTTTGACTTACGGAGGTTACCGTTATTTCTTACACTCTCTGGTACAGGAGGAAAAAGAAAGCAGCATCAAGCAATATCCTCGGGTTACGGTTCTGGTTCCGGCCCACAATGAAGAGTTGGTTATCGAGCGCACGGTAGAAGCCATCTGCCGCAGCGATTACCCTAAAGACCGGCTGGAGGTAATCGTTATCAACGACAGTTCGACCGATGCTACCGGCGAGATTTTGCAGCGTCAGCAGGCCGTATACTCTTTTCTCAAGGTGGTGACGCTGGTACCTCCGGTCGGGGCACGGGGCAAGTCAAATGCGCTCAACCACGGGCTTAAAGAGGCAACGGGCGATTACATCATCGTTTATGATGCGGATAATACTCCGGAAAGAAAGGCGATTCGCTATCTGGTCGAGGCCATTCATGGGGAGCCACGGCTCGCCGCCGTGGTCGGCAAGTTCCGCACCCGCAACCGTGATGTAAACCTGCTTACCCGGTTTATCAATATCGAGACTGTCAGCTTCCAGTGGCTGGTGCAGGCGGGTCGCTGCCACTGGTTCGGGCTAACCACGATAACCGGGACCAATTTTATAATCCGGCGGGATGTCCTGGAGCGCGTGGGCGGCTGGCACTTGGATGCCCTAACCGAAGATACCGAGCTTACGATCAGGGTCTACAACGAGGGGTACCGCATAAGGTGGATACCGGAAGCCGTGACCTGGGAACAGGAGCCGGAAAAGCTCAAGGTGTGGATAAAGCAGCGAACGAGATGGGCGCGCGGCAATATGTGGGTTATCTCCTATTATATGCGCCACCTCATTGCGCTGCGCAGCCGGCGGATAGCTTGGGATGTTCTCTACTTTTTCTTTACCTACGCTATCTTTTTTACCTCGGTTATCGTCTCTGATATCATATTCGTGCTCGGGCTCACGGGGTTGGCTCGCCTTTCGCTAACCGGGCCTTTTCTGGTCATCTGGATAATGGCTTATGCCCTGTTCATACTGGAAACATTTATCTCCTTGAGCCTGGAGCGCGGTGAAGGCAACCTTGATAACTTGTTGATCACTTCCCTCATGTACTTCACCTACTGCCAGCTGTGGCTGTATCTGGTCCTCAGGGCAGTGTGGGTTTCGCTAAAAGACAAATTTACCGGCAGGTCGTTTTACTGGTATAAAACGGAAAGGTCGGCGAGATGATGGTAAGAAAAGCGACAGCGGTTATTCTACTGTTAATTGTTGGGTTAGGTTTTTTGTTCCCTCGGGGGTCAATGGCAGTAGAGGATAAGGTAGGTATCTATAATATCAGGATGTTTACCACAGATATGGTACTCAATGCACCTATAAACGAACTGTACTACTGGCTCGAGCTAAGGCCGGGGGTAAATCCCACGCGGGCCCTTTTGGATCTCTGGTATTCTTGTTCGGAAACGATTCTGGGCGAGAACTCTTCGATTACGGTGAGTCTGAATGGAAGGCCCCTGAGCAGTCGCCGTCTGTTTAAAGAGGGGAACGGCCCCACGAACTGGCAGGTAGCAATTCCGGTGGAGATCCTTAGAGAAGGGTTTAATGAGATAAAGATCTCTACCAGCCAGAGGAGCATCGAGAAAACATGTCAGGATGTGGATAACAAGGCAAACTGGGTCGTTATCCTTAACAGTTCTGTGGTTCACCTGGAACAAAATATCCGAAAAGCGCGTCTGGGCGATTATCCATACCCTTTTATGAATTATCTGGCCGGCCCTCCGGCTCAATCTGTATGGTATCTCAAGCCGGAGCCAGAAGCCGAACACATCGAAGCGATGCTGGAACTGGCTGCGGATTGGGGAAGAAGGCTTGGGGGAGGCAGCCTGGAAAGGTTCAGGGTTAGCACCGGTCCGCCAGCAGAAGGAGAAAATCAGTTGCTCATCGGTACCGGATATCCTCCTGAAACGGAGCCGGGAAAGGCAACGGAAGAAAAAAGCACAGGATATCTCGCCCTTAGACCCAATGGAGAGGGTTTTTACCGGCTTGTAATCGCGGGTAGCGGTGATGAAGGTTTAAAGAAGGCGGTACGGGCTCTTGCAACCGACCTTATACGCCAAACAGAAGAAGATGAGCTTTTTATCCGCCATACCCTCCCCTCGGAAAAACAAAAGCAACGCCGTGAAAGAGAGCGGAGCCTGACCTTGAATGATCTCGGTTATTCCGAAATAAAGCTGGCCGGAGCCTTTCACCAGCGAACCACGATAACGGTTCGAAGACCTCCGGGGTGGGCCGTCGGTCCGGGCTCTTATGTGCAACTTTACTTCCGGCATTCCTCGCTGCTCAATCCCACCCGCTCGGCGGTTACCATTTATGTCAACGGGCGTCCTTTGAAGAGCCTGGCGCTCAATGCCGGCAATGCCGAGAAGGGTGAGCTGAAGGCTTTTATACCCCGTGATGAGCTTGACAAAGCGGAATGGAATATCGAGTTTGCCTTCTACCACGACATAGGGACAGCCGACTGCTCGAAGAAATACGAGGAGGTAGCCTGGTCGGTTATTGAGAAGGAGACCTGCGTTTATCTGGCTCCCGGCAAAAGCTACTATGCCGCGCGGTGGGCCGACTTCCCTTATTTTGACCTCGGCGAAACAGGTAAGAGCCAAAGAGTCGCGCTGTGGTTATCGGAGCATCCTTCTGCCTCCGAGCTGACGCTGGCTGCTTTGCTGGCCGCCCGGGTAGGGCAGGTTTACGGCAATGGGATTGAATGGAAGGTATATATGGACGGGAAACAATTCCCTAGAAACGAGCATTGCCTCTTCGTCATTGCCCGCAATAACAAACTGGCTAGTATAGCTGAGGGTATCGAGGGGTTGCCGATTAAGCCGGAGGCGGGGGGCAGCTTTGCGATCAGCCCCGACTACCGCATTACTCCGGATTATTTGGAGAAAAACACCATATGCCAGGTGGTGGGAGGAAAAGATGGGGCACTATATTACATCATTTCCTCACCCGACGATGAAGGCATTGAGACCCTGATCTCGATATTTTCGAGCCCGGAGAGAATGGCCCGCCTGGAAGGAGAAGTAGCCCTGGTAAGTAGAGAAGG
>CADDZD010000093.1 GCA_902812385.1 Clostridia bacterium | reverse complement strand
AAGCAGTTCGCAACTTGTTACGCAGCATCCCAGAGCTGTCCCGAAGCGAGCCGTCGTCCTGTCCGGCCTGGAATCGGGAGTCGAGCGGTAGACCGGCGGGTAAACTTGATGTATTTTCAGGGCAGACTAAGGCTAACAGAAAATGAAGGGGGGATGTTAATGCGGCCCCTTTGGCGGGGGACAATCAGTTTCGGTTTGGTAAACATACCTATCAGGCTTTACTCCGCCGTGGAGGATCATGACTACAAATTCCGTTTCCTGCATAAGAAGTGTCATACACCACTGATTTACGAGAGAAAGTGTCCCAACTGTGAAACGGTTGTCTCACAGGATGACATTGAAAGGGCCTATGAGTATGAAAAGGGTAGGTTTATAATCGTCGAGGAGGAACTCCTGACCACCCCGGGTGAAAACCTGCACAGCATCGAAATCCTGGATTTTGTTAACCTGGCAGAAATAGATCCGATTTATTTCGCAAAGCCTTATTACCTCGCCCCCAATGAAGGCGGGGAAAAAGCCTATCAGTTGTTGCTCCGTGCTATGCGCAACACACAGCGGGTCGCCATTGCCAAGGCAAGACTTCGCAACAAGGAATCTCTTGTGGCTTTGCGGGTTTACAATGATTGCTTGCTGATGGCCATAATGTATTATCACGATGAAATCCGATCGTTAGATGAAATCCCTGAACTCCGGAAAAATGTTAAACTCCACGAGAATGAAATCAAAATGGCTATAAATCTCATTGAAAACCTGGCAGGAGATTTTCGTCCGGAAAAATACGAGGATGAGTATCGCATCTCCCTCAAGAAGATCATCGATGCAAAGATAGAGGGACAGGAAATTGCAGTTCCCCCAACCGCTCCCGCACCAAAGGTGCTTGATCTTGTGGAAGCCCTTAAAGCAAGCCTTGAAGCCACGAAAGATAAGAAGGGGGAAAAGGGGCGCAGGAAAAAAAGAGGTGTCTCTGGAAAGTGAATCTTGTCTCCATTTTCTGGGCCAACGGTGGTAAAAAATAATCACAGAAGGAGGATTCTGCAAATCAAAAACAAAAATAATCGAATAAAATGGAAAGCACTGCAAAGGGAGTTGTTTCTATGGAAGATTGTTATTATTGGGCCACCCTACATATAAGTATGGAGCTGGGGACGCGCAGCCTGCTGTATCTTTACCGGTATTTTGGTTCGGGGAAGGCGGTCTTCGAAGCAGATCCCGTCGAATTCCGGAACATACCTTTGCTTTCCCCTCAAGTTGTTGAAAAAATTATTGCTTCCCGGGATTCTCTTATCCCTGAAAAAACCGCTCAGGAACTTATATCAAACAACATCAAGGTCACAGTGCTGGGAGACCCGGCTTACCCAAAGCTTCTTGCAGAAATCCCTGATCCTCCTGTGGTGCTTTACAGCAGAGGCAGGCTACCTGGACATGAAATGCCTTTGATAGCCATAGTGGGAGCACGAAGGGCAACCCCCTACGGAAGGGTTATGGCGAAGAAGCTGGCCGAGGATTTAACAAATCTCGGTTGGGGTGTCGTCAGTGGCATGGCGAGAGGAATCGATACTGCTGCCCATGAGGGGGCAATCGCCGGGAACGGTTACACCCTGGCCGTTTTCGGGTGCGGTGTGGATGTCTGCTATCCCCGAGAAAATCAAAAGCTGTATGAAAAGATAGCTGAAAAGGGATGCCTTTTGAGTGAATTTCCACCTGGTACCCAACCCCAGCCGAAGAACTTTCCAATAAGAAACCGGATCATCAGCGGTTGTTCCCTGGGGACCCTTGTGGTTGAGGCGGGTGAGCGCAGCGGTGCCCTGATAACTGCCAACTTTGCCCTCGAACAAGGGAGGGATGTCTTTGCGGTCCCCGGAAGCGTTACAAGTATCCGGAGCCGCGGTACAAACAATTTAATAAAACAGGGGGCAAAGCTTGTGGAAAGTGCCGAGGATGTGATTGCGGAGTACCCTTATTTAAGTTTTTCTTCGCCGGTCTCAAAAGAGTGCCCGGTAAAGAGAGCAAAGCTACCGCCGGAGGAGGCCGCGGTTTACAAGTATTTAAATTTGGAACCGGCTCATATTGATCAGCTGGCGGAACTTACCGGCATGCCTGTTTCGATGATCGGCAGCATTCTGACGATGCTGGAACTCAAGGGGCTTGCAAAGAGATTGAATGGAGATTATTATATCTCTGCGGATCTTTCCCGGCGTTGAGTGATATTCCTTAAAAAGGGTGAAATTAAATGGCCAAGGTCCTTGTAATTGTGGAATCTCCTGCAAAGGCACGCGCTATATCTAAGCTGTTAGGAAGAAAATATCTTGTCAAGGCGTCTATGGGACATATCCGTGACCTTCCTAAAAGCCAGATCGGCGTTGACATAGAGAGATCCTTTGAGCCTAAATATATTACAATTCGAGGAAAGGGCGAGTTGATCAAGGATTTAAAAGAATCCGCGAAAAAGGCGGACCAGGTGCTGCTGGGCCCCGACCCCGATCGCGAAGGAGAGGCCATTGCTTGGCACCTGGGGAATATTCTGGACATACCTCCGGATGCCCCATGCCGGATTGAGTTCCATGAGATCACCAAAAAAGCACTAGAAGAGGCGGTGAGGCAGCCGCACCGGATCAATTTGAACCGGGTTGATGCCCAGCAGGCCAGGCGCGTTCTCGACCGGTTGGTGGGTTATAATTTGAGCCCTCTGCTTTGGCGGAAAATCAAAAGGGGTTTGAGCGCAGGCCGTGTCCAGTCCGTTGCCGTCCGTTTGATTTGCGACCGGGAAGCTGAAATTAAGAATTTTAAACCGGAAGAATACTGGACCCTTACCGCGCGTTTCAAGGCGCAGGAAAGCGTGTTTGAGGCTAACCTGTTTCGCAAAGGGGGGCAAAAGGTCAACCTTGCGAATGAGGAAGAGGTTAATAAAGTAATTGAGGATCTGAAAACAGCCGAATTTATCGTAGTTAAGATAAATAAACGCGACCGCAGGCGAAATCCCTTGCCGCCATTCACCACCAGCACGCTGCAGCAGGAGGCCAGCCGGAAACTGAATTTTCCTGTGAAAAAGACGATGCTGATTGCCCAGCAGTTGTATGAGGGCCTCGATTTGGGCGAGGAAGGTATTGTCGGTTTGATCACCTATATGCGAACCGATTCCACAAGGCTCTCTGAGGAGGCGCAAAACTCTGCTCGGGAATATATTAAGAACACCTTTGGTTCCGAATATATCCCTGAAAAGGCTCCACAATACAAAACAGGGCGCAGGGCCCAGGAGGCGCATGAGGCTATACGCCCAACGGTGACCGAAAGGGTTCCCGGGAAAGTCAAGTCTTTGCTCACCCGTGATCAGTACAGATTATATAAACTCATCTGGGACCGTTTTATTGCCAGCCAGATGAGCCCCGCAGTTTTTGAGGCTACTACGGTGGACATAGAGGCCGGTCCGTACCTTTTCCGGGCCACCGGCTCTGTCCTTCGCTTTCCCGGTTTCATGAGAGTTTATACGGAAACTGACGAAGAGGAGTCGACTTTACCTGCTCTCGTTGAGGGAGAAAAACTTGTTCTTCAGGAATTGCTGCCCAAGCAGCATTTCACCCAGCCGCCTCCGCGTTACACCGAGGCCAGTCTGGTTAAAACACTCGAAGAAAACGGCATCGGCCGGCCGAGCACCTATGCCCCGATTATTGCCACCATTCAAAGCCGCGGCTACGTCGTGAAGGAAGACAAGTATCTCTACCCGACTGAATTGGGTTGCATCGTTGTTGACCTGTTGAAAGAATACTTCCCGAAGATAATCGATACTGAGTTTACGGCAGGGATGGAGGAAAAGCTCGATCAGATCGAAGAGGGGCAAACCCCCTGGCAGGAGGTGGTCGCGGAATTTTACCGGCCGTTCAAGCAGAACCTTGAACACGCCGAATCCGAGATCGGTGTGATCGAAGTGGAGGAAGAGCTGAGTGAGGAGAAGTGCCCCAATTGCGGGCGCAACCTGGCGATAAAACAGGGGAAATACGGTAAATTCCTTGCTTGCCCGGGATTTCCCGAATGCCGTTATACGCAGCCTTATTACGAGGATACGGGGATCCCGTGCCCTCGCTGTGGTGGAAAAATAGTGGTGCGCAAGACGCGCCATGGCAAAAAATTTTACGGTTGCATAAATTACCCCGAGTGCGATTTTACATCATGGGATGAACCGTCACAGCATCTATGCCCGGAATGCGGCCATTTTCTCACATATCAGGGGCGTTTGAAAAAGAAGCTCACCTGCCCCATCTGTAGCAAAACATATGACGAAAACAATTTGCCCGGGAGAGCCGAGGTGAAGTGATGGCATCGGTTATTGTTATCGGTGGGGGGTTGGCCGGCTCCGAAGCCGCCTGGCAGGCAAGCCGCCTCGGTGCTGAAGTCATCCTATACGAAATGCGCCCTGTGCGGCAAACCCCCGCACACCACACCGACCTGCTTGCAGAACTGGTCTGCAGCAATTCCCTGCGGGCCCAGTCTCTGCAGAACGCCGTAGGATTGCTGAAAGAAGAAATGCGAATGGCACATTCTTTGATCATCGAATGTGCAGCTAAGACGGCGGTACCTGCCGGTGGCGCTCTTGCCGTGGACAGGACTGCATTTGCGGAGGCAGTGACAGAGGCTATTACTAATAACCCGCGAATCACTCTGATTAGGAAAGAGGTGAGGGAACTGCCTGAAGAGAGGCCCCTGGTTATTGCAACAGGCCCCCTTACTTCCCCAGCCTTAGCCCGGAGTATCGCCTCTCTTACGGGTGAGGAGTATCTCTCATTCTACGATGCGGCGGCGCCGCTCGTGACGAGAGAGTCACTTAACATGGAGAAATTATTTGCGGGATCCCGCTACGGTAAAGGAGATCCCGCGTACCTGAATGCTCCGATGGATAAAGAGGAGTACCGGCGATTCTGGCAGGCTTTGGTTACCGCGGAGGTCCACGAACCGCATGTCTTTGAGAAGAACCTTTTCTTCGAGGGGTGTTTGCCCATTGAGGTTATGGCGAGAAGGGGCCCCGATACCATGCGCTATGGCCCTCTTAAACCTGTAGGCCTGATCGATCCCCGTACAGGTAAAGAACCCTATGCGGTGGTCCAGTTGCGGCAGGATAACCTGGCAGGCACCATATACAACATGGTCGGTTTTCAAACTCAGTTGAAATGGGGGGAGCAAAAGCGGGTCTTTCGCATGATACCGGGTTTGGAAAACGCTGAATTTGTTCGCTTTGGGGTAATGCATAAAAACACCTTTATCAACGGACCCAAGGTTTTACTTCCGACCCTGCAGATGCGTTCAGACCCGGGTATATTTTGCGCAGGGCAGTTTACCGGTGTTGAGGGGTACGTGGAATCCGCGGCGAGTGGATTCATTGCCGGTATCAACAGTGCACGCTATGCCCAAAACAAACAACTGTTGACGCCCCCGCCGGAAACGGCCCACGGCGCCCTTTGCTGGTATGTTGCAACATCGCCAAGTTTAAATTTCCAGCCCATGAACATCAATTTTGGCCTTTTCCCCGAGCCATCGTGCCGCACCTCCCGTCGCAATAAGACCAAAGTCCTTGCCGAAAATGCCCTCAAGAGCTGGCCTAAATTTCTTGAAAATTTAGATAGCAGTAACTTGCCGAAATAATCATTGTGTGCTAGCATTCTATCAGAGGATCAAGATGGAAAAGATAGAGGAATATCGTCAACTTTTTCTCAATTATCTAAAGAATCAGAAAAACCTGAGCGAAAAGTCTATAATCAACTACTCTGCCGATCTGGACCACTTTTTAACATTCTTAAAATCATCCGCACAAATCTTTGAACTCGACCAAATAGAAACAAAGCATTTGCGTGAATACCTCTCTCAAATGTATTCCTTAGGTTATGCCCGAAGCACCATTGCCAGACACATGGTCTGTTTGCGCGCTTTTTTCAGGTACCTTTACCAGTTGAATGCGGTCAAAACAAATCCTTTGACATTGGTTCGTACACCCAAGGGATCGAGACGCCTGCCGCAGTTTCTTTATCCTCACGAGATCAATACACTTTTGGATCCGCAGGATCGAAATGATTTGTTAGGCATACGAGATATGGCCATGTTAGAATTATTTTATAGTTCGGGCTTAAGGATCGGAGAAATCGTCCAGATAAATATCGGCGATCTTGACTTTTCCTTACAGTGTCTCTTGGTCAAAGGAAAAGGTAAAAAAGAGAGGATGGTGCCTTTCGGCAAACGGGCGGCGGAGGCTTTAAACCTTTATTACGTCAAGGCAAGGCCTCTTATCACAGGCAGGCCGAAGCCTGATGTAAATGAACCGTTTTTTGTTAACTGGAGGGGGCAGCGTTTGACTACGCGTGGTGTTTATGGAATTGTTACAGGATATTTAAAAGAAGTCGCCCCCACCAGAAATCTATCACCACATGCCTTGCGCCATACTTTTGCCACCCACCTTTTGGATGGTGGGGCAGACCTGCGGTCTGTTCAGGAGCTGTTAGGTCATGCCAGAATGTCCAGCACCCAGATCTATACCCATGTTTCCGTTGAAAAGATAAAAATGGTTTATGACAGTGCCCATCCAAGGGCAAAAACCTCAAAGAAAGAATAAGAAAGGAGTCTTTGTGTTGTTTACGGGAACAACAATCATCGGAGTTAGATGCAATGGGCAGGCTGCACTGGGTGGAGATGGCCAGGTAACATTTGGTAACAATACAATTATGAAGGAACATGCGTGTAAAGTACGAAGATTATATAACAACCAGGTATTAGCAGGGTTCGCAGGTTCTGTGGCAGACTCTCTTACACTTTTTGACAAATTTGAGCGCAAGCTTGAAGAGTACCGGGGCAACCTCTTGCGGTCGGCGGTGGAGCTGGCCCGAGACTGGCGTCTTGACCGCTATTTGCGGCGCCTGGAGGCCCTGCTCATTACAATGGACAAAGAACACCTTTTGATCATATCCGGAAGCGGAGAGGTTATAGAGCCCGACGATGGTATTGCCGCCGTGGGATCCGGTGGGCCCTATGCTCTAGCAGCGGCACGAGCCTTGACCCGGCACACGTCACTCGATGCAGCACAAATAGTACAGTCGGCTTTAGAAATTGCAGCATCAATCTGTGTTTATACAAATAATTTTATTACAGTAGAAAAATTATAAGGGAGAGAAAGATGGAAGAATTAACACCACAGCAAATTGTTGCCGAGTTGGATCGTTATATTATCGGCCAGCAAGCGGCCAAAAAAGCGGTGGCAATCGCCTTAAGAAATAGGTATAGGAGGCGTCTTTTGCCGCCTGAATTGAAGGATGAGATTGTACCGAAAAATATTATTATGATTGGCCCTACAGGTGTAGGAAAAACAGAGATCGCCAGGCGGCTGGCCAAACTCGTGAACGCCCCATTTATAAAAGTAGAGGCTACTAAATTTACAGAAGTAGGGTATGTGGGGCGCGATGTGGAATCGGTCGTGCGGGATCTGGTAGAAGTTGCGATCAGGATGGTAAAAAATGAAAAGATAGCTTCGGTTGCCGATAAAGCCGCGGAGCTGGCTGAAGAGCGCATATTGGAGCTTCTATGTCCTGCATCCCGCCGTAAGAAATCCCAAAAGACCCCTTTCGATTTATTATTTGAAGAGATGGGGGTCAGCCAGACGGCTCCAATAGAACACGACAATGAAATAACAGGCGAAAAAACCCAGCAGCGCCGGGCCCTTGCAGAAAAGCTGAAAAACCGGGAGCTGGAAGATGCATACGTTGAAATCGAGGTAGAAGAAAAAAACCCTCAGATGCTTGAAATTTTCTCGCTTGGCGGGATGGAGGAGATGGGACTTAACCTCCAAGATATATTGGGGAATATTTTGCCCAGGAGAAAAAAGAGGCGGCGGGTCAAAATCAGCGAGGCACGGCGCATCCTGGCTCAAGAAGAGGCTCAAAAGTTGATAGATATGGATGAAGTGATTTCTGAGGCCATTGAACGTGCTGAACAAAGCGGGATCGTCTTCCTAGATGAGATTGATAAGATAGCAACGAGAGAAAACAGCAGCGGTCCGGACGTTTCACGCGGCGGTGTACAGCGCGACTTTCTGCCCATCATAGAAGGGACAACGGTGATTACGAAGTACGGCCCGGTAAAAACCGATTATATTCTTTTTATTGCAGCAGGAGCCTTTCATTTCGCAAAACCATCTGATTTGATTCCGGAACTGCAAGGGCGTTTCCCGATCAGGGTAGAACTGGAGCCTTTGAGCAAAGGTGATTTTTTGAAGATTTTAACCGAGCCTGATAATTCCTTAATAAAACAGTATACCGAACTGTTGCGCACTGAGGGGCTTGAGGTTGAATTTACACAGGATGCCCTTGCAGAGCTCGCAGAAATTGCCTATCTCGTGAATGCACGTACTGAAAATATTGGGGCACGCCGCCTGCACACCGTAATGGAAAAGGTTGTTGAGG
Source organism: Clostridia bacterium (assembly GCA_902812385.1). GTDB lineage: Bacteria > Bacillota > DSM-12270 > Thermacetogeniales > Thermacetogeniaceae > DULK01. The sequence continues at coordinate 126 of CADDZD010000093.1, read as the reverse complement.
ATATATCCTTTCACGCCCCGGAAATGCCCGGGAAGAAAATCATAATTGACAAGGAGTATGTAACCTTGCGGTTAAGTGATATTGTTAAGGACGAGGACCTAAGCAGGTATATTCTTTAGTTTAGTA
>CADDZD010000092.1 GCA_902812385.1 Clostridia bacterium | reverse complement strand
TGATAAGCCGGGACAGGCAGCTTTCCTTCTTTATACCACTTCCAGGCAGTCTTGTAGTTGATCCCTTGCTTCCTTGCCCACTCGCTGAGCTTCATGTAGACATTATATCATAAACGCAACTATATAGGGATATTTTATGTAGCAGTTGTCAACCCTCCATACCTCTCGCCAATACAGTCCGGATTTTACGCTTTCCTTTCATGTTTGCCGCCGGTTCTTTCGGCTTATTTGGAGTCATGGCCCTGCTGTTGCTCTTGACCTTTCATCTCTGTGCCCTGCGGTCCTTCGGAGTGCCTTACCTTTCACCACTGGCGCCACTGAGCTTCAGCGATCTGAAAGATGCCGCTTTGGAAGCAGGCTCCGGCGGTTCAAAATAAGACGTTTTTGCTATCCGGTGCCGCAGCTTTCAGAGGTGACAGAATGGTGGGCCTGTTGAATGAAGTTGAAACCCAGGGGGCTTTATTGATCAAAAACCAGGCGCGCGGCGGCGTCATAACCGTTGCTTATAATTCCGATCATGCAAACATTTCATACTTGTTCCGCAACGCAAGGACAAGGTTGAAACCGATTATTTCTCATGAAGGAATCACGATAGAAATAAGCATAAAGGGAACGGGAGAAATGATTGAAGAGCAAAATGCCGTTCTGGACATTACACGGGAACAAAACCTCAAAGAATTGGAACGGTTAATAAACCGGCAGGTTGAGCACCGGTGCCGGATTGCAGTGAGCAGGGCAAAAGAGCTGAAATCGGACATTTTCGGTTTCGGCGATTTGATTCACCGCACTAATCCCCGGGCTTGGAGGCAGATTGAAAACCAGTGGGGGGATATCCTCCAAACTCTCAATGTCAAAATATCGGCACACTTTACGGTGGAACAGCCTGGTCTGATCGAGCAACCAATAAAAATTCAATAGGAAACGATCCCGGTGCTGAAAGGCTACATTCTCATGTAGTTGAAATCATTCATCCCTTGCCAATGAACCAAAATCTGATATGGAAATGCTTAATACACCATAACGTGAGTTGCCGGAGGCGAAAGGTTACACGAAGCGATAAAACGCAAAATAAGTAGCCCGCCGGCAGCGAGCTACAGCACAAAGATTTCAATAATTATGGTTCCCTTAAAGTTTTTCGGCAATTGCCCTGGCCATTTCCGAGGCTTTGGCGGTGCCTCCGAGATCATAGGTGAGGTATTTTCCTTCGGTTAAAACCTCTTCAACTGCTTTCTCGATCCGCCTGGCGGCATCCAGTTCTCCCAGGTGTTTCAGCATCATTACGCCCGATAAGATCGTTGCCAGGGGATCAACCTTATCCATCCCCGTGTATTTAGGGGCGCTGCCGTGCACCGGCTCAAAAACGGCAACGTCATCACCGATATTTGCGCCGGGCGCCACCCCCAGCCCGCCGACCAGCCCCGCGCACAGGTCGGAAATGAGGTCCCCGTAAAGGTTAGGCATAACCATTACATCAAAATCGGCAGGGTTCTGGACCAGCTTCATGCAGCAGGCATCCACGATCCGGTCCTCGAATTCAATGTCAGGATACTCTCCGGCAACCTCCCGGGCCGTTTCCAGAAACAGGCCGTCGGTGCACTTCATGATGTTGGCCTTGTGGACGGCGGTCACCTTCTTCCGGCCCTCTCTACGGGCGAGTTCGAAGGCAAAACGGACTATCCTCCGGGAACCGGCCCGGGTGATGATTTTAATGCTCTCGGCGGCGTCCTTGCCCACCATATGCTCAACCCCTGCGTAGAGGTCCTCCGTGTTTTCCCGGACGATAACGATATCTACTCCCTCGTAGCGGCTGGGTACCTTGGGCAGGTTTTTCGCCGGCCGCACGTTGGCGTAAAGGTCGAGCTCTTTTCGGAGGGCAACATTGACGCTGCGGAAACCGGTGCCGACCGGAGTCGTCAGCGGCCCCTTTAGGGCTACCTTGTTCCGCCGGATGGACTCCAGAACATTGTCCGGCAGAGGAGTGCCGTATTTTTCAATCATGGCTTCGCCGGCCTCCACCACTTCCCACTCGATGCCAATGTTCGCAGCATCCAGCACAATGCACGCAGCCCGGGTCACGTCGGGGCCTATGCCGTCACCGGGGATCAAGGTAACTGTGTATTTCTGCAACGGTTTCTACCTCCTTTTTTATTGATACATACACTAAATATACACAAGATTAAGAAGTAAATTTAAAGCTTCGCTCCGCTTTATAATTCACCCTTTGATGTTCAATCCAGGTTAAACGTACCATATTTGCGGAAGTGGGCCACCAGGCCCCCGTCCGCCAGAACTTTCAGCATAAAAGAAGGGAGGGGCTTGATTGCAATTTCCTTCTCCCTGGTTAAATTCCTTAAAACACCCTTTTCCAGGTCGACGAGGAGTTCGTCACCAGACTCGATCCCGCTGGTGTCGCACTCCACCACCGCAAGCCCGGTGTTAATGGCATTCCGGTAAAAGATCCGGGCGAAAGACGAAGCCAGGACGGCGCTTACGCCAGCATTAAGGAGAGCGAGAGGCGCCTGCTCCCGGGAGGAGCCGCAACCAAAATTGTGCCCTGCCACCACAAAATCCCCCGGCTGCACCCTCTTTGCAAACTCGGGATCCAGGTCCTCCATGACGTGCTTTGCCAGTTCTTTCATGTCGAGGGTCTTAAACTTATACTTGCCGGAGATGATATAGTCTGTATTGACGTCGTCGCCGAACTTATGTGCCCTGCCCCGCAGCTCCATCACGAAACCTCCTTCGGAAGAAATTCCCTGGGGTCTGAGATTACACCGGTTAAGGCGGATGCCGCTACAGTGGCCGGGGATGCCAGGTAAATAAAAGCCTTGTTGTTGGCCATCCGGCCTTTGAAGTTCCTGTTCGCCGTGGAAATCACGTTCTCACCGTCGGAAGGAATCCCGTTATGGGTGCCTACACAGGGGCCGCAACCGGGGGTGACGACGGCAGCGCCGGCCCTGACCAGTTCCTGGATTATCCCCTCTTCCATTGCCTCCAGGAAAACCCGGCGTGAAGCGGGGGCGACGATAAAACGAACCTCCGGGTGTACCTTGCGTCCCTTCAGGATGCTGGCGGCGATCCTGAGGTCTTCCAGCCTGCCGTTCGTGCACGTGCCGAGCACAGCCTGCTGGATCGGAGTTCCAGCCACCTCGCCAACGGGTGACACGTTGTCCACCCGGTGGGGTTTCGCCACCTGGGGCTCAAGGCTGCTGACGTCATACTCCAAGACCTGGGCGTAGCGGGCGTCAGGATCGGATGTTACCTGTTCAAAGTTTCCGTTGCCATGGCGGCGCACCCATTCCCACACCTTCTCATCCGCTTCCATCAGGCCTGCCTTCGCACCCATTTCAATGGCCATATTGGAAATGGTAAACCGGGCGTCTACGGAAAGCGCCTGGATTGCCTCACCGGTGTACTCCGCGGCCTTGTAGGTGGCCCCGTCGGAGGTTACCTGCCCGATGAGATAGAGAATCAAATCCTTGGAATACACACCAAAGGGAAGCCTGCCGTGACAGATGAATTTGATGGTTTCCGGGACTTTAAACCACATCTTCCCGGAAATCAAGGCGGCAGCCAGGTCTGTAGAGCCTACTCCTGTAGCGAAGGCATTGAGAGCGCCGTAGGTACAGGTATGGGAATCGGCGCCGATCACCAGGGAACCGGGGCCAACGTGCCCCTTTTCCGGCATCAACTGGTGGCAGACCCCTTCCCCGACGTCGTATAGAAGCATTTTGTTCTTGCGCGCAAATTCCCGCATCAATTTGTGGAGGGCCGAAACCCCCTCAAGCGGGCTGGGTGCGCTGTGGTCAATGACAAATGCGGAGGTCTCCGGGTTGGAAACCCTTTCTCCCCCCATATCTTCAAAAGAGCGAATAGCCAGAGGCGATGTGCCGTCCTGGCCCATCCGGAAATCGACTGTTGCTACCACTAGGTCATTGGCGTAGGCATCCTGGCCGCTTTTCTTGCTCAAGATCTTTTCAGCAATGGTCTTTCCCAAAGTCAGCTTCCTCCCCCTTATTTCTAGAACGCCACCTTTTTTCTATCGTGCAGGTAGTCCTCGTAAATGTATGCCAGCTCTTTATCAAAGAGAGGGCGTTTAAGCTCTACAGCCGCTACCCGGACCCGGGCTAAAATATCATTTGCCTCTTCCTTGGTGAGGGTAATCCCATATTCCTGGAACTTCGCCTGGATGGCAGCAGTGCCGGAATGCTTGCCGATGACGATCTGGCGCTCCAGACCGACCTCTTCCGGCCGGAATACTTCGTAGGTGCGCGGGTCCTTCAATGCCCCGTCGGCGTGAATACCCGACTCGTGTGCGAACATGTTGGAACCCACGATCGGTTTCCAGGCGGGGAGTTCCCGCTTGGAAGCAAGGGAAACATATTCTGCAATTTCCCGGAATTTTTCGGTCTTGAAGTTGAGGTCGATTCCCTCCAGGTATTTTAAGGCCATGACGACCTCTTCCAGAGCGGCGTTGCCTGCACGCTCGCCCAACCCGATCACTGTTACTCCCACCCACCTGGCTCCGGCCCGGACTCCGGCCAGGGCATTGGCCGTAGCCATCCCGAAATCGTTGTGGGTGTGCATCTCCACATCGATGCCCACTTTGTCAATCAGGTTCTTCACCCGTTCGTAGGTGCGGAAGGGATCCAGTATACCCACCGTATCGCAGTAACGCAGCCGGTCCGCCCCTGCCTCTCTGGCAGCGGTGGCAAACTCGATCAGGTAGTCAGGATCCGATCGCGAGGCGTCTTCGGCATTGACAGACACGTAGACACCGTGCTGCTTTGCAAACCGGGTGGCCTTAACCATGTCCTCGATTACCTTGGCTCTGGTGCTGTGCAGTTTATGTTCAATGTGAATGTCCGATGTGGAAATGGAGATGGCGACCGCGTCTACTCCGCACTCTAGGGATTGCTCCACATCTTTGACAACGGCGCGGTTCCAGCCCATGATGCTGGCCCGCAGGCCCAATTTACAGATCTCTTTAATGGCCTCTTTTTCGTGGCCGCCCATTACCGGAATGCCGGCTTCGATCTGATCAACCCCGATGGCGTCGAGCATTTTGGCGATCCGGATCTTTTCGTGATTGGCGAAAACAACGCCGGCCGTCTGCTCTCCGTCACGGAGCGTAGTATCAACGATTTTGATCTCACTCACAGCTTCACCCTCCCTTACTGTTGAAATCTCCAAAGATTAATAGTTCGCCTTGAAGCCTCGAAAGCCTTTTGGCAAACCCTGGCTATATCCGCTCTTTAAGCAACCTGTTCACCAGCTGCGGGTTGGCCTTTCCCCTGGTCGCTTTCATGACCTGACCCACCAGAAAAGCGAAGGCCTTCTCCTTCCCGTTGCGATAGTCGGCCACAACTCCGGGGTTCGCAGTAACGACTTCCTCCACGATCCGGGAAAGCTCCCCTTCATCGCTGATCTGGACGAGTCCCTTCTCCTTAACGATCTCTTCCGCCCTTTTACCTGTATCAAACATCTCTTCAAAGACGGTTTTGGCGATTTTGCCGCTAATCGTCCCTTTGTCGATGAGTTCCAGCATCTCCACAAGGTGAGCAGGCGTCAGTTTGACATCCCTGATTTCCAGGTTGCGGGCGTTGACCAGGCGCAAAAATTCTCCCGTCACCCAGTTGCTGACAAGTTTTGGGTCACGGTAGTTTCGCGCACAGGCTTCGTAGAAGTCGGCCAGAGCGCGAGAGGCCGTCAGCACACCCGCATCGTATGCCGAAAGCCCATACTCCGATGTAAACCTCCTGGCACGGGCATCAGGAAGCTCGGGAAGCTCGCTTCTTATCCGGCTTACCCTATCAGGGCTGATGACGATGGGAACGAGGTCGGGATCCGGGAAATACCTGTAATCCGATGCCTCTTCCTTTGACCGCATGGGAACAGTCGTCCCCTTGTTCTCGTCCCAGGCGCGGGTCTCGCTCTCCACCGTTCCCCCCCCTGCCCAAACCGCACACTGCCGCTTTATCTCCGCCTCGAGGGCGCGCTGGACGGCACGGAAGGAGTTCATGTTCTTGATCTCGGTCTTGGGATTCAAGATATCTGTCCCCGCAGGCCTGACCGAGATATTGGCGTCGCACCGGAGGGATCCCTCCTCCATCTTGCAGTCAGAGACGTCGATGTAGGACAGGATCGATTTCAGCTTTTCAAGGTAGGCCTTGGCCTCTTCCGGCGTTCTGATATCCGGTTCCGAGACGATTTCCAGGAGTGGAACACCTGCCCGGTTCAGGTCCACCAGGGAATAATCCGCTCCACCCTCACCGTGCACAAGCTTTCCGGCGTCCTCCTCCATGTGAACCCTGGTTATACCGACACGCCTGGTAGCCCCGTTGACCTCGATATCCAGGTACCCGTTACGGCAGAGGGGAAGATCGTACTGAGAGATCTGGTAATTTTTTGGCAGGTCCGGATAGTAATAATTCTTACGGTCGAACTTGCTGAAGGCGGCGATCTCACAGTTCAGGGCGAGCCCTGCTCTTATGGCATATTCCAGGAGCGCTTCGTTGATAACCGGGAGCACGCCGGGAAGCCCCAGGCAGATCGGGCAGACGTTGGTGTTGGGTTCCTTTCCAAACTCATTGGGACAGGAGCAGAAGGCTTTCGTCTTCGTGTGCAGTTCGACGTGAACCTCAAGGCCGATAACAGCTTCGTAACTGTCCACAATGGTTACCTCCCTCCTGAAGTCTTACCGTTGGCTTTGACCTTTTCTCTACCCTGCAGGGGCGGCCTGGCCCGGTGATAGGAGGTGTTCTGCTCATAGGCGTAGGCCACTTTCAGGATTATCCCTTCGCCAAAAGCCGGTCCCATCAGGTGCAGGCCGACCGGCAGGCCGTCTACAAATCCGCACGGTATAGACAAAGCCGGAATTCCGGCAAGGTTGACCGGTATCGTGTAGATATCGGAAAGGTACATGGTGAGGGGATCGTTGGCTTTTTCCCCGAACCGGAAGGCCGGGGTCGGCGAAGTCGGTGAAACCAGTACGTCATAGTTTTCAAACAACCGTGCAAAATCGTCTTTGATCAGTGTCCGCACCTTCAAGGCCTTTAAATAATAGGCATCATAGTAACCGGAGCTGAGGGCGTAAGTTCCGAGCATGATGCGCCTCTTGACTTCGGCTCCGAAACCCTCGCTGCGGGTTTTCATATACATCTCGATAATATCGTATTTCTCTCCCTTTTCGGGCACTGCACGGTAACCGTAACAAACCCCGTCGTAACGCGCCAGGTTTGAGCTCGCCTCCGCGGGTGCAATGATATAGTAAACCGGTAGGGCGTATTCGGCGTAGGGAAAAGAGCACTCCTCGACGATCGCCCCCAGATCTGCCAGCTTATCGATGGCGTTTCTTACCATTTCCGCCACCCTGGGGTCCAGCCCCTCACCGAAAAACTCCCGGGGTACGCCGATTTTCACTCCCTTGATATCACCGGTGAGAAAAGAGGTGTAATCGGGAACAGGATTTGGCACCGAGGTGGAATCCATGGGGTCGTGCCCGGCAATCAGGTTGAGCACCAGGGCACAGTCCCTGACATCCTTGGTAAAGGGCCCGATCTGATCCAGGGAAGAGGCGAAAGCCACCAGGCCGTAGCGGGAGACCAAACCGTAAGTGGGTTTCATGCCAACGATACCGCACAAGGAAGCAGGCTGGCGGATAGACCCACCCGTATCGGAACCCAGGGCGTAAATCGCCTCCCCCGCGGCCACCGCCGCTGCAGGGCCGCCGCTGGAACCACCCGGAACGCAGTCCAGGTTCCAGGGGTTGCGGGTCGGGAAAAAGGCCGAGTTTTCCGTAGAGGATCCCATGGCAAACTCATCCATATTCAGCTTGCCTGTCATCACCGCACCCGCCGCCTCCAGCTTCTCAACCACGGTGGCATTGTAAGGAGGAACAAAGTTTTCCAGGATGCGGGAAGAACAGGTGGTACGGATCCCCTTCGTACACATGTTGTCCTTTATTCCCACCGGGATCCCCGCCAGCGGCCCCAGCTTCTTTCCCGCCCGCCTCTGCTCGTCGACATAGCGTGCCTGAGCGTAAGCTTTTTCCTCGGTAAGGGTAACGTAAGCCTGCACCTCTTCCTCAACCTCATGGATGCGGGAAAAAACGGCTCGGGTGACTTCCTCGGCAGACAGCTCACCTTTTTGGATATACTCCGCCAGTTCATGGGCCGTAAGGTCATAGATCTCCATGGCTTAGACTCCTTTGTGCAGTGTTCCGGTTTTACCGTCAACAGTAATAAAAGAAAATTTAAATAATTCGTGGGACCCTAAAGTAGTTGCCATCCCGTTGAGGTGCGTTTTGGAGGGTCTCCTCCAAAGGAAGGGTTTCATGCTCCTTGTCTGGTCGCTCGACGTTCTGAATGGGGAGAACATGATAGGTCGGCGCCACCTTTTCCGTATCGAGCCGGTTGATGATATCGGCGTATTCCAGCACGGAGCTGAGTTGGGCGCGAAACCGCTCTTTTTCCTCCTCGCTTAAAGCAAGGCGCGCCAGCAGTGCCACGTGTTCAACTTCCTTCTTGCTCAATTTCACTTCAAGGCACCTCCAGGCCCGCTAGGCCCTAAAATACATGCCTAAATTATAACAGAAGACCCAAAACCCCGCAACTTTGTTCTTAGACCTTTGCCGCTCGTACGGCACCATTAGACTCATATGTCACCTCCGGCGACACCAACGGAGTAAGCTGATACACCGACGGGTCTACCCCCGAACGACTTATGGAATGCCGGGTAACCCGGCACTCAAGTCAATCTAAATAAACATAAAAGTGATTAATCACAGGA
>CADDZD010000091.1 GCA_902812385.1 Clostridia bacterium | reverse complement strand
TGATAATGGGCCATCCTTCATCCCTCCTGGTGATGTTTGTCTTTTCTATATTTTCATCTACCAGAGGGAGGGTGGCCTTTCCTGCTTCTATGTCCACCTCTTTTTACACACTATACCGGACACTACTCTCTTGTGTTGCAGTATTGTGGTCGAACAAAACCGATCTTTATGTTGCAAGAAATAAAACATCAGTTTGGCACAACCAAATGCTATCGGTTTACGGCTTACGGCGAATGCTGGAGCTGGTGGGTAGCAATCACTTCTGTTTTACTTCCGGTAAGCTGGTTTCTCCCAATTTGGATATTCGTCCTGCGCATTCCCTGGTATGGTGCTGCGATGAATTCTTTGGTAGTCTGGTTGTATGTTTATCACGTTTTTTGGGGTTGGGACGGAAATCAACTGGAAGAATTAATGCATCCAAAATGGTCGTTTCGTTGTGTTCAATAGCGACTGCCCGGTTAGGGCTTTTTCTTTTTAGGGATTTTGTGAATTAGCGCAGAATACATCTTGTATTTTCTAGGGATGTCCCGGTAAGTACCGGGGTTTTCCCTTTTTTATGGAGACTACCGGGAGCCCCGGTTGCGCTTCCCCCTGCGTTGGAGTCTCCTCGAGGCCACGCTTTACAATGGTGATAGCGCAAACCACGATAGCCACAAAGACCGGGAAAAACGCGTTTCCGTTGTCCTCCCTCGTGAAGGAAAAACCTCCGCAAAACCAGGGTTTCTGTCCGCGGGTTTCCTGCTCCTGTTCAGTGAAGCTGGAGTTGTTGTGCTTGACGTTTTTCTTCAGACTCAGGTTGGGTATTTTTCTCAAAGTGCTGTTTGGGTTGTGTGCGAGCTTGCTTACTGGCTTTGCACTATACGCTTTGCTTCGTGGCTCCTTTTCTGGGTGCTGCTTTTAATCTACCTGTTGGCTGCCGAGAGGAGGCGCCAGGCGAGTGAGGTTCTCAGGGAATTCAGGCGCAATTTCGCTTCTGCCAGCTTTCCGCAAAAGGTGGTTGCAGCGGTTTTCTTTGCAGCTTTCTTCTTGTTCTTCGGTGGTGCCATACTCCCGTTTCCGGTTCTTAGGTAAGGCGAGCAACAGAAAACTATTAACAAAATTAGACAATCCTTTTAAAATGGAACCATGAACCAGGAACAAATGTACTCACCGGCCAAAGCGGCTAAACTGCTGGAAGTTTGCACTAAAACGATTCGCCGCTGGGATAAAGCGGGCAGAATAAAAACTTTCCGGACGCCGACAAACCAGTGGAGGATACCAGAAAGCGAAATCAGAAGAATAAGAGGCTTAAAAGAAAACTCGCTCCGTTGCGCTGTTTACGCCCGTGTGGGTTTTGGTGGAATTCAAAGACCGCCTGGCCCGCTTCGGCTATTCGTACACCGAAGAGGTTTTTAAAACCCACGGGGTAAAAATAGAACTGCTCGAACAAAAAGAAACCCAAGACACAACCCAGGAACTGGTCCAGGACATGATGGCGATCATCGCCGTATTCGCAGCCAGGCTCTACGGAGCGCGAGCCAAAAAATTTCGCCAGAAAATAAAGCAGGCCATGAGGGAGGTGAAAAACTATGGGCCAGGCCAAAAGAACGACGAAAATATATTTTAACTTCGCTGAGCGTAACCAAGGCGGCGCCAACACCGGCAAAAGGGAGTATCTTTACCTGACCAAAAACATCTTGAACGAAGCGCGGGCTTTTTACATCGATTTCTTTCTCGCCCACAGCAGCAAGCTGGAAGAAAAGGTCACCTACTACTCGGAAAAACATAAAAAGTTCAAAGAGCGCAAACTCACATCCAACGAGCTATTGACATGGGCAGAATCTCTGACTGTTTCCACCGAAGACCACCCGACCCCGCTGGAAGGCTGGAATTTCAGCGAAAAGTTTCCCGGCATGCCTGTTGTATACCGCCGCTCGGTGATCAAGGACGCCATAGGCAAGGCCCGGTCGCACCTATCCAACTACAGGAACTGGGAAGAATCGGGTAAAAAGAAAGGCAAGCCGGGCCTGCCCGGATCAAACAACCACCCCACGCTGTACAAAGGTACAATCAAGCTGGAGTTGGAGAAGTTTGATCGACAGGACAATTTCGTCTCCATTCTCGTCTATAACGGCCGGGGCTGGGAGTGGGTGAACTACCCGGTCAAATTCAGCCCGTGGCAGGAGAAGAGGCTGACCAAATTCAGCTGGGAGAATAAAAGCCCTCGGTTGATCCTCCGGGAGAAGACCGCCGAACTCCACGTCACCCAGGAAAAATCGGTCGAGGCAAGAAAAGTGGAAGAATCGAAGAAAAACCCCAACCTCATCACGATAGGTATCGACCTGAACGTAAAAAACCTGGCGGTTATCACTGTAAGAAAGAACGGAGTGATCATCAAGACCGTCTTTGTGACAGACGGAGGCCTTGACTACCACCGCTACCTGCACATGAAGCTGGTCAGCAAGCACCAGTGGCTTTCAGGGAAACCGGTAAAGGGCGAAAGCTCCAACAAGCTCCTGTGGGGCCACGTCCGCCGGATGAACGACTACTATGCCCATATGGTGTCTAGAAGGATAGTGGAGGTCTGCTTGGAAATCCGCAGGATTTACCCCGGGGCGGAAATCGTCATCCTGTTCGAGCGCCTGCGGAAGATAAAGCCTAAAGGTTCGAAGTCCCGCATTCTGAACAGGAAGCAGGCCAACCAGCTTAAGGGCAAGATTATCAAGTTTACCAGGTACAAGGCGTATTACCTCGGCATCGTCACAGTCGAAGTCAACCCTTACGGCACCAGCCGGTACTGTTCCCGCTGCGGCCATAAAGGTGAGAGGTTCTCACTGGTGAAGGGCGAACGGGTGAAGATGAGGGGCGGCAAGCTTTTTTACTGCCCGCACTGCAAGTACCTGGTCAACGCCGATTTCAACGCCAGCGTCAACACGCACCACAGTTTCTACGGAGAATTCCACTGGCAGCCCAAAAAGAAGGCTGCCTGACGCCCTGCCTGCCTATATGGCAGGTGGGATAAGCATACCAGAGGGACACCCCGGCAAAGACTGGTATGTCATGCCCGTATGCAAACGAGCATACACGTTAAAGTGGTGGGGCTATAGCTGAGGTGGCAAGGCAAGGTTCCAGCCCTAACTGGTCCCAATCCGGCAGGAACCGGGACCGGCCGGACCGGGAAAGGGCGGCTTGAACGACCAGTACCGATGTCCAGGTTTGTTCCGGGATATTGGTAGCTGTTGACACCACTTATCGCCGGCTAAAAGGGTAGGGAGGAAGTCACATAAAAATAGCGGCGTATATTTAAAAGATTACTTGAGAGAAATTTCGATCTTCGCACCCAATGCCTTGGCGACCTTCTTTAGAAAGCGGAGAGAAGGGTTATAAGTTCCGCTTTCCAGGCGGGCGATTGCTGACTGCCGAGTGCCGATTCTTCGTGCCAGTTCGGCCTGGGTCATTCCCTTGAGCTTTCGTCGTTCGACAATGGCCTTCACAAGCTGATACTCTGGTTCCAGGTTTTCGTACTCCTGCCGGAAAGCAGGGTTTTTCATCAAATCTTTTTTAAATTCGCTCCACCTCATTTTGTTCCACTCCTTCTTGCTTTGTAATCTTTCATTCTTTCGATGGCGGTGTGCAGCTCCTTTAGGGGGATTTTGGCTGATTTTTTGGAAAACCCATGCACGACTACTATTACGTTGCCATGCTTAAAAAACAAGAACCGAAACGCCTGCCCTCCGAAGGGAACGCGCAACGCCCAGAGACCTTCTCCTCCCGATAAACGCTCTACCCAGGGTCTTCCAATTCCAGGGCCGAATTCTTCTAGGAGATCAAAGGCGCGGGCAACCTTCGCTTGTTCCCGGGGTTTCAGGGAGGCGATAAAATCGGCTACCAGCTGGTTTCCAGATACAGTTTCGTATAGCTCGATGGTCCAGGACATGAGAGAGTCTCCCTGAATATAACACTTATGTTATAATTGTAGCAGGGGAAAGCACAAAAAGCAACCTGTCCGGTGCCCGGCTTCTTGTTATTTCAAGTTCCCTTTCAAAAAGGGGGCTTTTTTCTTTTTTTCAGGAGGTGATCCCAACGCATTTGGCAGGAAATCCCTGAAAGAGCGAGAATAATAACAAAAAGCAGGGAAGTTAAGGAGGGATTTTTATACAGAGGCGCCTTGTCTGCCGGGCCCCGACCGTCCTGCTTTCGTTTATCGCTTTTTGTTCTGGATTCTCTTGCCTTGCGAGCTCCTGGGTTCCGGCGATGTCAATTACGTTCCGCCTCCGACCTTAACCGAAAGCGAAGCTGCCCTCATCATGTTCAACGCTAAAGTGTCCGCCGAGGCGGTTGACGGCACCATTGTCTACCCTGGGCAGACCTTTAGCTTTTGGGACACTGCGGGTCCCTTTGACACCGCCCACGGATACGTCTATGGGTACGGGACGTTGAACGGGAAGGTCGTGCCAGCTCTGGCCGGTGGGGTTTGTGTAACGTCCACCGCCCTCTACCGGGCGGTTCTGGACGCCGGGCTGGAAGTGATTGAGAGACACCCCCATGGAGTGCCCCTGGCGTGGGCGAAAGGAGACGACGCAGCGGTCAGCTCCCACGTCAATCCGGGTGGAAAGCTGACACGTGGCTGGGATTTCAGGTTCCGCAACGATCTGGAGAACCCGCTGGTGATCATAGCCAGGCGCGAAGGAATGACTGTTAACGTAGAGCTTCGGGAACTCATGCCGCTGGCGGTAAGCGTCGAGCCTCTGTACCGGTACGGCAGCCGTTTGGCGGAAGGAACTGTTTTGTAGGGCAGTCTGGCAACAGTATACAGAATATGCTAAAATATCCTTGGAAACACTGAGCAAATGAATGCCTCACCTGCTGGAGGGAATTCCACCGAAGGGAGGTGAGGCTGAAGTGAGAGCAGGAGAAGCTGCCCAGATAGTAATCGCAACAGTCTCACTACTTACCTTCGTGGTTCTTCTCATCCAGCTGTTGGTAAAGTAAAAAGCCTCAAGTTGTTCCCGCAACTTAAGGCTTGAACTTAACCCTCAGCAGGTGAGGGCACCACGAGCATTTGTTTCAGTGTTTCCATTTACATTTTAGTTTATTCTTTTTTTTAATGTCAATACAAACAAATCGAAAAACAAATCGAAAAATCAGCGGACATTATTCTTGTTTGCGAAGTGCTCGTTTTTGTAGAATTCCGTCATAGCAAGATATGGTATAATACCCTTGGAAACACTGGGCAAAAGCACTCCTCACCCTGTCGAGGACTTTGAGCCAAGAAGGGGGTGAGGATGTGAGTTCAAGCGAAGTATTGCAACTCATATCTACCATTCTCCTTGGACTAACATTAGTGGTAAGCCTGATAGGGCTAGGTAATAAAAAATAAGCGAAAACCCTTGAAAACTGCTGCAGCAGCAATCAAGGGTCTCAGCTTATAAATTACCTCAGCCTCGACAGGTGAGGTCGCACCAACCTTTTGTTTCAGTGTTTCCATTTACATTCTAGTTTATTCTTTTTTTTGATGTCAATACAAACAAATCGAAAAAAGGGTGGACATTTTCGTTATTTTTTGAATTAAGGAATTAAAATTTTTGATAAATCAGATTTGGAAGGAGGATTTCAATCACCGTGAAGAAGACTTTGGTTTTGCTGTTGACCTTGGTGTTCGTCTTGACTGCAGCCGGTGCTGCGTTTGCATACGATTTCCTGCCCGGCTATACTTACGCATCTCTGGTTCCGCCCCCGCCTCCTCCGCCTGAGAAGGGCATGTGGGCGGTGTTCACCGTCGGGGACACCAGGTACTACTCCGCTCCCACCGGCACCGAGATGTGGGAGTACCGGCCTGAACTGCTCCAGTATTACCAGGTCGCCTGGGAACGGATGAGCCATGAGAAGAAGGCCGACGTTGCTCCGTTCATCATGAATGACCGGACACTGGTGCCGATGCGCTACCTTGCCTACGCCCTCGGCGCTTCTGAGAACGACGTCGTGTGGGACGGAGCGAACCGGACGGTCAAGCTCCGCATCAAGACCGCGGATGAATCGAAGACCGTGGAGATCGTCCTCAAGATCGGCTCCAACGTCCTCTACAAGGACGGCAAGCTCGTTCAGATGGACGTCGCCCCGGTCATCAAGGACGGCAGGACCTTCCTCCCGGCGAGGTTCGTCGCCGAGGCCGCTGGTTATGAAGTAGGTTGGGACGAGACCTACCGGGGCGTCCTGGTGGGGCCGCCCGGGAAGCTGCCGGTGCACCCGAAGCGGACAACCCCGGTGGATGGGGGAGTGGTAGAAATACCTGGCGGTGGTGAAGGATAGACAAAAAATAGAACTCGGAAAACAAGTTTAATGTGTACAAGAGAGCAGCAGCTTTGCTGCTCTTTTTGATCTTTTCTTCAGGAGGTGTTTTATCTTGCGAAAGATTTTATCTTTACTACTGGCGGTGTTGTTCATCCTGACGGCAGCTGTCCCCGCCTGGGCGGAGCCTGTAACTTTTGTCCAGACCTTCGGCTACACCCAGGCGAGGAACAGGGAGGGTCTGGTTCCCGGGGGGATCATAATCCCGGCCTGGTCTCACGACACCGGGAAGAGCTACAGCCAGCCGCTTCTGTTCAACGGAGAGCCATTTGGTTTCGAACCCGAACCCGGCGAGCCCGACTCTGCCCTGGCTATATCCATCGAGAATGGGGTTGTTTATGGTTTCAAATTTCCGTCCGGGGTATTGAAGCCGCACCTCGGCAATTTGGAGCAGCTTTCGCACCTCTGGTGGCGGCCCCTTTCGGCGATCACCAAAGGAGAAGCGACGCTGTTCAAGTGGAAAAACGAGAAAGACGATTAAGGATCATTATTATCTGTTTGTCGGGACTGAATCGCAGTACCTTGACATTTTTGATGTAACCGATTTTCAAAATCCCCAGTTAGAAAACCGGTACAAAACCTCGTATGCAACTGATATAATTTCTGCTCCGACGGTTTTCAACTGGAAGGGTCATCTAGCTGTCGTTTATACCTGTGGTAATACCGGAAATATAGCTGTGTCGTTTGATCCTTTAGATGCAAGAAGAACTGGCTATGCTATTTCACTGGGTTCCGGTCGGACGTCCTCTTCTCCGGCCCCGGTGCTTAAGTACGGCTACGCCATGGGCTGTTCGGGCGGGCTCTCCTTCGCCGGGTTCTGGGGTGCTTCCTCGGACACCCAGGGCACGGTCGGGTGGTTCATCGTTCCCGGCCTCGACTTCAAGGCGGTCAAGCTCGACCCGGGCGTTCCTGAAGGAGAGAAGGCGAAGTCCGGCCAGACCTACACGGCTACCGTTGAGTTCGGATCTTTCTTCGATACGTGGTTCAGCGGATTGAGCGAAGTGGGCATTGACGCTGACGTGAACGGGCAGCCGACGGTTATAACCGACGTGTACGGGCAGGAGTTGCCTAAAGTAAGCTACAACGGGAAAACCTTTTACGTGCTGAGCCCTGTTCCGAGCGGCGACGGCACTTGGACGGTCAAATTCAACTGGACTGCACCTGCGGCAGACAAGGCAGTTCTCAGGGCGTGGATCAATCTGGAGATGGGGCGCATAAATGCCACCTGGCCGGAAACGGATGGGGCGACCCCGGAGGATCCAAAGAATAACCTCAAGGAAGTTGAGGTCCCCGTTGAGGGGGTAGATCTCGCTGTTAACGTGGCCTTCCCCACTAAGAACTACGTTATTTCCTGGAACAACAGCGCCGGGTTCCCCACAGCGATGGTCAAGGTCTTCAGAACGGACAACGGTACGGAGCCGGTGAAATTCCGGCTCACCATGACCGGGCCTGAGGGACCGAAAGTAATGGAGATGACCATTACCGATAAGCCGCAAGTCTTCTTTTACAGTTTTCCTGCCACGAAAGCGGGGAAGTACACCGTGGAGGCGAGAGTGGAGGCCGTAGGCGTTCAGGAGACGGACCTTTCCAACAACGCGGGCAGCGACTGGACGGAGGTCGCGAAGCAGCCGCCGCCTTCGCCGGGCAAAGAATCCGGCAAACACGGGGAACTGCGCAGCTAGCAGTTCCCCGTTTTCTTTTTGGATGCGGCTATGAGGTTTTTTCTTGTGCGCAACCTGACGCGGGAAACCGTGCTGGCGTCGAAAGTCCGGGCGGCTACCAGCTTCTTTTCCCGGCTCAGGGGTTTGATGTTCAAGAAGTCTCTACGGGCTGGAGAAGGGATTCTACTGGTTCCCTGCCGGGCGGTACACACCTGCTTCATGCGCTTTCCGGTGGACGTGGCCTTCCTGA
Organism: Clostridia bacterium; assembly: GCA_902812385.1. Taxonomy (GTDB): domain Bacteria; phylum Bacillota; class DSM-12270; order Thermacetogeniales; family Thermacetogeniaceae; genus DULK01. Next base: position 785 of record CADDZD010000091.1, on the reverse strand, counting down.
GCCGGGAAGGCGTGGTGCTGAGGGTCTTCCGGGAGGCCAGACCATGGAGAGCCACCACCGTGGTGCGGGGAGCGTGGGCGGCGCTGGAGCTTTCGGCGGGAACGATGCGTGATTCCGCGCTGCAGGAAGGAGACCTGCTCAGGCTGGAGTAGAGCTAGGCGGCGTACAAGCCGGAGATAACCTTGGCGGCGGGCACAATCACGGTTTGGGGGCGGCCCGGCGCGCTTTATTTTAGCGTGCGCAAAACGCCCTTTTCCTAAAGGGAATATGGAGTGGTATTGCGTTATCTCCTCGAGATTTTCTGGTAAAACTGATTCCTTTGTAAAATGGGTTTGTTTTCAAACTGCAGTGGATTGACACGATCTGAGTGATCGCGGATACTTGACAGAAGAATTCTTTTCGGGCATAATTTATAACTGTGAAAGGCGGTGCGGGGTGGAGCAGCGGTCAGCTCGTCGGGCTCATAACCCGAAGGTCGCTGGTTCGAATCCAGCCCCCGCTACCAAAAATGCGGCGGCGTAGCTCAGCTGGTCAGAGCATGCGGTTCATACCCGCAGTGTCGCTGGTTCGAATCCAGCCGCCGCTACCAATAAGAAAATAAGTGGCCCGTTAGTCAAGTGGTCTAAGACACCGGCCTTTCACGCCGGTAACAGGGGTTCGAATCCCCTACGGGTCACCAAATATTTTCCCCGTCTGAAAGAGACGGGGATTGTTGTTTTTTGTCGGCCTTTTTTCATCCTTCCCGCCAGGATACTGCTTATTTCTGGATCCCCGTATATTATAAT
>CADDZD010000090.1 GCA_902812385.1 Clostridia bacterium | reverse complement strand
TCCCGAATATGGTTGCCAGGGTGATGGCAAATAGAGCAAGCTCAATGGTGGCGGGAAAACGGATGCCAATCTCGTGCAGCACCGGGGTTTTTGTCATCAAACTGCGACCAAAATCCCCATGCAGAATCTGCCAAAGATAAGTACCGAACTGTACATATAATGGTTTATTCAAACCCAATTTCACCCGCAGAGCCTCCACCTGTTGCGTTGAGGCGTGTTGCCCCAGCATCATGGCAGCAGGATCGGTAGTAAAACAGCGCAGAACAATAAATACCACCACCAGCACCCCGAGCAGCACCGGTACAAGTAATAAGAGTCTTTTCAAGATATACCTGCCCATCTAAGGCACCTCTCGTTTCCCGAAAACTGAAACATTAGAGTTAGGAAAGGCAGGGTACCCTGCCTTTCCTAATATTTAAATTTATTTAAATTCATCAGCTAATACCATCGTGATTAATTGAGTATACTATTTTTCCACATTCCAGAGGTGAACGACTCCCGTAGGATGGTACTTGAAGTTCTTTACTCCGGGCCGGTATGCGGCCAGGGTCTTGCCGTGTGAAATAAAGACCCACGGAGCATCGTTCTCCACGATCTTCTGAAGCTCCTTATAAATCTCAATACGCCGGTTCATATCCAGGGTTGTACGCCCTTCCACCAGAAGTTTATCAACCTGCGGGTTGCTGTACTTGGCGGAGTTCAGGCTGCTTTCAATCTCCTTGGTCTCCAGTAGAGACAGGAAGTTGTCCGGGTCGCCGTTATCACCGGTCCAGCCGTAGAAAAAGATCTGTGCACCGTCGGCAACCTTAAATAGAGCATCCTTGTATTCTTTCCAGGGGTAGCTCTGGATTTCAGCCTGAATTCCCACTTTAGCAAGCTGGGCCTGTACCGCTGCCGCAAGCTTCTCGCCGCCAACCGGGTTGTACGGACGCGGGTTGGAATAGGTGATCATTTTCACTTTGAGCCCGTTGGGATAGCCCGCCTCTTTCAGAAGCTGCTTGGCCTTCTCGGGATCATAGGGAATCCCTTTGAGAGAGGGATCATAACCCGGGATAAAGTCGGGCAGCATGCTCGGCGCCACCTGGGCCAGGTCCTTGTAGAGATACTTGACGAGCTCTTCCTTGTTGATGGCGTAGCTTACCGCCTGGCGTAGCTTGACGTTATTGAAAGGCGGCCGATCGCAGATAAAGCCCATATAATTGATGTTCATTCCGGCGTCCTTCGCCACAAGCATCTTGCTCTTCTCGAGCTTGGCGACATCGTTGGGATCAACACCGTCAATTATGTCCACCGCTCCTGTAATGAGATCTGAAGCCCGGACGGAATTCTCTTTTACGATCTTGAAGACAACCTTCTTCATCTTGGGTTGGGGCCCCCAATAATTCGGGTTGGCTTCCAGAACCACCTGCTGTCCCTTATCCCACTTAACAAACTTGTAGGGCCCGGTTCCCACAGGATTGTTGGTGAAGTCGTCTCCATACTTCTTCACCGCAGCCGGGCTCACGATCGGTGCTGCAAGCGACATTGCCAGGTTAGCCAGGAATGGCGCATATGGCTCCTTTAAAATAAATTTTACCGTATACTTGTCAACCACCTGCACTTCCTTAACCGGGCCAAAAGTGAAGGAAGCGTAAGGCATGTCAGCAGTGACCTGGGGCGGCAGCTGGCGGTCGACGGTGAACTTTACAGCATTCGCATCAAAGTCCGTTCCGTCATGGAATTTGACGCCCCGGCGCAGTTTAAAGGTCCACTCCTTGCCATCAGGAGACTTTTCCCAGCTAGTAGCCAGACATGGTTCAATTTCTGTACTGTCTTCCTTGTATTTAACAAGGGTTTCAAAAACGTTGGCTATAACCTTTGCCGACTCACCGTCATCAACGAGGGCAGGGTCGAGACCGCGCGGGTCCGCGCCCTGAGCAAAAACCAGGGTATCCTTTGCACTGGTAGCACTTGTGCCGGCATTACCACCACAACCTGCAGCAGAAGTTAATAATGCCAGCACCACGACAAAACTGATCAAGATTTTGCCTTTTCGCAAAGCTCTTTCCTCTCCCTTCCCAATCTTTTTTGGTACCCTCAGAGATTGCGGTTACAAACCGCATCGCTATTCGACGCTATTCGACAAGATAAAACATTTTTCCTGCTTGATATTGAGTAAACTTTTTAAAAAAGAAGCCTCGCCGCTCCTTTATGGGAACATACCAGAAAATTTTCTCTATCTTGGCGCTTATGCCGCTCATATGGCAGATACTTTAAGGGATTTGGTATATTAATAATGAGCTTAAACCAACGACAGGGGCGAAATATTTTGCGACGCTTCTTGATAAAACTGATAATCATCGCGGTAATAATCCTTACACCTTTAAAGCTTGCACAGCAACTGGAGAAACGATTCCTTGACGCATCCAGGCGTCCCCCGCTCTGGGTTGTACTCCTGAGCTCAATCGGAAAAGGGAATATCGGGACCGGAAGCTTCGGGAAAACACCAAACCGGCTTGATCTCTCACTCCTCCAACCCGGAGACATACTTTTGGGGGGAAATAAAGGCGGGTCATACGGGAAATACACTCATGCCGGACTTTTTATCGGGAACAATCAGGTAATTGAGATGTATATCAGCACGGGGGTTTACTTAACAGAGGCGGAAACCTACCACAGGTATACCTGGGCGGCCATTCTCCGGGTAAAAGCAACCCCCCAGCAAAAAATGGCGGCGGTTAACTACGCCAAAAGCCAGTTAGGAACCCCTTTCTTCATCCTCACACCAAAAAATGACAACGGCCTCTGGTACTGTTCAAAACTGATCTGGTACGCATATCTGAAACAGGGCATCAACCTGGAACCCTTTAAATCTTTCTGGATAACTCCGGACGACTTCCTGTACAGTGAGAAGGCGCAGATAATCGCCTACTCGTCAGCGGGGTGATATCTACGGAACAAAAGGCCTCTTTTCGGGAGCTTTTTATCATTCTAAGCTTGATTCATTTTTGCTTTATACTGCTGACACCAATGCTGCTTCAAAACCTCTATCTTGCCCGCCTCGGACCGCTGGCGTATCTCTCAGTTCTCGTTTGCACCGGTTTTATCAGCGCCAAAAAGATGAGGCAGCCCGCTCTTTATGCCTTTCTAGCAGGTTGTCTCAGCCAAACCCCGGGTATAATCAGTTCTCTTGTCGTTATTGTGGAAATATTGAGCAAGTATGAAATGCCGGACGCCTTTGATTTCGCGGCCCAGGTATGGCAAACTCCCTTTGCACCCCTGTTTCCCCTGCTGCCTCGCATCCGGCTAATTGATGTTCCCTTCTATTACTGGGTTACCCTTCTACTTTCCTTCCTGCTCCCCCTTTTCCCCGCCTCAGGCGCCTTTATAAACTGCAAGCTGCCTAACCAAAGAGTGAAGAATTGACAAGGGCCTCCAGTATATTACGCACTTCATTACAGACGGGCACAAAATCTATCGAGTCATCCTGAAACTGGATATGCCAGCAGTAATAGATATAAGAATCATGAACGACTACTCTTCCCTCAGGGAGGACGGATACCTCAAACTTTATCTGCGGCTGGTCGTCGTGATTAATCAGATTGTTGATAAGGTTCTGGATACGCCGGGCCAGCACACCGGCTTCCTCAAATTTTAAGGTCTCAAAGCAAATCCTAACTTCCAGGTCGATAAAAGTCTCTGGTGATATCCTGTTGTTAAAAAAGCGCTGACCCAGGAGGGGTTCCTTGTAAAATGGATAATCCTCGCTGTAATTGGATTCTGCAGTCATAAGCGCGTCCCACGTAAAACCGATTTCCGCACGAACCTGGTATGGAGGCTCACTCTCATCGGTTACACAGGTGCATCGGAATTCCCGATCACAGGTAATCACATCCATAATGTGGCGCACACCGACTACAAGAAGTCCGGTGTTTTCTGCGGCATCCAAAAATTCCTGGCAGATTTCTTCGTATCTTAACAAAGGACTCCCCCCTTGATAAACTTGATTGCCTTAAGATGTTAACGAACTTATTACACGCTTGCCACTTGCCAGAACGAGGCCCCACATGCTCTGAGAGGTTTTAAAAATTTCTTCCAAAGCAGACAAGAGCCGATCCAGCTGTTCTCTTGAAATGATAAGTGGAGGTTCAAAGCGAATGACATTAGGGTTATTTAGGGTATAAGCAGTGATAATATGGTAGTTATTCATCAACTCGGCAGCCACCAGTGCTGCAAAGTACTCCTCTGCTATCTTATTCAGCCTACCTCCTGTAATTTTATTTATGAAGCCCTTTGAGAGTGGATTAAATTCAACCCCAATTAACAGCCCTCTTCCGCGTACCTCCTTGATAAATGAAGGATATTTTTCCTGAAGCATTCGAAGGCCGTTTAGCAGGTACTCTCCCTTCTCTTTTGCCTGGGACGCCAGATCCTCCTCAAGCATTACCTGGATCGCCGCAATACCTGCTGCCATAGCACGGGCGTTGCCACCAAAAGTAGAAGTGTGGATCTGGCACCTCTCAAACCCCCCAAAAGCCCGGTCCCAGATGTGTTCAGTGGTGGTGAAAGCGGCAAGGGGCATTACTCCTCCTCCAAGGGATTTACCGACGCACATGATGTCCGGCACCACTTCCTCGTAATCACACGCGAAAACACTTCCGGTCCTGCCAAAACCGGTTTGGATCTCGTCCACAATTAAGTAAGTATCGTATTTACTGCATAGCTTACGGACCTCGCTTAAATACCCCCTGGGAGGAACGTTCACCCCTCCTTCACCCTGAATAGGTTCCAGGATAAACGCCGCAATGTCCCCCTCCTTTAGCTTCATCTCGAGGGCCGAGGTATCACCAAAAGGAACCGGTTCGCAACAGGGGACCAGGGGCTGAAAAGGTGCCTGATACTTATTCTTACCGGTTACCGAAAGAGCTCCCATGGTTTTCCCGTGAAAGGATCGCTCGCAGTAAACAACTTTCTTCTTCTTTGAGGCCGCCTTCGCCAGTTTGAGCGCCCCTTCAACTGCCTCGGCACCGCTGTTGCAGAAAAAGGTGCGTGAGAGATTCCCAGGCGTGATTTGCGCCAGGTTATGGCCCAACGCTGCAGTTAGCGTGCCGAGAGAAACCTGAAGCAGGTTCGGCAAATTCGCTACCCGTTCTACGGCGGCATTAATTTTAGGATGGTTGTGTCCGAAATTGAGGGCCCCGAAACCGCCCAGGAAGTCAAGATACTCCGCTTCCTCCTCATCCCAGACGGATACCCCTTCGGCACGGACAAATTTTTTATCGAAATCAAGCATTCCCAGCAGGGCTGCAAAGCCGGGATTAACGTAACTCTTGTACAAGGAACGGACTTCTTTTTTATTCAGATTGATTGCATCATCAAGACTGATTAAATCAACCTTCGATTTCAAGGCTAAATTCCTCCGTAAGACAGATTCCTACTGCTCCTTTTTCTTTATATTGCTCCCTCCGCAGTTGGCGCACTTTTTAGGTTTACACCTGGTTTCCTTTTCCCAACCACAATCTTGACACTGCCAGACCGACATTTCATCTCCTCCTTAACATGATAACCTACCAAATGAATTAAGAGCGGAAAAAAGATGATCGTGAGTTCCTACATTCGTGATCTGTTCTTTTGCAGCAACTAAGTTGTGCTTATATAATAGCACTGTTATGAGTTCGGCAACAACCTTGTAACCGAAGATAAAAAATATTAACTCCTATTTTTTCTCAACAGGGGCGGAGCTAAACAAAGAATAAATCCCCTGGCCGGAAAACCAGAGGAGGAAAACAACCCTAACACGGTTTCTTTTCACTGCTTCCTCTTTCTCACCACGTCCTGCACCGCTTGTGCCAATGCCTGGTGAATTCTGCTGTCAAAAGGAGAAGGTATGATATACTCTTCGTTTAATTCGGTCGGTTTAATTAAATTAGCAATTGCCCGTGCCGCGGCTAGCTTCATCTCGTCATTGACGCATCTGGCTTGTGAATCCAGCAGGCCCCGGAAAAATCCGGGGAAGCACAGAACATTGTTGATCTGGTTGGGGTAATCAGATCTTCCGGTTGCCATGATCTTTGCATAGGGTAGAGCTTCCTCGGGCATGATCTCCGGTGTCGGATTAGCCAGGGCGAAGACGATAGGGTCTTTTGCCATGTTTATAACATCCTTCCGGGTTAATACATTGGGGCCCGATACCCCGACAAAAACGTCTGCTTTGAGAATGGCGTCATGAACGGAACCCTTAATGCCTTCGGAATTGGTGATTGCTGCCAATTGTGACTGGTATTTGTTCATCCCCTCCCTGCCTTTGTAAAGGGAACCGTTCCTATCGCACAGGATTATTCGCTCCGGGTCGGCCCCGGCGGCGATCAAGAGTTTCGTACAGGCGATACCTGCTGCCCCGGCACCGGACACCACAATTTTGATGCGCCCCAACTCTTTTTTAACTATTCGCAGTGCGTTGTAAAGGGCGGCCAGAACCACAATGGCGGTTCCGTGCTGGTCGTCGTGAAAAACTGGTATATCCAGTTCTTCGCTGAGCCTTTCTTCAATTTCAAAACACCGGGGTGCTGCGATGTCTTCCAGGTTAATGCCCCCAAAAGTCGGAGATATTTCCTTAACGATCTTTACGATTTCATCGGGCTTCTTTGTACCTAAACAGATGGGGAAAGCATTTACCCCGGCAAATTGTTTAAAGAGCATCGCTTTACCTTCCATAATAGGAAGGGCAGCTGCCGGCCCGACGTCTCCTAAACCGAGAACCGCTGTACCGTCCGTGACAATGGCGATGGTGTTGCCTTTCATTGTATAGTTAAAGACATGCTTGGGGTGCTCATAAATGTCCATCGCCACCCGGGCAACGCCCGGTGTATAAACTATAGCCAGGTCATCGCTGTTTTCCGCAGGGTATCTCAAACTAATCTCAATCTTTCCGCCCGAATGCACAGCAAAGGTTCTGTCTGTTACGTGTTTGATGTTGATACCCGGTATTTTCTTTAATTCCTTGATGATTTGGTGTATATGATCGATGTCGTAAGCTGAGAGATTGATATCTCTCGTAATCAGGTTATTGTTAATGCTGACAATGTAAACCGACCCGATGTCACCGCCTGCTTCTCCGACCGCCGATGTTATTTTGCCGAGCATGCCTACCACATTGGGATATTCGATCCGGATTGTTGCACTAAAAGTAGGAGCTTGTCTTGGCTTCATAGCTTTCCCCTTCCTCACAAATTATCGTATTATATGATTCTGCTGCAAAAAGTCCATTTGAGTTCATAGAAAGCCGATATTTAGTGTTCTGTATGGCTGTCAACTACTAAATACACCTGCTTGGATGGCTGAATCAATGTTTCTGCAGTAGAATCATTATATATATTTCTCAACAGAGTTGAAAATTCTATTCGTAAACTAAGAAGATCAAAATAATCATGCCTTGATTGAACCATACTTCAAAAACGTCGGGCTCTTGAACAGACTCGTCTTTTCGTTGCTTCCCGTGCGCGCTAAACCCAACTCATTGAAGATAACCTCAGCCCATTTCGGAATCTCTTTTCCCTTTCTCCATGCCAAATACCGTTCCAGGAGATCCTCCCGGGCAAAGATGAAAGAGCGAACATCCAGGGCGCGCCCGATAATGCTTAGAGTGCCTTTGTATTCATCGATGGCCAGCGAAAGGGCTGCATGAACAACGTCTCCGACACCGGCGGGCTTAGAAGTAAAAAATTTAAATCCCGCTCCTGTCCTGACCAGAAACCAGCCGGACCCTGTTTTCACTTCAACGACGCAATCTTTCACATAGAAAGTTGGGACCGGGTTTTGGTTTCCGTGCGGTTCTAGCAGGTCCAGTTCCATGACTTCATCCGGTGTCGGTACGGCGTCAAGCCTCGTATCAATGTCAAGCCATTCCACCGCGTCCTCCGGCCTCAACATGTTAAGGGCAATTTCGTGTAAGGTTTGTTTCACAACGGGTAGATCTTTCTCGAGCATTGAAAAACCCGCCGCCGATTTGTGGCCTCCATGGGTTAAGAAAACTTTCTTCCGGCGCTGGCACTCGTCCAATGCTTCAATCAGGTTGAATTCACCCGGCGAACGGGCAGAGAACTGTACCTTATCGCCACAGATTGAGCCAACCGCCACGGGGCGCATGAGGGTTTCCATCAAACGCCCGGCCGCTATTCCGATAATCCCTTCGCTCCAGTCGGGAGATGCAAATAAAGCAAAAGCCCGACTGTCATCTTGAGCCAGACAAACCTCGGTAACCTTTTTAACCTCTTCCTGCCGCTTTTTCCTTATCTGATCCAACTCCTGGGCCAACCTCTCTGCTTCCGTATAGGTTTCAGCGGCAATTAAGCGGTAGGCCAGCATGGGATCGCTCAACCGCCCTGCTGCATTGATAGGAGGGCCGAGCACCCAACTCATCACCTGCCCCGTTATCCGGGAAACACCGGCTTTACTTAGCAAGGCCGCAATGCCCGGGCGCGGGCTTCTCCTCATTTTCAGCATGCCCTGTCTTGCCAGTATGAAGTTTTCACCCGTTAAAGGGCACATGTCTACGACGGTGGCCAGGGAAACCAGATCCAGGAGTTCCTCGGGGTAATCCCTCCCCAGCAATTCGCAAACCGCACAGCAGGCTTTATAGGCGACTCCTGCTCCTGAAAACTCCCGGTAACATCTGGAACCCGGCAATTTAGGGTCCGTTACAGGAACACCGGGGATCGAGGCGAGAGGTTCATGGTGATCCGTGATCACCATATCGATGCCTAGAAGCCTTGCGGTATCCGCCGCATCAATGGCGGATATGCCGTTGTCAACCGTAACAATCAAGGTGTATTTTTCTTCCCAGGCCCGGTACACTTGCTCGGAACGGATTCCGTAGCCATCCTGGCGCAGGGGGAACAGGACAGAAGCCCGTGCCCCACACTGGTTCAGAAAATCGCTCATTACATAGGCAGCGCAGATCCCATCACAGTCGTAGTCTCCGAATACGAGCACCTTTTCCCTATTTAAAATGGCCTGAACCAGCCGGCGCGCCACCACCTCCATGCCTGCGATGTCGAAGGGCGAGCTGTATAATCTGCCGGCATGAGCCGTCATGCTCAGCCCCCGTG
>CADDZD010000089.1 GCA_902812385.1 Clostridia bacterium | reverse complement strand
GCCTTGCGCCGGCAATAAAATCAAGCACGCCGTCCAGGTCGCTCCCGATCAGGCGCCGCTCCCTGCCGTCCTCAGGAAAGAGGGCCAAGGCGTGTCTCCCTCCTACCAGTACTTCCGCCTCCCGGACGGCTGCGGCAGCCGCCGGAGACAGGTATTCACCGCTCCCGGGCCCCACTCCCACCACGGTTACCGGGTAAGCCAAAGCCACCATTCCCTTCTATACCCGTTAGTCGATCAATTGCAGGCCGGATCTTTTCCCCAAAAGGATGAAGTCTCCGGCGTCGTATACCACTCTAGTCCCCGACCCTCATCGACCCAGCCCCCTGGGACCGGCACCCGCCGAGCGGCCAGCCCGCCTCCGCCAGCAGCTTGACGGCCGCCCGATCGCAGCCCAGCAGCGTCCCGTCGTAAGAAAAGAGCACGGTGCCCACCTGGAGGCTTCCCCTGCTGTAGAGGGCGGCGCGCCGGCTGGCGCGGCCCGCCAGGTCGTTCCAGACCTCCTGCAGGCCGGCGTCTTTTAAAACAGCCACCATCGCCTCCACGGTGGGAGCGGCCAGGATCTCGTTGATCAGGTCGGCTCCCGCCCCCCTGGCCCCGGCCAGGGCAGCCACCACTTCCGCCCTCCCGTCGGCAATCCGGTTGTGGGTCTGAAAGCTGCCGGCAGCTATTTTTGCCAGCTTGCCGGCATGCCCCCAAAGAACCACCCGCCGGAACCTCTGCCGCACGCACTCTTCAAGCATGAAACCGGCAAAGTTGCTGATCATCACCACCGCCTCGGACGGTGCCCCCAGGAGTTCTGAAGCGAGCCTCACCCCGCGGCGACCGGGGGTGAGCAGGATCGTTTCATGCCCTGCGCCTCTGGCGATCTGGAGCTGGGGAATGAGGGCGGCCTTGAACGCCTCTTCGGACATCGGCTCCACTATCCCCGTCGTGCCCAAAATGGAAATGCCACCGACAATGCCCAGCTGGGGATTCATGGTCTGCCGGGCGAGCTTCTCCCCTTCCGGGACGCTGAGGGTGATCTCGGCCCCGCGTCCCGGGGGAAGTACCGCCGCCACGTTCTCCCGGATCATCTGCAGCGGCACCGGGTTGATGGCCGGCCTGCAGGGGGGCACGGCCAGACCGGGCTTCGTCACGATCCCCACTCCGCGGCCGCCGCGCACCTCGATGCCTTCAGGGATAAACCTAGCGGTCGCCTCAATGCGCGCCCCGTGGGTCACATCCGGGTCGTCGCCAGCATCCTTGATCACCCATGCCCTGGCCCGGTCTTCGCAGCGCTCGAATCCTTCTACCTCTAAAACCGCCGTCTTTCCACCGGGGAGATCCACACAAACCCTGTCCGGGTCCCGGCCGAGCAGGGCGAGCACCGCCGCCCGTCCCGCCGCAGCGGCGCAGGTCCCCGTGGTATAGCCGCGGCGCAGGAACCTACCATCGTGCAGCCTGTAACCGGCCCCTTCCTGCCCTTTCGTCAAGTCCCCATTGCGGTCGTCTTGAACAGGCATCGACGGTCCTCCACCCTTCCTTTAAGTGGTGTTATTGCACGGCCGCTGCCAGTTCCTCCAGCAGCTTATGGTTGTTCTCACGATCCTTCACCGCAACCCGCACATACCGCTCGTCGAGAAAGGCAAAGTTGCTGCAGTTCCTGATGACGATCCCCCGGCGTCCCAGCCTGTCCGCCAAAAGCGATGCCGTCACAGCTCCCTCCAACCGGAGCAGCAGGTAGTTGGCCTCCGACGGGAAAACGGTGATTCCGGGTATTCGCCTCAAGGCGGCGGCCAGCAATTCCCGTTCCGCCTTTACAAAGGAGCGGGTTTGAGCGGCGTACTCGGTCTGCCCGAGTGCGGCCGCCACGGCGGCCTGGGCAATGCCGTTGACCCGCCAGGGGGGGAGATAACCGCTCAAAAAGGCGATGGTATCCGGGTCCCCCACACCACAGCCGACCCGCAGCCCCGGTATGGCATAAAACTTGGTCAGGGAGTGCAGCACCAGCAGGTTCCGGTTCCGTTCCGCCTGCCGGGTGCAGGTCAGCCCCTCCCGGCAGGAATGAAAGAACAGGAACGACTCGTCGAGCACCACGAAGATGCCTTCCCCGGCACAAAACCTCAAAAAGGGCTGAAGCACCTCCCCAGGTATCAGGTTCCCGGTGGGGTTGTTCGGGTTGCACAGAAAAACCAGATCCGCTCCCCGGGCCGCCCGGATCAGCTGCATAAGGCCGGGCACGAAGTTTTTTCGCGGGGAGAGCCGGAAGTGCCTGATCCGGGCCTGCCAGATCCGGGCGGCAATCTCGTACTCCCTGAAAGTGGGCCCCGGGATCAGGACGGTTTTGGGGCGCAGAGCCTGCATCACCAGGTAAATAAGCTCGATCGCCCCGTTGGCGAAAACGACCTGATCGGGGCTTACTCCCAGAAACCCGGCCGCGGCCTCCTGCAGCCCTTCGCAGTAAGGGTCCGGGTAAACGGCCGCCAGCCGCAGCCCCTCCGCGAAGACCCGGGAGAGCCCCGGTGGGGGGCCCAAAGGGTTCACGTTGACGCTGAAATCGATGAAATCACCCGGTTTCAGACCATACCGCTCCGCCAGGGCGGACAGATCTCCCCCGTGCCGGTGCTTCTTTACAAAACGTTCTTTTCTTTTCTCCTGTCTTACAGCGGACATTTCCCGGATAGCGCGGCCCTCCTTCCGTCAAACGCAGCGGGTAGTGTGCTTTTATTTCGGGAAACCTTTGCCGGACCTGCCCGATCAGATGCGGGTTCCTCTCCCTTCCGGGCGGCAGCAGGATTCCCGCCACGGTGCCGCTGTGGGCAACGTTGACGCCGTAAGCCCCGATGCGGGTGGCGAACTCGATCAGTTCCTCAAGCCCGGGCTTCGGGAGAATCCTCTGATTGGCCAGGGCGCTGATGGTCGCCCCCTCTCCCACCGCCCAGGGGTCACCCTTTTCAATACCGAGCCTGACCAGGGCCAGGGCCTTCGCCAGTTCCGGCTCGTTCAAGCGGTTCAGGTAGGGGAGGTCCGGGCGCCGGTTGAATTCCAGGGTATCCACCTCCCCACCGAAGTCCACGGCCAGGATCCCCATGGAGGGAGGGCTGCCCAGCACCTCGAAGACCCGGCCGCGCACGTGATCGAACAGGGTAATGCCGGGGGAAAAGGTGCCGTCGGTCGGTTCGATGGACAAAGCGATTTCCGCCACCCTTTCCGGCTCGGGCCTGCTGCCGAGGGCCGCCGCCACGGCATAGCAGGCGGCGGCTATGTCGGCGGTGCTGCTGGCCATTCCTTTGCCGACCGGGAGACTCGACGAGACGGTTACCACCGCTCCGAACTCCGGGCAGCCCAGAGCATCCAGCATCAGGCGCACCGCTCGGGCTGCCTTGAAGCAGCCGGGAGGATAAACGGTGGTTTTTATCCCTCTTTCGATGGAGACGGTCACCCTGCTGTACCAGTTGACCGGGCAGGAGACGAGAAAGTTCCTCCCCGAGCAGGTGCCCTGCACGATCTCTCCACAGGAGCCCGGCACCAGGGCGGCACCACGCAAGCTCACGGCATCCGGCCTCCCGGGAAGGCCCTATACCAGACAAACCACCCGATGGTAAAAAAGGCCAGGAAAAACGCCACCGCCCAGTGCATGAGCTCAAGGGCCGCCTTAATGTGGCTGCGTTCCAGGGGGTTGCAGGCATCACCCAGGTGCGGCCTTTGGGAAGGCACCCCCTGGTAGTAATTCGTTCCTCCCAGCCGGACCCCGAGGGCCCCGGCCACCGCCGCTTCCGGGTACCCGCTGTTAGGGCTGGGGTGCTTCCGGGCATCCCTCAAGATAACCAGGGCCGCCCGCCGCCAGTTAAGGCCGCGCACCAGTGCACCCCCCAGGAGTAGCAGGGCGGTCAGGCGGGCCGGCAGGTAGTTGGCCAGATCGTCCAGCCTGGCGGAGAACCACCCGAAATTGAGGTAGCGTTCGCTTTTATAGCCCACCATGGAATCCAGGGTGTTGACGACCCGGTAGGCGCAGGCCAGAGGCACTCCCCCGATCAGGAAATAGAAAAGGGGGGCGATGATGCCGTCCGATACGTTTTCGGCAATGGTCTCCACCGTCGCCCTGGTGATTTCCCCCTCATCCAGGTGGTCGGTGTCTCTCCCCACGATCAACCCGAGGTGGAGCCGCGCCCCGGCCAGGTCCCCTTCCTTCAGGAAAGCAAATATTTCCCGCCCTGCCCGGTCCAGGCTCCGGACGGCAATGGTGCTCCACAGCAGGAAGACGCTCACCGCCGGGTAGAGAACGGGAATCTTTTCGAGGGCCCGCAGGCCAAAGAAGACCACAAGAACCACCGGCAGGATGTTCACAAGGGCGAAGCAAACCCCGGCCAGCCGCTGCCGCCAGGCCGGAGCATCCTCCCTGTAAAGCAACCTCTCCCAGCGGGAGATCATCCTCCCCACCAGGGCTACCGGATGGTAGGGGACCCGGGGATCGCCGAGCAGCAGGTCCAGGAGAACCGCCATTATCAAAATTGCCAGCCTGTTCTGGTACACAGATCTCCACCGCCGATTTCAAAGGTCGTAACCATGATATTCTCCCGCTCCCGGGCGCTGTTGCCCGGCCAGCAGCCTCCGCACATCCGTATGCAGGGCTTTCAGGTCGAGGGCGAGGCCGGACACCATGAAAATTGCCCGGTCGGCTTTGGCCGCCATCCTCTGGTTGGCCCAACCGGCGGCGTCCCGGTAGAGGCGGCCCTGGGGATAGGGGGGGACGAGCCCCAGCCCTACCTCATTGGACACCAGGATCACGTGAGCCGCGGAGCCCCAGGCGGCATCCGCCAGCCGGCCCATTTCGGCACGCACCCTCGCCAGGGCGGCCTCATCCGTTTCCGTAACCCCGCCGCCGAAGAGCAGGTTGGAGATCAAAAGGGTGAGGCAATCGATCAGGATCACCCCCGGTCTCCGACCGATCTCTTCGACCACCGCCGCCACATCCCTCGGCTCCTCCACCGTGGCCCACTCCGCCGGCCTTCTCCGGCGGTGCTGCTCGATCCTGGCCGCCATCTCCTCGTCCAGCGGCTCAGCGGTGGCGATGTAGGTCACAGGCCCTCCCAGGGCGGCCGCCAGGTCTTCGGCATAGCGGCTCTTGCCGCTCCTGGCGCCCCCTGTGATAAAGTAAAACAGGCCGCGCTTCATGGGGTATCCGCCCTCCCCGCTTCCCCGGCAATGCTCTTCAGCAGGCCGTCAACGGTATACTCCCGGGCCACGATGTCCACACGCATTCCTAGGGATCGGGCGGTCCCGGCGGTAACCGGCCCGATACAGGCCACCCTGCTCCTCTCCAGCAGACGGTTCATGTCCTCGTCCGCAAAGAGAGAGGCGAAGTTGCGGACCGAGGAGGAACTGGTAAAGGTGATGATGTGGATGCGCCCGTCCCCCAGGAGCTCCCGCACCACGGCCTTATACCCGGCGCCCGCCGGCACCGTTCTGTAAACAGGCACCACCTCCACCCGGATCCCTTGCGATCTGAGGCCCTCCGGGAGGACCTCCCGGGCTTCGGCGGCCCGGGGCAGCAGCACCCTCCTCCCGGCAGGTATCATCCCGCCCAGTCCCTCCAGCAGGGCTTCCGCCCGGTACTCCCCGGGCCGGTAGGCCACTTGGAGGCCGAAACGGGATACCGCCTCGGCCGTAGCAGGCCCTATGGCGGCAATCTCTCCCCTGAGCTTCCTGATGTCTATTTTCAACTCCTGCAGCCTCTGCATGAAGAAGTTCACCCCGTTGGCGCTTGTAAAGACAACCCAGTCGTACTCCGGAAGCCGCGCCAGGGCATCGTCCAGCGGAGCGTAGTCCTCCGGCGGTACCAGGGCGATGGCCGGCAGGCAGACCGGCTCCCCGCCCAGCTGCATGATCTTCCGGGCAAAGCCGTGAGCCTGTCTCAAGGCCCTGGTGATCAGGATGCGCTTTCCGAACAGGGGCTGCCTCTCCCGCCATCCCAGGAGTTTCTTTAAATCCACCACCCTCCCGGCGATCAGGATGGAGGGCGGCCCGATTTTCGCCTCCCGGGCGCGCTCCTCGATGTCGGCCAGGGCCCCCGTCACCGCCTTCTGTTCCGCCCTGGTCCCCCAGTAAACCAGGGCAGCCGGTGTGTCCTTGCTCCACCCCCCCGCCAGCAGGCTACGCACGATGGCCCGGAGGTTTTCGTACCCCATCAGAAAGACTGCCGTACAGCCCGCCGCCGGAGGGAACGGGCCGCCGGCCTCCGCTCCCCCGTCTGCTTCCTTTCGCCTGTGCCCGGTGGCAACCATGAATGCCGAGGCGAAGTCGCGGTGGGTGACGGGAATTCCGGCGTAAGCCGGTGCCGCCACCGCAGCGGTCACCCCCGGTACTATCTCAAAGGGTATCCCTGCTTTCGCCAACTCCGCCGCCTCTTCACCCCCCCGGCCAAAGACGAAGGGGTCCCCTCCCTTCAGGCGGCAGACCACCTTCCCGGCCGCGGCCTGTTCCACCAGCAGCCGGTTGATCTCCTCCTGGGGGAGGGCATGATGGCCGGTAGCCTTCCCCACATAGATCAGCTCGGCGTCCTCCCGGCACAGGGCCAGCAGGTATTCACCGACCAGCCGGTCGTAGACGACCACATCGGCCTCCTGCAGGCACCAGAGGCCCTTCAGGGTGAGCAGCGAGGGATCACCAGGCCCTGCTCCTACCAGATAAACCTTTCCCGTTTTAGATAGCCTCTGCAAGGATCTCCTTTGCCCCCTTTTCCAGCAACGACTTCGCCAGGGACCTCCCGGCCGCCCGGGGGTCGCCCGGGTCACCGATGTACACTCCCCTGGCGAACCTGGTCCCATCGGTGGAGATGACGATTCCCCGGAGTTCGAGCCGGTGGTTTTCCACTACCCCATAGGCCCCCACGGGCACCTGGCAGCCTCCGCCCAGAGCCTCCAGGAATGCCCGTTCCGCGGTCACCGCCTGGCGTGTCCGGGAATCGTCCAGAGTTCTGTCGCAGAGCTCCCGGAGGAAGGCATCCTCCGCACGGATCTCCACCGCCAGGGCACCCTGGCCGGGCGCCGGCAGGCAGGTATCCGGCGGGAGCAGGGTGTAGTTCACATTCTTCCAGCCCATCCGCTCCAACCCCGCCGCCGCCACCACCAGGGCGTCAACCCAGCCTTCCTCCAGTTTGCGCAGCCTGGTATCCAGGTTGCCCCGGATGTCGGTGATGAGCAGATCGGGTCGTTTGCAGCGCAGCTGGGCCGCCCGGCGCAGGCTGCTGGTCCCGATCCGGGAGCCCGGCAGCAGGTCCTGCAACTCCCGCTTCTCATCAGGGGTTACCAGAGCATCCAGAGGGTTGGCCCGCACCGGAACCCCACCCAGGGCAAGCCCCGCAGGAATCTCCGTGGGGAGGTCCTTCAGGCTGTGGACGGCAAAGTCGATCTCGCCGTTCATCAGGGCACCCTCCAGTGCCCGGGTGAAGGTCCCCTTTTCCCCTATTTCAGGAAGGGGTGTCTCGGTATCGAGGTCCCCCCTGGTGGAGATGATTACCTCCTCAATATCCAGTTCGGGATAAGCCTCTTTTATTCTCTCGATGACCCACGACGTCTGCCGCCTTGCCAGGAGGCTGCCGCGGGTTCCGGCACGGAGGTGCTTGCGTTTCATACTCTTACCTCGCTTGTACCGGCGGCCAGCCGTATACCGCCGCCTCTAAAATAAAAACCCCAGCCTATGCGGACTGAGGTAGATAAAATCATGTATCCCACCCCCTATCGCGCGTAGGGTACCGGTGCGGAGGAGCAGGCAGGTCTCCTGGCTCGGGTTCCTCGCCCCTCCTGCTCCTTCCCACCCAGCACTCAATTGTCCTGTGCAAAACTGAGTCCAACCCAAGCACCATTGAGTGCTGGACAGTGGCACCTGCAGGAGTGCTCCCCCTCACAGTGGCGGGACCGCGCCTTTTTCCGGCACTCCACCAGGATGCCGCCTCTCTCGACACCAGGCAACACTCCCTGACCCCCGTCAAGACAGGACCGGCTGCTCCTGCCTTGTGTGCCGGATCCGGACTTCCCTTTTCAGCCCTTTCCGGGCCACCTGCCCCTTGAACATTATGCTGTTAAACCACTAAACTTATTTATTCTTCCCTTCGAGCCATTATCCTTCTTAACCTGAAAAAATATTCTTCCCGCAACCAAACCTCCTATTCCCAGAGGCCGGCCGTAAGGTGCTTCCGAAATATCGGGTGACAACCCTGCCTGGGCCACCAAGTGGCTGGTTTTCATGGCTGTCTCAATCAGAGGAATTATTGAACAGCAGCTTCTCCATTTTCTTTATAAAATCGTCCACATCCCTCTTGAAATAAGAAGAGGTTACCGGGAGCTCTGCCAGCAACCCACGAATCCTTTCAGATGCCAGGTTGAAACCGTAAACATTTCTGAATACGCGGCGAAATCCTCTCAACCTGTCAAGCCTTTCGGAAGTTTCCCGGCTGAGCAACGGCGGGCGTATCCCGGGAACCTCCAGGGTCATTTGCTCCAACAATTCCTTATGCCACTGTTCACCAGATAATAATACGCCGTCAATCCTCCTGGCAACCGCCTTAAAGATGTTTTCAACGGCAACATAATAATCATGCAGAACAGAACCGATGATTCTGCAGGCGGCATTGTCCTCCAGGTAGAATCCACCCACTGAATCAGTCTCGATCACGGGGAAAAGTTTATAACCGGCCAACTCATTTTCTAAAAGGGAGATATTTTCTAATTCCCGTTTTATTTTAGCTTTAACCAGAAGAAATTCCTCTATAGTCATAATAAAATTCCCCTCTCGATAACAGCCTTCCGTAAGGACGGATGGGCATCTTCCTCGCAAACCAGGCTGATTTCGAACGGCGCCCCCGTTCTTTCCGCCTCCACATACATCTTCCAAAAATCATGGCCCTGATAACCGGTAACAAGGATGTCGATATCAGATCCCTCCATGAAGCCGCCCCATGCCAGCGAGCCGTACAGGTAAACCTTGCTTACTCCATATTTTTCTTTAAGAACTGCGGCAATTTCTCTTGCTTTCTGCCGGGCTTGTTCCTCAAGCTTCTGGATTCTCGCAGCCCGTTCCCTTTGGAGAAACCGGTATTTATCCATAAACTCCGTCGAAAAATCCGGCCTTTTATCATCAGGCATGGCAGCGCCTCCTCGACCACAGAGGTACTCCTTTCCCCTCGATGTCAAGTACAATCCGTCTCTCCCGCTCTTTCAGGAATTCAGGAGGTTCTCCGGAGAGTACAAGGGTGGAGAGGGGGATCGGGTACAATTCCTCAACATTATTTATTTTACCATTATTTAGACGCATAAAAACGGATCTCGCGAACTTTCAGATCATGGCTACCTGCCTGGCTCGGCAATACGTTTTTTAACCTTTTAACTAGAATAAGGTGTTCAATCTAAAGAGTCCTCGCGCATCTCCAGATTCTTGAACTTTATACCCCATAGCCTTATACCCTTTGCCGAAAAGAGCGCTTTATTGCAGGGGGTGCGGTAGGCTTTTGCTTCAAGATCCGCGCCCGGGCGCTGCCTACTGGTGCGAGCAATGCGGGACCTGGTCGACCATGCCGTTGGATAAGGAGGGGAAAAGGTTGCCGCGGCCGCCAAAAAGGAAGACCACAAAAGACGGCAGGCGGTGTCTCTCCCCCGGAGCCCCCGGTGGCATTAACCAGGTAGAGCAGGGAGGGATACCTGGTGGAGATTCAGGA
>CADDZD010000088.1 GCA_902812385.1 Clostridia bacterium | reverse complement strand
CCGCTAAAGCTGTTCCAGCGATTAATCCCATGGTATGGCCGAGGTTCGAGGTGGCTACAATATAAGCTCCACCACCAGACGGATAAGCCTCAACAGTCTGCCTGTATGAAAGGGTTAGAATAAACAGAAGGAGGATAATGGCTCCAGCAATCTTTGGCAGCCAGTCATAAGAAGCCAGCCCGATAACCGGCACCAGGATCCAAAGCATTTCCTCAACAGCATAGGCTACGGAGGAGATAGCATCGCTTGATAGAATCGGCATTCCCCAAAAAACATTAAACTTCTGTTCGCTGAGTTGGCTATTAGCCAGCTTGTCACCAAGCACCCAGCGCATTAGCTGTCTGAACATATTCCGTTCTCCATCCTCCCGGCAAATCAGGAATTAAAATGCCATCCGGCCACAGCAATATTATAATCCCAGTTTGAAAGAAGTAAAGAAAAATCTTTACCGCACCGGGAACCGCCTGTGGCATCCGTCACCCCTAAGGCGTGGCTTTTCATAGGCGGGGAAGATGTTTAGATAGGGTTCCAGAAGCAAAGCGGCTGTGCGGGCGGCGTCAGGTTTTTTCAGGCGGGAAGCCGCCTTCTGCATCCGCGCCCGCAGGTCGGGATCGGTGAGCAGGCGTTTCAAATCCTCTGCCAGCTCTTCAATGCTTACGGGGGCAAGGGCCGCTCCCGCCTGCACGAGAAAGTCTCTGTTCTCCTCCTCCTGGCAGGGGAGTGGCCGGTAAATAATCATAGGTACTTCCGCAGCCAGGGACTCGCTCACCGTCATTCCCCCGGCCTTGGAGATCAGGCAGGCCGAGGCCCCCATGAATTCCGGCACCTGGCTGGAGTATCCAAGGATGAAAACCCTGTTGCGCCTCTTTCTGACGGCCCGGCGCAGGGTGAGACGCAGCCGGGGATGCCTGACCCCCAGCACCACTCCGGTCAGGGGCAACGGGAAATCGGCCAGCAGCCGGCAGATACGGTGGAGTTCCCCTCCGAAACTGGTTGCACCGTTGATGACCAGCACAAGGGGGAGTTTTTCCTCCGGCGGAGATAGACCCGGCAGCAGGTGTCCGGCTGCATACCCCTTGTGCTTCCCGAAACGGGGGTCGATCGGGATTCCGATGGCTTTAACCTTTGACGAGGGGACTCCGAGCCTGATCATGTCTTCGGCCAGGGCTTCGGTGGCCACGATGTAGAGATCGGTTCCGGGCTGCAGCCACTGTCTGTGCAGGGTGTAATCGGTGATCACCGTCACCAGCGGGCAGTTGATCAGGCCGTCCTGCTTGAGGTGTGAGGCCACGGCGGCGGGGACCGGAAAGGTGCTGAGCAGCAGGACCGGTTCGGCCCGTCGCAGATACCGGAGAAACCCGCGCCTCCCGCAGGCATTGATGATTCTCTGAAAAAAGGAATCTGGCCGGAGCCGGTTAGTATAGGCAAAAAATCTCCGGTAAAGCCACGGGATGCGGATCATCAGGTCATGGTAAGCCAGTCTGGTCAGCCAGTCGAATAAAAAGCCCGCGAATACCAGGTAGTTGATAACTTCTACCTGGACCCCGGGGTAGGCTTCCTCCAGTGCCACTTTCAAAACCCGGGCGGCCTGCCAGTGGCCGTTGCCGAAGCGTACGGCCAATATCGCAATCCGTCTCTTCTCTACCATTACTGCACGCCCCCGAAAGCCGAAACACCCGAAGGCCGTTAACTCACCGCAGCGTTTTGCACGGAAACGGTAATCCGTAATCAGGATTGGAATTATTTCGAGTAATTCAGGGCCTGGTAGATCAGGGCAGCCACCTCCGCCCTGGTGGCCGGAGCCAGGGGACGGAAATACCCCTCGCTGCCGCGCATGATCCCGGCAGCCGCAGCGCGCTGCACCGCATCCCTTGCCCAGGCAGGTATCTGAGCCGCATCCTTGAAAACAACCGACTCACAGGGGCCGGGCAGTCCAAGGGCCTGGCTCATCATGACGGCCAGTTCCGACCGGGAGACCGCCCTGTCGGGGCGGAAGGTCCCGTCGGCATAGCCGGCGACGATGTGACGGCTCCAGGCGGCCTTCAGGCCCGGAAGCGCCCAATCTGGGATTTTATCCTTGAAGGGAAGGCCGGCCTCAGGCCCGGCATCCCAGTTAAAGGCCTTGGCCAGAATGGTCACGAACTCCGCCCTGGTAACAGGCTGGTCCGGGCGGAAGGTTCCGTCCGGATAACCGTGCACGATTCCCTTCCGGATCAGCTCCCTCACCGGGACCTGCGACCAGTGGCTTTTGACATCGGGGGGAAGGGGAACCCCGACCGCCACGGGGATTTCGGCGGTCAAGTTCAAGAAGCTCGCCTTTAACTTCCCCGCGGCATCCTCACCGGCTGCAGTGAATTTTCCGTTTGCAACGGTTCCGATCCCCCCGGTCACCTCCCAATGCACTGCCTCAAAGGGCAACTGCCAGACCCTTCCGTCCTTGCCGCGCACCTGTGCCTGGAGGGCAATCTCGCCACCGGGATCAAGCCTGATCTCACCGGGATTGATCTCCAGGGCAGCCAGGTCAGCAGGTCCCACGACCCGCACCGGGAACTCCTTTTTCACGCCCTGGTATGATGCTTCCAGGACGGCAACGCCTCCCTCCACCGGCCGGAACACCCCGTTCTGCACGGATCCCTGCACGTTTTTAACCGTCCAGGTGACCCGGCTGGTATCAATGGACACAGGGTTGAAATACTGGTCGTAGGCGCGCACTGTATAGGTGCCGGCCAACCCCGCAAGCACTTCCTGCGGGCCCTTGATCACCAGGCCGGCAAGGTTCCCTTTAGGCGCAGTCGAGAAAACTCCCAGGGCAACCGGTACCGGGCGCTGGCTCCCCTGGGCGGGCAAATTGACAAGCACGGTCTGCTCCTCTCCCAGCGGTCTTATGGCCAGGCTGGTGGAGCCGCCCCCGTCCAGGTTCAGGGCGCGCCACACTCCCAGCCGGTCCGCCAGGAAGCCGGCAAGCTCCCGCAGGTACATGCCGCAGCTCTCCTTGCTTTCTTCCACTGCCACGAGATATAGGGTTTTTCCGTCCCGGGTAAAGCCCAGAGCAGAACGGGCGAACTTTCCTTCCAGCTCTCTGCTGTATATCCCTGTCGGCTGCCCGTTCTCAACCAGTAGGTCCTTGCCCCCCATGGCGGTCTGAATCTCCCCGCCCAGGGGCGTAATGCTGTAGTCAACGCTCACCTTCGCACCGGGTATGCAGTTGTCCTGCAGGAACCTGGCCGCAGCACCGTGCCCGGAGAGAACGTAACCGTTCTGGGGAATGGCGACAGGGGGCCTGTCCACCCGCACCTCTTGCACGATTCCCCGGTCTACCACGACCTCCGTCCAGCCGGGCAAACCGGCCTGGGCCCCCCGGCTGGTAGGACCCCAGAAGGTATTATACAGCTGCAGGCTGTCGGTATCCGAATCGTAGACAACGCCGTTTACCGTCGTGGAATACGGCGGCTTGTTGATCCCCGAGAGAGGGAAACCGGCGGGGGATACCGCCCCGGGCGGCGTTACCGTTACCGTTCCTTTAAATTCAAAGAGAGCGATATAAGGAGCGAGATCCTCCGTCAGGGCAAAGGAGTAAAAATCGTCCCGCAGCATTGGGCTCGTAACCACCTCGCCCTGCCTGACGGTAAACCCCAGGGGGTGCTTCCCCTCTTTCGTGATGAAGAAGTCCCCGTTGATGGCTGCCACCGCCCCGGCCTGCCGGGACATGTCAAGAACCGGACTCGCCTTGCCGAAACTCCTGTTGTCGGCCCCGATAAGAACGTCCAGTCTGACGTACGGATTGGTCAGGTCCACCCGGAGCACAAAGATCTTTAAGGGGCCCTCGTCGGTCTGCTGGAGGAACTGCTGCACGGCGACACCGGATGCCACCGGCTCTGTCACGATATCCTCATGCAGCAGGCTGTAGGCTTCCGCCGGCAGGGGCGCAGTCATGATAAAACAGAAAAAGAGGCAAAGAAAAGCCCCTGCCCATACTATCTGAAATGTTTTCATGGAATGATAACTCCCTTTCCTCCGGCCTGTCCCCTGCTTCTCCAACTGATCCGAGCCTCCCTGTCTACTGGTATTGTTTCCATTAATTACTTTACCACTTTCGCCATGATTTGAATAGGTTGAAACCCGGATGCAAACCAGGTAATTTATGTTATCTCTCTTTCAATTAATTCTATCACTCTGGAAAGGCTGGCCGCCACCTCAGGGGTGAGTTC
The DNA here is from genome assembly GCA_902812385.1 of Clostridia bacterium. GTDB lineage: Bacteria > Bacillota > DSM-12270 > Thermacetogeniales > Thermacetogeniaceae > DULK01. The sequence goes on along the minus strand of CADDZD010000088.1, from coordinate 5,981 downwards.
CATGCCCCAGTCCAGATCCTTGGGCTCTACGCCGATGATCAGAACGGGCGTCTTTCTCCCCTCCAGCAGTTCCAGGTCCTTGAGCACAACCAGGATGCCCAGGTCATGGAGGGAGAAGGAATGGCCTTCTTCCTGTGGTTCGCAGTCATCGGGGGTCAGGCAGTAGATGGCGCCGGGCTCCCCCCCGCCCATCAGGGCGTCCACGATAATGATCTTTTCCGCGCCGCTCAGGTAGGGCAGCAGGTCCGCCCCGGCAGTCCCCCCGTCGATGAGCTCTACATCCGGCGGCAGGGCGCGCTTTTCCAAGGCCCTGATGACGTGAACCCCTACCCCCTCGTCCTTTAAAAGCAGGTTGCCGATCCCCACTACCAGCTTCTTCCCCACAGGTATCCCCCTTCTTTTCTATATCATCCCCTATGGCAGGCTTTTACCTAATTATATCCCATCCTGTCCTGCTTTTTCCAATGATTTTACATGCTGGGCGAACATGAAAAGGCCGGTCCATTTCAAGTGAACCGGCCTTCGCAAACTGCAGCTTTGCTAGCCCTGCACCGTCCTTTCCGTTTCCTGAACGACGGGAGCGTGCTTCTTCCTGTGCTTTTCATGGAAATCGGCGGGTATGTAGCCGGTGATCATCCCGACGATGTTGGCAATACCCTCGCTGAAGTCCAGGTAAAGGTGCACCGCTACACAGTAAACGAAAATCCAGGCGACCACGTAGTGAATGATGCGGATTATGTGCGGCCCCCCTACCCAGTAGGCCCAGTGGTTCAAGGCGGTCGGGAAGTAAAGGACGAACCCCGTGAAGATCTGGATGATGAGCAGGGGCACAAACCCGGCATACATCATCTTCTGCCCGGGGTTGTACTTTTCTCCCCAGTCGGGCAGCTCGTCGCTCAGGAACAGGTAGTATTTCATGAGCTTGAACATATTCGGTATGTCCAGCAGGCGAGGCCTGAAGTTCTTATAATCACCGCTGATAAAGGCATAGTAGAGGCGCCCGACCAGACCGGCGATAACCGCGTACATGAAGATAAAGTGCAGCTTGCGGGCAACATCCATTGAAGGAAAAATAGGGAATCCGTACGGGGTATGGATGTAAAACCCCGTCAGGATCAGGATGAAAATCGAGACCGCATTCCACCAGTGAAAGAAGCGAACTGCCAGGGTATGACGGTAAATCCATCCCTTCATGCTATATCCCCCCTAGTAGACCCGGAACTTGCGAACGTCCCGGCCCGGGGTAATGACGTGTACGGCACAGGCAATGCACGGGTCGAAGGAGCGCACCACCCGCACCAGTTCGATCGGGTTGTTGGGGTCCTTCACCGGTGTCCCGACCAGTGCCTGTTCGATGGGCCCCGGCTGCCCCTTGCTGTCGCGCGGCCCGCCGTTCCAGGTGGTTGGTACAACCGCATTGTATTTGGCGATACGACCGCCTTCGATCTTGATCCAGTGGCCGAGAGCGCCCCGGGCGGCTTCGGTGAGGCCCATTCCTTCCGCCCTGTTAGGCACCTTGTGAGGCGTACAGGTAGGCTTGCCGGGCTCCAGCTGCATCACCCAGTCAGCCATGGCGTGGGCGAGCTTCTGGCACTCCAGAGCCCTTGCCGCATGCCGGCCCATGACGGAGAATGCCTTGTCTCCCAATGCCCGGATTTTGGGATCTTTGGCAATCCACATTCTGGCCAGCGGCCCTACTTCGTGCACCTTGCCGTCGTAGCGCGGCGCCTTCAACCAGGAATAGGCCCCCTCCTTGCCGGGCTCAGGAGTGATCACGCTCTCACTGGGCTTGTTTCCGCCCGTGTCGTCGTTGTACCAGGAGTATTTTACCTCTTCGGTAATCTTCTCCGGGTCCAAATCGCCTTCTGACCCCTCGGTGTAAACGCCCCGCTTGAAGAAGAGGGTTCCGTTGTCATCCACCGGGAATGCTCCGTAGGCAAGCAAGTTCTTGCACCCTGCCCCGATTTCAAGCCAGTCCTTATAGACATCGGCCACCGCAAGCACATCCGGCACATAAACGTTATCGATAAAGTCGATCAGTTCCGCCAGCCGGTATTTGAAGTGCACGATCTTCTCGGTATCGACCGTTTCGGTGACACCACCCGGCACAATCGCCCGCTGGCCGGGCATCCTACCTCCAAAAACGGCCAGCATCTCGTGCGCCTTTTTGCGCATCTCCAGGGCCTGCAGGTAGTGGTTGACCGCAGCAGTGTTGACGGCGTCAGGCAGCCGGTAATCCCCCTCGTAGCGAGGTGCCAGGGGCGGGATATTGTCCGGGGCCTTGACGTAGTCCAGTGCCGCCAGGTGATAGAAGTGCAGGATGTGGGACTGGATGTAGTTGGCACCCAGGATCAGGTTGCGGATGATCCGGCCGTTATGCGGTGGCTTGATCTGGAAGGCATCATCCAGGGCCAGGGTGGCGGCGGTGCCGTGACCGATCGGGCAGACACCGCAGATGCGCTGGACGATCTCCTGGGCATCCCTCGGGTCATGCCCTCGCAGGATCAGTTCCAGGCCGCGGAACAGGGTGCCTGAGCTTTTCGCACTGACCACCTTGCCTCCCTCGACCTCGACCTCTATCTTCAAATGTCCCTCAATCCTGGTTACCGGATCAACAATTACTTTTGGCATTCCTGCTCACCTACCCTTCCTTATCCTTTTTGCCAAGCCTTCCGGTGGCAAGATTTCCAATCAGGTGGGCACCGATACCGGCCACCACCGCGGCACCCAGCACGCCGCCAACTGCGTCTGCACTGGCGGTTATGTTGGGAAGCGGCACACCCTCCATTCTCTCGTAGAAAGGCACGGCACAGCCCGGGAATCCCTTTTCGGTACAGGCAATGCAGGGAGCGCCCGCCTTGATGCACCAGTTGGTGCCGTTGTTCCACTGCCTGTCAAAGCTGTCGCAGTGGGCCAGCGGCCCCTTGCACCCGATCTCCAGGAGACAGCCCTCTTCACTGAAATTCCTGGCAAACTTGCTGGCGTCGAAATACTGGCGCCGCGGGCAGTTCTCGTGGACGACTTTCCCGTAGAAAACTTTCGGCCTCCCAGTTTGATCCAGTTCAGGAATCTCATTGAAGAGCAGAACATGGGCAAGACTCCCGATAATCCAGTCAGGATGAGGAGGACAGCCGGCGATATTGATCACCGGGGTCTTGATACCCGCTTCATTGAATACTTCTGATACGCTCTTGCATCCCGTCGGGTTCGGCTTGGCGGCAGGAATCCCGCCAAAAGCGGAACATGTCCCCACAGCCAGGACGGCATCGGCCTTGCTGCCGAGCTCCTTAACCCTGTCGAGGAAGGTAATCTCCTTTCCGTCCCGCTCTCCAACGGTACAGTAAATCCCCCCGTCTTTCGTCGGAACCGCGCCTTCCACCACCAGATAGAACTTTCCGGCGCTCTCCGTTTCTTCGATTACCTTCATGGCCAGATCGCCGGCAGCGGCGGAAACGTTGGGATGAAATTTGAGGCTGATAATCTCGGTTAAAATCTCTTTCACGCCCGGCTGCGCCGAATTCAAGAGTGAAATCGAGCAGCCGGTACAGCTCGCCCCCTGAATCCATAGCACCGGGGGATTTCCCGCCGCAGGCACCGCCCTTGCCAGTTCCGGCATCAGGGCCTGGCTGAGGCTGACAGCAGCAACAGAGCCCGCGCACAGCTTCATAAAATCGCGGCGGCTGATTCCCTTCATGAGCTTCCCCTCCCTTAAATTATTGATCGCTTGATCTGAACACGCCGGAGCCTTTCCTCTCCGGATCCGTACCATCGTTAACCGCAGGCATCACCTCACCCGTTCTGGTCTTTTAGTCAAAAAAATAAGAGGCAGTCTCCAGCATAAAGCCGGAACCAGGAGTTACGATAAACTCATAAAAGGGGTAGCTGGCCCCCCACTCCCTGGCCACCGCCTCAAAAGCTCTGCTAGAACCTGCCCCCTTCGAGGCAATACAACTGAATAAAGCTTGCCTGTCCAGCAGAGAAGCATGCACATGGCGCTTCGTAAAAATTCAACTTAATCGTCGCTTTAATCGCTTTCATCAGTTAAATTCAGCCTTTGCAATATAATATCCTGCCGCAGAAGAATGCTGTTTACAAAATATTAACATATTGTTACACAATTTTAACAATCTGAGGTAACCGGGAGTTCTTATTAAAAATGCGGCAGGTAGCCCGCTGTGGCTCGCTGGTAGAGGCGCAATGACAAACCACCGGGCTATGGGCTGGGCTACCCTTAGCTCCCTTTGCAGGCACCCACCGCCAAATTCGGTTTTGAAATGAAAATCCGTCCTCCTGTTAAATAAATACGTGAGTCAAACTGAACTTTTTTCGGTCATCAAGAACCTGGTTCAAAGAAGGAGTGGAAATATTGATAATAACAACATTAATATTAATTTTATTTTGAATTTTATATTTTGGCTTATCAATAGTGATTACCTGCCTGAGTTACAAAAAGTTTACAGATAATTTTAAGAATTTTTATTTTGTTGAATTAACAAAAATTAACCGGATGGTCCGAAGGGTTCCATCCGGGTCGATACGAAGCAATTTTACCGTCTCCTTTCCACACCGGGAGGCATATCCGTTTCCGGATGTACCCTATCGGTCCAACAACCATTGCCACAAGCAACAGGCTGAGGGACTCGGAGAACTATAGTAATCTTGAGTAATTTTATTCGCCATCCTGAGGAGAATTCCTGCTATGAGAAAAAATATTTACAAGAGGCTGTCTTCTTCCTGTACGAGAGCAGGCCCGCAGCTCGTCCCAAGGCGGTGCGCCCCTGCGGCCACCAGGGCCAGCGCCTGTGCCCTCGTTCTTATCCCTCCGGCGGCTTTAATTTTCAGCCGCCCGTCTGCAGCCCCCTTCAGGAGGCTGACGTCCTCCACCGTTGCCCCTCCGGGCCCAAACCCTGTCGAGGTTTTTACAAAGTCCGCTCCGGCTTCCCGAATCAGGCGGACGGCCAGCAGCTTTTCGGAGTCGGTCAGGTAGCAGGCTTCAATGATAATTTTGAGCAAGGGGCGATCCGGCTTAAGGCCGTCACAGACAGCTACAAGATCCCGGAGTTCTTTTTCCACCTCCTGAAAACGCCCTTCTTTCAAGGCGCCGATATTCAGCACGGCATCTAACTCCTGCGCTCCCTCCGCAAGGGCGTTTTCCGCTTCCCGGACCTTGACGGGGCCGGTCTGAAAGCCGAGCGGGAAACCGATCACGGTGACAACCTGCACACTGCTCCCTGCCAGCAGGGAACGGGCAAATCTGACGCGGTCCGGCGGGACGCAGACCCCATAAAAATGAAATTCCAGGGCCTCCCGGCAGAGGCGTTCGTAATCCCCGGCAACCGCATCCGGCCGCAGCAGGGTATGCTCGATCATCGGGGCAAGCTGTACTGTCATCGCCTTTCTCCCCTCGATATTTTAAACATTTGTCTATAGGCGCTCATGCCGCCCATGCGGCACTATCAAAAGAATGAAAATAGTGGCTTATCCTTGCAGGCGCAGCGGCCTACGGAGGTTGGTTACCCGCCCTTGACGAAGGAGCAGCTAACGGCAGCCGAAGCGACCCCGCACTCAAAGGGAATTCTACCCTTTAACGTTCATTCAGAACTGGCTGTTATTAAATTATCTCATTAACAGAGAAAGTGCCATTGAGTGCGGGGGAGCTAGGCGACTATGCGCCATGGACGGCGTCATAGGAGCCGGTCGGCTGCCGTCTGCGACGCGTTATAAGCGAGTTAAACCGGAGTCCGGGAGCAAGCGCAAGGATAAACAGGAACATATTTCCAGGGCAGATCTCCAAGGAACTCGAAATTAGTCGTCGGTGAAGGGCTATTCATATCCGAAGGAACGCAGGGCTGCCTCGTCGTCACGCCAGTCTTTCTTGACCTTCACCCAGAGATCCAGGTAAACCCGGTTCCCGAGGATCGCCTCAAGCTCCTGTCGGGCGAGGCGGCCGATCTCCTTCAGCATCCTGCCGCCCTTGCCGA
>CADDZD010000087.1 GCA_902812385.1 Clostridia bacterium | reverse complement strand
GCGACTATGCGCCATGGATGGCGTCATAGGAGCCGGTCGGCTGCCGTCTGCGACAAGTCTTAGGGCGAGTTCAACCGGAGTACGGGAGCAAGCGCAAGGATAAACCGGAACGTATTTTCAGGGCAGAGGCTTCAGGTTTTTTGAACGAAACCGGCAGTTCGAACAGGAAAAAGCAACCCATGGTAGAATAACAACCCAATAACATCTTAAACCGCGGGTCATCCTTTTCCGCAGAAGGTTCCGCACCCATGGGAGGTTTCATCATTGCAAGACTCAAAGCCTGTGGTCAACCCTTACCTGATCGTGATTCTGGGAGTCGTATGCACATCCTTTGCCTCGATCTTCACCAGGCTCGCCACGGCGCCGCCGCTCGTCATCGCCTTTTACCGGCTGTTCATGACAGTTTTGCTGCTCACCCCATTTTTGCTGTTTTCTTCCGGAATTGGAGAGCTGAAGAGTATGAGCAGGCGCGACCTGGCACTGGCTTCCCTTTCCGGGGCGTTTCTGGCAGTTCACTTTACCGTCTGGATCACCTCCCTAAGATATACCTCGATTGCCAGTTCCACCGTACTGGTGACGCTCCAGCCGATCTTCGTGATCTCGCTGGGCTACCTGTTCCTCAAGGAGAAAATCAGCACCGCCGGCGGATTGGGCGGGGCCATTGCCCTGGCGGGGAGTATTCTAATCGGCTTCGGGGACTTCCGGATCGGGGGCCAGGCCCTGCTGGGGGACCTGCTGGCCTTTTCCGGAGCTTTCTTTGTGGCCGTCTACGTCCTGATCGGGCGCACCCTGCGGAGCCGGCTTTCCCTCCTGCCTTATGTTTTCGTGGTTTACGGTACGGCGGTTCTCTTCCTGTTGTTATTCAACCTTCTGACCGGAACCCCGCTTTACCCTTACCCCCCAAGGGACTGGCTCTGGTTTTTCGCCCTGGCGGTAGTCCCTACCATTTTCGGGCACACGGTCTTCAACTGGGCCTTGCGCTACGTCAAGGCCGCCCTGGTATCGGTGAGCATCCTGGGGGAACCGGTTGGTGCAACATTGCTGGGAATCCTGTTCTTCAGGGAGATTCCGGGCATGATCCAGGTGCTCGGGGGGCTTGCCGTAATCTCCGGCCTTACCGTTTTTCTCCTCAAGGAAAATGCGTAGCAAAAGGGAACAACTTTTCAGATCTTGCAGGAGATTTTATCAGTTCTGTTGAATTTATTTGTTTCAGGATTTTTTCAGGATTTTTGCTTACTGTCAGAACGGGGGGTGATTAGGCCCGGCACTCCAGATATAAATCCGACCATAAAACGCAAGATCGAAGGAGGATAAAATAAATTGAAGAATAAGAAACTCTTCGCATACCTGGTGGTCCCATTGCTGGCAATGGCCCTGGTGGCGTCGGGCTGCGGCGGTTCCCAGGGCACTTCGTCCGGTGCCGGCGGGGACACCATCAAGATCGGGTTCCTGGGAGGCAAGACCGGCAACCACGCCCACTACGGAATCGAGACCCTGAAGGGCATGCAGATGGCGGTTGAGGACATCAACAAGGCCGGCGGCATCCTGGGAAAAAAGCTGGAGATCATCGAAGGCGATCACGGCAGCAACTCGTCTGAGGCTGCCAGCGTCACCCAGAAGCTGATTACTCAGGGAGTAGTGGCGGTAATCGGCGACCCGACAACGGGCATTACCAAGTTGACCGCTCCCATCTGCCAGAGCAACAAGGTGGTCATGATGTCCGCAGGAGCGGTGGGACCCGGCGTTGTGGAGATCGGTGATTACATCTTCCGGGACTGCCTGCTGGATTCCGTGGCGGCCCCGGCCGTAACAAAGTACCTGGCGGAGGAACTCAAGTGGAAAAAGGTGGCCCTGGTCACCACAACCGGCCTTTCCTACAGCGAGGGGCTGACAAGTATCTTCAAACCGGCCCTGGCCAAGTACGGGATCAAAATTGTGGATGAACAGTTCATCCAGGAAAAGGATACCAACTTCAGCGCCCAGGTTACAGCCCTGTCGCGAAAGCAGTTTGACGGGGTGATCTTTACGGGCTACTACACCGAAGGCGCCCTGTTCATGAAGGAGATGCGGAAGCAGGGGCTTAAGCAGGTGATGGCCGGCGGCGACGGCCTGCTCGGCAAGGAACTCTACGAGTTGGGCGGCAACGCCGTGGAAGGAAGCATGGTCTATACCGGTTTTGCGGTGGACATGAACAGGGCCTCGGGCAAGACCAGGGAATTCATCGAGAAATACAAGGCGAAAAATAATGGCGCCCTGCCCGACATGTTCTCCGCCCAGGGCTACGATGCCGTGATGCTGGTGGCGGACGCCATCAAGGCGGCCGGCAGCGCGGAACCCAGCAAGTTCCGCGAAAAACTCGCCCAGACCAAGAACTGGCAGGGTGTCACCGGGAACATCACCTTCGACTCCAAACGTGAGCCGATCAAGAGTCCGGTTTATCTCCTGGAGGTCAAGAACCACCAGTTTACGGTGAAGACCGTCATCGACATTCCCAAATAAAAAAGATAAGGGCGGCGGCCATGGCTGTTACCTTATGGCTGTCGCCTCCATTTTTTCAATCTCATTAAGCGGAAGGCGAGCTTACAGAAAATGGCACATTTACACGGATTTGTGCAACTGCTGCCGCAGCAGATCGTGAACGGGGTAACCCTGGGAGCGACTTATGCCCTGATCGCCCTGGGCTACACCATGGTCTACGGAATCATCCAGTTAATCAACTTTGCCCATGGCGAAGTCTACATGATCGGCGCCTTCACGGCACTGATCATTGTCACCGTTTACAAGGTGAACTTTTTCCTGGCCATGCTGGCCGCCATCCTGGTGTGCGTGCCTCTGGCGGTGTTGATCGAGAGGGTGGCCTACCGGCCGCTGCGCAATTCGACCCGCCTCGCCCCCTTGATTTCCGCCCTCGGCGTCTCCCTTTTCCTGCAAACCCTGGTTACCCTGATCAAAGGGGACCCCAACCCCCTGGGCTTTCCGGAAGTGGTCAGGGACACGGTGTACCGCCTGGGCCCGGTAACGTTCTCCCTGGTGCAGCTGGTCATCCTGATCGTGGCCGGCGCCCTGATGATCTTGCTGCATTTGACGGTCAAGTACACCAAGGTGGGCAAGGCGATGCGGGCTACCTCCGAGAGCTATGAAATCGCCAACCTGATGGGAATCAACGTCAACCGGATCATCTCCTTCACCTTCGCCCTGGGAGCCGCCCTGGCGGGAGCCGGCGGGGTGCTGGTGGGTATGTACGTTAACTCCGTGAATCCCCTGATGGGGGTTGTCGTCGGCCTGAAATCCTTCTGTGCCGCAGTCCTGGGAGGCATCGGGAGTATTCCCGGGGCGATGCTGGGCGGGATCTTCCTCGGGGTGGCCGAGGTCATGGGGGTGGCCGCCGGGTTCGGCACCTACCGGGACGCCATTGCCTTCGCCCTGCTGATCCTGGTCCTGCTCCTGAGGCCGACGGGGCTTCTGGGGCGGCCGATCCAGAGGAAGGTGTAGGACATGGACGGAATCATGCGCATTCTGACGGACCCCTATTACATACAGGTGCTGACCTTAACGGGAATCTACCTGATCGCCGCACTGGGCCTGCACCTGATCACCGGCGTCACCGGCCAGTTCTCCTTCGGCCATGCCGGGTTCATGAGCATCGGCGCTTACACCGCGGCCCTGCTCACACTGCACCTGCATACACCCCTGATCCTGAACCTGCTGGTGGGGGGCCTGGCGGCAGGATTTGCCGGTATTCTGCTGGGTTTTCCTTCTTTGAAGCTGACAGGCGACTACCTTGGGATAACCACCCTGGGGTTCGCGGAAATCGTCAGGGTTGTCTTTATCAATATGAAAATAACGGGGGGTACCCAGGGGCTGGCAGGCATCCCCAGGGAAACCAGCCTCCCGCTGGTTATCGTTGTGTCGGTCCTGTCGGTCTGGTGCATGTACCGCATTCAGAATTCCCGGTTCGGCCGCGCCCTGATGGCGATCCGGGAGGACGATATCGCCGCCGAGGCCATGGGGATCAACACACTGCTCTATAAAGTGAAGGCCTTTGCCGTGGGCACCTTCTTCGCAGGGGTCAGCGGGGGGCTCTACGCCCACCTGATGCAGTACCTGAACCCGTTCGACTTCGGCGTGACCAGATCCTTCGACCTTCTCAACTTCGTGGTCCTCGGCGGGCTGGGGAGCATACCGGGGACAATCCTGGGAACGACGGTACTGACCATGGCCCCTGAGTTCCTGCGCTTCGTCAATAAATACCGGATGCTGATCTACAGCGCCCTGATGGTGATCATGATGATCTTCCGACCTAACGGCCTGCTGGGCGGGGTTCACATCAAGGACCTGCGCAGGGCCTTTACCCGCCGCAGGTCCACAGAGATGGCCTCGCAATAACGGCTGGACGCAATACGGAGCGAGGTGGAAGCAATGCCTGCTTTACTGGAACTGGACAACATCACGATCTCCTTCGGCGGCCTCACCGCCCTCAACCGGGTCAGCCTCAGGGTTGAAGAGGGGAAGATCAATTCGCTGATCGGCCCCAACGGCGCCGGCAAGAGCACCATCTTCAACGTGATCACAGGCATCTACAGGCCGACCGACGGCCGGGTGATCTTCCAGGGGAAGGACATCACCAGGGAAAAGCCATACCTGATCACCGCCCTCGGTATAGCCCGGACCTTTCAGAATATCCGCCTTTTTAAAAACCTCACGGTGCTGGACAACGTGAAGATCGGCTGCCACAGCTGCAGCCGCGCCGGACTCTTCGGAGCAATCACCCGCCTGGGAGGAGTGAAGCGGGAAGAGCGTGAGATTACCGCCAGGGCACAAAGGGCCTTGGAGATAGTCGGCCTGGCGTCCAAGGGCGATGAACTGGCAAAGAACCTGCCTTACGGGGAGCAGCGCAGGCTGGAGATCGCCCGCGCCCTCGCCGCCTCCCCCAGGCTGCTGCTCCTGGACGAGCCCGCCGCCGGGATGAACCCCCAGGAAAAGCAGACCCTGATGGAGATGGTGCAGCACATCCGGGAGATGAATATCACCATCATGCTGGTGGAACACGACATGAGCTTTGTGATGAACCTCTCGGATCACGTGGACGTGCTTAATTACGGGGAAAAGATCGCCGGGGGCACCCCTGCCGAAATCCGGCAAAACCCCAGGGTGATCGAGGCCTACCTGGGGAACGAGATTGAGTAAAATGAGTTCGGAAAAAGCGCTTGACAGGTGGAAGCAACAGGCCCGAAAACTTAAGAATGAAATCTATGCCATCTACCTGGCCTACAGGGATCCCCGGACTCCCTGGTATGCCAGGATTTTTGCTGCCAGCCTGGTTGCATACGCCTTCAGCCCCATCGACCTGATCCCCGACTTCGTCCCCCTGCTCGGCTACCTGGATGACCTGGTCCTGCTGCCGCTGGGCATCCTCGTGGCGAGAAGGATGATACCACCGGAGGTCCTTGAAGAGTACCGTGACAAGGCATGTGCCCTTCGGGCGCGCAAATCGTCCGAGAGCAAGCCCGCCAACTGGTTTGCAGCAGGGATTATCGTCGCCGTCTGGCTCATTCTGGCGGTATGGGCGGTTCTTTACATCATGCAAACTCTGAAGTAAAAAACAGGGGAGCGAGACTTCTCCCCCGGGCAGATCCCAATGCCACCATCTGATGAATTAATAATTTACTTCCTGACAGGTACGTACTTCTCCCCGACTATCTTCTGGCCTTCGGGGCTGAGCACGAAGTCGATGTACGCCTTCACAACACCGGTGGGAGCCCCCTTGGTCAGGTAGATGAAGGGGCGGGAGATCTTGTAGGTCCCGTTCAGTACCGTCTCCTCACTCGGCTTCACACCGTCCACCGTAACGGCCTTTACTTTTTCGTTCAGGCTACCCAGGGAGATGTAGCCGATGGCGTTCTCATCCCTCTCCACGGCTGTGCGCACCGCTCCGGTGGCATTCTGGACCCCTGCTTTACCGGTGATTTTCTTATCCTTGCCCATAACGATTTCTTCAAAGGCCCCGCGGGTCCCGGACCCCTCCTCGCGTGTGAATACGTTGATGGGAGCGTCCTTTCCACCGACATCCTTCCAGTTGGTGATCTCACCGGCAAAGATCTTTTTAATCTGATCAAGGGTCAATTCCGATACACCGTTCTTGGGGTTAACAATAATGGCTATACCGTCTTTGGCAATTACTGTTTCCGTCAGGCCGGTTTTTTCCTCCGGCTTGAGCTCCCGGGAGGATGCGCCGATGTGCGCCGCTCCGTCCTGAGCCGCCTTGATCCCGGCACTGGATCCACCCCCGGCGACCATAACCGACACATTCGGGTTCTTATTCATAAAAGCATCGGCCAGTTCCTCGGAAAGGGGCTGCACGGAAGTGGACCCGGCAATCTTAATCGACCCGCTTAAGCCGCCCGGCTGCTCACCTTCCCCGGTCTTTGTCTGCCCTTTTCCCGCACAACCTGCTGCCGCTCCCACCACAAGCAGGAGCGCCACCATTACACCCAACCACTTCGTTCTGACTGTCATTTTGATACCTCCTGGATTCATATTTTCAGGCTTGTTCATGTTTCATGATACATATTAAGTATTAAATAAGCTTTAGGGTTTTATTAAAAATTCTTGTTCTTAATTAAGGTATTGTTGTGATTCTTTGAAAGGTTTGGTGAAGCCCCACCCCAAAAATCGGCTGAAACCCTTGCTGAAATGGCTGTTTTTTTAAGTTATTCGGGTTTTAATGTGGATTAGAGAAAAAACTACGGTAAAAAAGATGGCCTTGCATCCGTCTCTACGGTGAAGCGATAGTCGACATCGCTCTCTTTGATATCAAGCCAGAGATGGAAGGTTGAGAATGTCGTTCACTTTTTCACCAGGACTTCTTAGCAGTTTTGAGCCTCTTACGCTAGAGGCAATGTCCCTTTTCTTTATCGCCTGATGGTCGGTCATTGAGATTGAAATTGGACCCTTGCAGAGAGTCAACAGGGCTATGGCAGAGCCGGCAGACCATTGACGGCTGAGGGGGTCTTTTTCTTATTTCTGACAACATTACAGATGGCAGGAAATATAACGACATAAAACGACATATTTAGTGCTATTTTATAGAAGGAATTCTAATTAATGCTATAGAATAGAATCACACTTTCATTAACTCGTATGAGCCAGCGATAACATCGCCGTGGGCAACACCACACAACTGAGGGCGATCATCACCCCAACGAACGCCACAACCAGAACATGACCTGGACCTCCAGCAACCTCTCCGTAGGCACTATCGATCAGACCGGCAAGGTGACCGTCGTAGCGGAGGCCACTGTTACCATCACCGCCACCACGGCAGACAGCGGCAAGATCGCTACCTGCATCATGTCGGTCATCCAGTCTGTGCCCGGGAGTGGAGGAGGGAGATTGTATATTACCGCAACAGTATCCGGTACCGGTCAGCAAATTCAAGGGACCTGGCGTGATAATATCGGTGATTCAGGCACCTATGCAGCAGTAAAGACAGCCACTTCCATATCCGGAATAGGGGCGGTATCAAAAATACAGAGTTTCTTTCATTGGCCTAAGGACTTCATCCAGGAACCCGTCGACAGCGCGCCACCGGCGCCCACCATTTGGAACGCACCCTGCTGTCCTGTCACGGCGCCCAGGATCTGGTCTTTAAAATACGGTATAACTCCCTCCTACTCAACAAGGATTACCTGGGCAACGGCTGGAGCCATGACTATGAGGCTTACCTTTCAATCCTAAGCAGTAACAGCATCAAGATCCACTGGAACGCCAATTACTCCAACCTCTTTAACGGCACCGGCAATGGACAATTTACATCCTCCGATTTACCAACCAAACACGACAAACTCATCAAGAACACCGACGGCACCTACACCCTGACCCGCAAGGATCACAGCGTCTACCAGTTCAACACATCAGGCAAGCTGACTCAGTTGCAGAACGGATACGGCCAAGTTCTCAACATGATCTACGACACATCCGGCCACCTGATCAGGATTTTCGAGCCCGTCTCTAACCAAGCCCTTACGCTTCATTATAACGGTGCCGGCTTGATTGACACCGTGACCGACAACCTGGGCCGCCAGGTCTCCTTCACCTACGACGCCAGCAATAACCTGACCGTGATCACGGATGCCAACGGCAACAAGACCACCTATGCATACCAGTACGATGACGCTGGCAGGCTGGCAAGCTTCACGGACCCCGCCGGTACGGTCTCCTACACCTATGACCCGAACGGCAATGTGCTCACCGTTAACGATGCCGTGTACGGAGTCATCACCAGGACCTATGACGCTCTGAACCGGGTTACAAGCTACACGGACACCCAGGGCAACACCATTCAGTATACTTATGACCCGGTGGGCAACCTGACCACCCTTACCTACCCCGGAGGAAGACAGGTGCACTATACCTACGATCCCGCCAACCGCCTCACCAGCGTCACCGACTGGGCAAACCGCACCACCACCTATCAGTATGACCAGAACAACCGCCTGGTGAAAACCACCCGCCCCGACGGCTCCGTGCTCACTATGAGCTACGACGCTGCCGGTCAACTGCTACAGCAAAAAGATGTCGACGCAAACGGCAAAGTGGTTGCCCAGTATGACTATACCTACGACAACGTCGGCAACCCGCTGACAGAGCAGACAGTTCCACATCCACAACCATTCTATCTGCCCAACACCGTGTGCACCTACACCTACGACAACCGCATCGCCACATATAACAGCCAGCCAGTCACCTACGACAACGACGGCAACATGACATATGGCCCCCTGACCGGTGTCATGAGCACTTACACCTACGACGCCCGGAACCGGCTGACCACCGCCGGCACAACAACATACCTCTACGACGCCGAGAACAATCGCATCGGCGTGGCAGACAGCGTCTATCAGATTAACGACCGCTATGTCATCAATCCCCAGGCAACTTTCTCCCAGGTTCTGATTAAAATAGACGCCCAAGGCAACAAAACATATTACGTCTACGGTCTCGGCCTGATCGGGCAGGAGGACTCTGCCGGCAACTACCTGACCTACCATTTCGACCGTAGAGGCAGCACCGTCGCCCTGACCGACATCACCGGTAATGTGACCGACACTTTCCAGTACGGGCCATACGGCGAACTGGTCAACCGCACCGGCACAACCACAATCCCGTTCCTCTACTGCGGCCAGTACGGCGTGATGACCGATCATAACGGCCTGTACTACATGCGGGCGCGGTACTATAATCCGGATATCAAGAGGTTCATCAACCAGGATGTGCTACTGGGAGATATCAACAACGGGCAGAGCCTGAACCGATTTGCATATGTGAATGGGCAGCCTGTACTATATGTGGATCAAGATGGGCACTTTTGGATGCTTATAGGTGCTGGAGTAGGCGCTCTTGTTGGAGGTGGAGCAGACTTAGTTGTACAAGGTCTCACAAAAGGATGGCATAATATAAATTACAAGGAAGTACTAGTAAACACTGCAGCCGGTGCTGCCACAGGACTTGTTGCAACATCAACATTTGTCATAGGCGCCGTAATGGCAGTGAATGCGGGAGTTGGGGCTGGAAGCTATATAGCAACGCAATCTTGGAATCACAAACCGATTACTGCTGGTGGACTGGCAGTAAGTACATTGGCTGGTGTAATAGGAGGTGCGATAGGTGGTCCTGGAATGCTTAGCGGCGCTACAGGGAAAGCATTGGCAAAGATCACCGCTGCCGGTAATTTAGCAAAATGCCTTGGATTGAAAAGCGGGCAAGAAATTGCAAGGATAAAAGCAACCGATCTTTTGATTAAAGCCGGTAGATCTAGTCTAGCAAGAACTGTAGCGGGATATTTTGCTGCAGCATTTGTTTCATCTGGAGTAGCTGAGGCATCATCGAATAAATAAACACTGATTATCCAGCATTGAAACAAGTACCCAAATAAAGAAATAAGGAGGAGAAAATGAAACTATACCCCAAAAAAGCTATGGCAAGTGTGTTTATCTTATCATTTCTTTTCGATTTAGGTTTATTATTAGTAGTAGTTGCCGTAAATAACCCCGGTATAAATAAAATGGTCAAGTCCCATTCTTTCTGTAAAAACGTAGACAGCCTGGTTCAAGCCACAACATCATGTTGATCGGACCTTCTATCGTGATCGTCATTGCTGACGCTGCTTTCAGGAATCAACCCCAAACTCT
>CADDZD010000086.1 GCA_902812385.1 Clostridia bacterium | reverse complement strand
GCGACTATGCGCCATGGATGGCGTCATAGGAGCCGGTCGGCTGCCGTCTGCGACAAGTCTTAGGGCGAGTTCAACCGGAGTACGGGAGCAAGCGCAAGGATAAACCGGAACGTATTTTCAGGGCAGCCGAAACGGTAAATCCCCCGGAAAAAACAAAATGCCGGACAAAGCCGGCGATCATGAATCGCTCACTTATCTAGTATCTACCCTAAAACCGTTTCGATTGTTGAATTTCCCCCGCAGCAGCACCGCTCCGGGGAATAGTTCAGCCCTTCCCGCCCCTGCCCTTTAGCAAAACCGTCCAGGCGAAGCGGGGCAGTACCAGCATCCGCCGCCAGCGGGACGGCTCCTGGATCAGTCGGTAAAGCCATTCCAGGTGGAGTTCCCGGAACAGGGCGGGGGCGCGCCGCAGCCGTCCGGACAGGACATCCAGGCTCCCCCCCACCCCCATTGCCACTGCTGCCCCAAGCTCCTGCCTGTGGTCCCGGATAAAAAACTCCTGCCTGGGCGAACCGAGGGCCACCAGCAGCAGATCGGGGGCGGCATCCCTGATCCGGCGGATCACCGCGGGCGTTTCCGCCGGATCAAAGTAGCCGTGCCCGGTTCCCGCCACGATCAGGCCCGGGTATGCCCGCTGCAGGTTTATCGCCGCATCCTCGGCCACCCCGGGGGCGGATCCCAGGAGGTAAAAACTCCACCTGTTCTCTCCCGCTTCCGCCAGGGAGTTGATCAGATCGATACCGGTGACCCGCTCCGGGATCCGGTAGCCGGAACGCCTCCCCGCCCAAACCACCCCGTGTCCGTCGGGAACAACCAGGTCGGCCTGCCGGAGCAGGCCCCGCAGCGCCGGGTCTCCCTGCGCCCGGAAGAGCATCTCCGCGTTGAGGGTAACCACCTGCCGGGTGGCACCCCCATCATCTTTCCGCTGCTCGATCCAGTTACCGATGATCGCCACGGCTTCGCCCAAAGTTAAGGGGTGGACACCCACCCCCATAATCTCTTTCTTTTCCGGAAAGTCCACTGCCGGCACCTGATCCCCTCCTGTCCGCCAGCCATTCATTATTACTGCCCGGTTTTGCTCCCCGTTCCCGAACTGCCTTCTGCAGCCGCGGTATCCCCCTGCCCTTCTGCCTGGGGGGATGTTCCGCTCTTCAGGGCAGCAACTAGCGACTTGATTTCCTCGTCCCGGGGTATCATGTAACTGATCCCCTTGATGTACTGGGGATCCCCCGGCAGCAGGTAGCTTTCAACCCGAGAACTGTCAATCCCCCGGAAGATGTTGCCCAACTCGATCAGGTGCGCCGTACTCAGGTTGGTCTTCACCGCACCCCGCAACTCGCTCACCAGGGCCGGGATCTTCCAGATGTTGCGCACCTGTAAAGCCTGGTCGGCCAGGGCCGAGAGAAAGACCTGCTGGTGCTTGATGCGGTCGATGTCCCCCATCGGGTAATCCCGGTAACGCACATAGGCCAGGGCGTCACGGCCGTTTAATCTCTGCACCCCTTTGTGCAGGTTGATCCCCTCCGCCGGGTGGTACATCCGCTGATCCACGTTGATGGTCACACCGCCGAGGGTGTCGATAATCTTCTCAAAGCCCTTGAAATTCGTTTCGATGTAATAAACGATATCGACCCCCAGCAGATCGCCGACCGCCTGTGCCGTTTCCTCCGGCCCTCCGTAAGCATAGGAGGCGTTGATCTTATCCCCGCTGCTCCGTCCAGGCAGGTAAACAAAGGTGTCTCGCGGCACCGACAGGAGCCGCACCTCTTTGTCCTTGAGGTCTAAAAAGGCCACGATGATGGTGTCGGCCCGCCCCACATCACCGGGGCGGTGATCCACTCCCAGCAGCAACACCGGCAGCACCTTTTCCGCCGCCATAGCCTCTCCAGGCGCCAATCCGGGCGGCAGGGCGTTCCCTTCCCGGCTAAAGAAGCGTCCTCCCGCCAGGCTGTAACCCAGGGCAAGAAGGGCCAGCATGATCAGGATCGCCAATAAGGTTCCCACCACCGGCCGTACCCTTTTCTTCCGCCTTTTTTTCTTCTCACACCTCGCCTCTGCGACAGATCCCCTGCACCACCGTTCAAGAGAGCGCGGTCAAGCCCGGCCAACTCTCTTGTCTCTTCCCAATCCTGAAAATCGAAATCCAATCCATCTCACCAACCCTTCTCCACTCCCTGCTGCAAATCATTGCTGCAAAATGCGTGCCAGAGCCATAGCCACGTCGGCCCTGCTCATAGCCTGGTCAGGGCGAAAGGTACCGTCCGCAAAGCCCTCCACTATGCCTGCTGCCGCCAGCAGTTCGATATCACCGGCCGCCCAGTGCCCCTTCAGGTCGCGGAATCTGGCCGCAGGAGCCTTCACCTGCACCGGATAAGCGTTGTGCAGAACGGCTGCTACCTCGGCCCTGGTAACCGGCTGGTCCGGACAGAACCTGCCGTCGGGATAGCCGTGCAGGTAGCCGGCCGCTTTTACCGCGCCGATCGCCCCTGCCGCCCAGTGGCCGGGTGGCACGTCTTTGAACCCGGCAGCGGCGGGGTTCGACGAAAGGTTTTTAGCCCTGGCAAGCATGACCGCCAGGGCAGCCCTGGATACCGGATCATCGGGGTGAAACCTGCCGTCGGGATACCCGCTGATAACGCCCCACGCTCTCAGGAAATTAACCGCCTGCTCGGCACGGTGCCCGCGCAGATCCGGAAAAGAGGCCTTGAGCAGGGCCTGAACGGCACGCATCCCCTCCTCCACCTGGTCGAGACGCCCCTGCAACTCCTCCAAATCCTGCCGTAGCCCCGCCGTCAAGGCTTCCAGGCGCCGTTCCAGGGATGCCCTTGTCAGGACCGGATCGGAGGCGGAACCGGGCTCCTCTTCCGCAGCCTGCGCCTTGGTACCCGCCGTTTCGGCCCGGGCGGGTTCGCCGGTCCCTCGCAGCAGGAAAATAGAGAGCGCAACCGCCAGAAATATAAATATACAGATTGCGAGAAATTGAAACCGTTTCGACATCATATTGTAAACTTCGGCATTCTTTTGAAAAAATCCTTCTCTGCAATAAAAAAGCCCGTATCACCGCTCTTGGATGATACAGGACGATTACAGGACAGACGACTTTAACGCCAGATCTTATCCACCGTAACCCCCTTGAAATAGTATTTGATAATATCCACCGGGGTTTTACCCTGCTTTGCCAGGTAATAGGCACCCCACTGGCTCATGCCGACCCCGTGCCCCCGCCCGCGGCCGGAAATTACCAGCTGACCGCTGCGCACCTCCAGGCGATCCAGCAGAGTCGACTTCATCCGCTCGGCCCCCAAACCCAACCGCAGGGCGGGCCCGCTGATGGTGGTATTTCCGATCCGGATCATGGTTGCCCTTCCCGAGGGGCCCCGTTGGACAACGGCAGCAGAGGTAACCGGGCCGGGGTCCTTTCCGGTCTGCTTCCTGACGGCAGCCCGGACGGTTTCCAGCGGAAAATAAGCCGTCCAGCTGCGTTCCTCAGGGGGTGCCACCTTCTGACCGGGGTCGGAAACCACCGCGATGTAGGGGGTAGGCTCCTTTCTGAAATCCAGCCCTTCCACGGCAGTTGCGGTTTTTCCGCCCGCATTGGAGTGGAACCACGCCCGGATATACCGCCCCTTGTACCTGATCACCATTCCCCGGGTCATGGCCACCGCCTGGCGAATGTTGGTGGTGATACGGGAAGGATCATAGGCCTGGAATTCCTCGCTACTCGTGGAAGCATCCGCTCCGTGCTGCGGAACCCCTTTCTCGTACTTGATCTTCTGAAGGGTAAAGGTGCGGGCCAGGATGGCCTGCGCCGCCAGGGCTTCCCGCGGCCAGCCGGGCTCCGTCTCCGCCGCCACAACCCCGGCGATGTATTCCTCGAACTTGATGCTCTTTTTCTGGCCGGTTTCATTGACATAAAGGGTTATGGCAGGCTCCTTGAAGCGGAGTCCATCCTCCCCCGCACCCGGAAGCGGCTTCCTCGCCTGGGGCCCTAACCGGGAGAGCATTCCCGCAAAGGCCGCCACCGCCAGAACCCCGAGCACTGCTACAGTTAAGATCCGCGACCGTCTCTTCTGTTCCATAACACAACCTCCGTATCATATTAGAGCACTTAAAACAACAAGATGGTTTGCCCGTGGGGTTAAATTTAAAGAGCGAAGCGACCCGGCACTCAACGGTATTGCAGGGGGAATAAACTTTGTGTTTGTCTCAGCCAACGAAGCTCAATTAAGCGCCGGGCGAGCTTTAAATTTACCCGATGTTTATTATGATCCGGAGGCAGTATATTTATTTATAAGTCTTCTTCTTCGGCCAGGGCCTTTTCTTCGCCGATAAGCCGGTAAATACTCCTGGCTTGGGAGGCGGGAATCACCCTCTCCGGTACCTCCAGGACCTCCACCCGGATCATCCTTCTTCCCCAGTTGAGGGTGATCACGTCCCCGGGTTTAACCGCACTTCCCGCCTTGGCCACCCTTCCGTTGACCTGCACCCGTCCGGCGTCGCAGGCCTCGTTGGCGCTTGCCCGGCGCTTGATCAGCCGGCTCACCTGCAAAAACTTGTCCAACCGCAATCCTTCTCCCCTCCCAATAACTAATTTATCCCCGACATAGTGGTTTATCCTTGCAGCGCAGCGACCTTACGGAAGTTGTTACTCGCCCTTGACGAAGGAGCAGCTAACGGCAGCCGAAGCGAAACAGGAATTTGATAGGCGACTATGCGCCATGGATGGCGTCATAGGAGCCGGTCGGCTGCCGTCTGCGACGCGTTATAAGCGAGTTAAACCGGAGTCCGGGAGCAAGCGCAAGGATAAACCGAAACGTATTTTCAGGGCAGACCATCACGCCGCCTCCGGCGGCACCAACAGAGTATGAAAATACCCGACGGGTCTACCGGCGAGCGACCTATGGAAGGCCGGGTAACAGGACAGGCGAAGCGAGGATGACAGGTCGGGATGCGAGTACAGACACCTCTTGACCTGCGATGGAATAGATTTGAAACGAGGCCAAACGCTGCGTTTGACAGAAGCAGTTCGCAACTTGTTACGCAGCATCCCAGAGCTGTCCTGAAGCGAGCCGTCGTCCTGTCCGGCCTGGAATCGGGAGTCGAGCGGTAGACCGGCGGGTGAACTTGATGTATTTTCAGGGCAGATGTCCGGGACGCGATCGGGAGCGAACGGAAACAAACCAGTCCCCTTACTTTACCCGGCTGTAACCGCGGCGCTCCCCGGGCACGGCACGGTGTTCCTCCCCCCTGTTCACGGCCGCCCGGGAAAAGCCGACCTTCTCCGCCACGATGTACAAGGGTCTGTCCTTGGCCTCCTTGTAAATCCGGCCTATATACTCACCCATAATCCCCAGGGCTATCAATAATATCCCGTTGAAAAACAGGTTGATCGCCCCAAGGTATACCCATCCGCCGACGGCCACCCCGGCAAAGAACCGGAGGTTTATCAGGACACCCAGAAAAACCAGGCCGGCAAAGCAAAAGAGGACGCCGAGATAAGAAGCAGCCTGCAGGGGCTTGTAAGAAAAGGAGGCAATGGCATCGAAGGCCAGCTTCAGCATCTTTTTCAGGGTGTATTTGGTCACCCCCGCCTGCCTCCTCTCTCTCACATACTCCACCTCCCCCTGCCGGAACCCCATCCAGCTGATGAGGCCGCGCAGGTACCGGCTTTTCTCACGGAACCCCTTCAAAGCATCGCAGACCTTCCTGTCAATCAGCCGGAAATCGCCAACATCGGGAGGCAGATCGTAGCCAGCCATCTTTCTCAACAGCCGGTAAAAAACTGCCGCCGTTGCCTTTTTGAAAAAGGTCTCCCCCTCTCTCTTAATCCTTTTGCCGTAAACCACGTCATATCCTTCTTTCCACTTTTTGATCATCTCCAGGACAACCTCTGGCGGGTCCTGCAGGTCGGCATCGATGACCACGATGGCGCTCCCTTCGGCATAATCCATCCCGGCGCTGATGGCCGCCTGGTGCCCGAAATTCCTTGAAAAAACCAGCAGCCTGACATCGCCGTCCTGCTCCGCCAGGCCTCTCAGTATCTCCCTCGAGGCGTCTGTGCTGCCGTCGTCCACAAAGATCAGCTCATAGCTCCCGGGAGCGGCATTCATTACCTGCTTCAACCTGCAGTAGGTCTGGCAGATAACCTCTTCTTCGTTGTAAACCGGAATAACGACGGAAAAATCGACGGTCTTGTGCATAAGGTCAGCCTCCGTTATGTTCTTAAATTCACCCTACACCGGCTTTTCTTGAGTACCCCCTATGAGTTTCCGGCCTAACCGGCGCACCACCATGATGATTACCGGCGCCAGGACTAAAAAATAGGTGAAAAGGCCGGCCACCTTCCCATTCAAAGCAAACAGCAAGATGTAGCTGAGCACCAGAAGCAGCGTTTGCCAGACAACCATCCTCGTCCACGGGCTGCGGGGAACGGCAACCATCAGCGCCAGGGGCCACAGGTAATACCAGCGGTGCACCACCCCCGCCCCGAGCAAAAAGTAAGCTATGAACCCCAGGCCGGAAGCCACCAGCAAAGTATCCTTGCTTCCCCTGCCGGCCCTGTAGAGAAGCAAGCTATAGCATAAAATGAAGGCAAGCAGGCCTGCCAGGTGAAAGCAGCTGACCAGTTCTTTCGGATATCCCAGGAAATACGGCAGGATGGGAAGGGAGTTGCTGTAATACCCGCCAACTGTGGTCAGCAACCCGGTAAAGATCGCACCCCCGTTCCAAAAGGGCAGATACATGGTTATAAACACAAGCACGATCACGCCGGCCCCGGCCACTGCTATTCTCCATTTTCCCTTTCTGGCGGTTATCCACAACAGAAATGGAACAACCAGGCCTGCGCTCAGCTTGTAAACATTGGCCAGCCCGGCGAACAGAAATCCCTCACCCCGGCGTGCCCGGAGCACCAGCCACAGTGAGACGAGCAACAGCAAGAGACCCAAGCCGTCGTTGTGTCCGTTGGCAACCAGCTCAAAAATGGCAAGGGGATTAAGCCCATACAGCACGGCAGCCTGGGGTCCGCGTCCTGGGGAAAGCAGCTCGCCAACCCTGCAGGCCATCGCCGTCACCAAAAGGTGGGCCAGCAAACCGGTAATCTTGTAGCTGAAAAGCAGGGGGAGCAGGCCGAAGGGGGCGATCATGCGATAGATGGCAAAGGCCAGCCAGGTCCAGAGGGGGCCGTAAGGAGTGCCGTGCT
Source organism: Clostridia bacterium (assembly GCA_902812385.1). Lineage (GTDB taxonomy): Bacteria > Bacillota > DSM-12270 > Thermacetogeniales > Thermacetogeniaceae > DULK01. The sequence goes on along the minus strand of CADDZD010000086.1, from coordinate 3,281 downwards.
GTACCCAGAACATGTTCTTCAGAAAGAGATCCTTGCGAAAGTCCACCACATCCGCAACCCGGGCCAGATAGGGGTTCATCCCGTAATGGGCATGCAGGCGGGCGTAGGCAGCGTACCCGAAAAGGTCCTTAGATCCAAGGGGATACAGGGCAAGGGCTGCCAATCCAAGGATTCCCACCCAAAAAAGAATGCGCTTCAAAGGCTCCGGCTTGTCATATATCACTTCCCAAAGGTAAAGAGCCACGATCATAACCATTACAACCGCAAAAAAAGGCCACGAACCATAGAGAAACGATCCCTGATCGTACATCCGCCAGACGGGAGGGTCTCCTGGCCTCAGGAATCGGAGAAACCCCCATCCTCTCAGGCTGGCAAGACTGAGGGATAACCAGAGGAGAGCCGACAGGAGGCGACCGGAATACCGTTTCACCATGAGAACTCCCTTTCGACCGTAACCATGCATCTCAGCTACATCACAAAAAAATTCCGCCGTGCGGAATTACGGATCGCTTTTTTACCTGAACCAGCCTATGAAAAAAACTCCCAGAGTGCACAGGGCGGTGCCCACCAGGCTCCCCAGGGAAAAGGGCTCGTGAAGAAAGAGCGCAGAAAAAGCGGCCACCAGGACAAAGTTAGCGGCCAACAAAGGGTATGCTCTGGAAAGCGGCCAGGCGGCCAGAACCTTGAGCCACAGTAAAAAGGATATTCCATAAAAGACGATCCCAACCAGCGTGTGCAGGTCAAAAAGCTTGCCGCTCCCCAGTTTCAGGTAGAGCTGGCCGGTCGAACCGAGCAGCACTGAAAAGAGCGCGCACAACCAGGTCACAACATCGCCCCTCTTGCAGGAATTTCCGGGTTTTTACATCGACCGCCGCATTTCCAGGAGGGGAATAGTTGGCCCTGTGGACCCTCCCGAAGGTAGTATTTCCAACAGGGATAAAACTAAACCGCCGAAAAAAGAAAAAAAGGTCCGCCTCCGAACCTTTTTACCCGATTTATAAAATTGTCCCGCTTCATCGCAAGCTCTCCTGCTCAGCAGGCCTCTAATAATATCATCTTCCCTCCTAGAGGACAGGTTTAATGACTGATCGCGTCTTTCAAAGCCTTGCCCGCCCGGAAAGCCGGGACGTTGGTCGCCGCGATCTGGATTTCCTCTCCTGTCTGAGGGTTACGGCCGGTACGTGCAGCCCTTGCCCGTACCTCGAAGGTACCAAACCCGACGAGCTGAACCTTATCACCCGCGGCCAGTGCTTCCTCAATGGTTTCAAAAACCGCGTTCACAGCCTTTTCTGCGTCCTTTTTCGTCAATTCCGCCTTCTCGGCAACACTGCTAATCAGTTCAGCTTTGTTCAACGAAACCCCTCCTTCTTTGAGTTATGAAATCATCGGCTACTTATTCGCCAACTGCTTTGGAATTCCTGCTTTTTCGAGATCAAATGATAAAAATTTTTCCGACCCTGAAATCAACACACCTGTTATTTTTTCAGTTCCGCCAGTTTTGCTTCCTCCCAGAGCACATCCAGCTCCGGGAGGGAAAGCGCCCGGAGGTTAATTCCCCTATCGGCCGCCCTGGCCTCCATGTAACGAAACCTTTTTATAAATTTATCCACTGCGGCACGCAGTGCTTCCTCGGCGTTTACCCGGAGCAGCCGGCAAACATTGACCACGGCAAAAAGGAGATCACCCATCTCCCGGCGTACCGCATCCTCATCCCCCTCCTCCCAGGCGGCCTTTACTTCCTGCCACTCCTCTTCCAGCTTGGCTGCGGCACTTAAGGCATCAGGCCAGTCAAACCCGACCAGGGACGCCTTGCCCTGAACCTTCTGCGCCCTCTGAAGCGCCGGTAGATAACGCGGCACCCCTGCCATCAGAGAACGCTCACCGACACTTTTCTCGCCATGCACACCCTCTTCCTGCTTAATCTCCTCCCAATTTTTTAGGACTTCTGTCGCATCTTTTACTTTTTTCTCCCCGAAGACGTGGGGGTGACGGCGCTTTAATTTTTCTACAATTCCCTCGACAACCTCCCGGAGGGTGAAATCCCCCCGCTCTTGGGCAAGCGCCGCATGAAAGACCACCTGCAGTAATAAGTCTCCCAATTCTTCGCAGAGTTTATACATATTCCCTTCGTCTATGGCGTCTGTAACCTCGTAAGCCTCTTCGATCAGATACTTTTTTAAAGAGGCGTGGGTCTGCTGGCGGTCCCAGGGACATCCGCCCGGCCCCAGCAGCCGCTCCATAACCTCCACAAGGGGGTCGAGGGAATAAACGGCGCCGCTGCCTTTAACGGCCGCACCCGGGCCGGCAGCCACCTCTCCCGCTGCCGGCGGCACGTAAACCGTTGTCAGGTGGTTGAGATCCTCCAGGCGGTCCAGCTCGTAGAGGGGAATCCTTTTAACCCTTTCCAGTCCCCCTACTCCTGCCGCAGACACAACGGTGATCCGGTGATCGTCGGGAAAATGATCCATCAGCGTCAGTTTGACCTCCGAGGCCATCTGGCGGCTGTAAACCTGGGCAATCAGCACCCCCGTCCCGGGCGGTACCGCAAGAGGGCCCAGGCGGAAGGCGTCCAGGACCAGCAGCCCCTGTGCCGGATCCAGGTGCAGCCGGGAGCAGACCGCTTCCAGAAAGCTGGGGGCCGGCCAGAGCCGCACCCGTATCCCTTTTTCGGGGGCGGTTTCCAGCAGCAGCTGCACCACGGTCTCCCCTACCAGGGGGCTCCCGGGAACCGCAAACAGCACGGGGCGGCTCCCTTTCTCTGCGGTATCCATCAGGAAACACGCCATTCTCCGGTAGACTTCGTCGAAGGAGGCCGACTCTTCGTAAAAGTGATCCAGGGGGTGGAGGAAGACCCCTTCGGCTTTCAGGTACTCAACCACCGGGTGGCGGCCGGTGCGCAGGTAGACTTCTCGCCCCCGCATCAGGGCGAGGTTGGCCGCCGGAAGATCCAGTGCATCCCCCGGCCCGAGCCCGATCACGTAAATTTCTCCGGCTTGTCCGCTTTCAGCCATAAGTATACCATTCCTTTACAGAATTTCTGCTTCTGTCCTGGAAATATGTTCCGCTTTATCCTTGCGCTTGCTCCCGGACTCCGGTTTAACTCGCTTATAACGCGTCGCAGACGGCAGCCGACCGGCTCCTATGACGCCATCCCTGGCGCAGAGTCGCCTGGCTCCCCCGCACTCAATGGCACTTTCTCTCTGTAACGAGATAATTAATGACAGCAGTTCCGAATGAATGTTAAAGGGTAGAATTCCCTTTGAGTGCGGGGTCGCTTCGGC
>CADDZD010000085.1 GCA_902812385.1 Clostridia bacterium | reverse complement strand
GTTCCCTGAAAAAAACAGGTAATTTAGGGAAAAGGGGTTATTTACACTCTTTACCAGGTGCTGTAGCTGGAAGCCTTGTGGCTGTTGAAATGTAGGGATGGTAAATACTGGGGGCGCGGGTTCTGTTATTTATTGGGCATTCTGGACACCGCGGATTTCTTGCTGTACATATTACGGAAGCAAAATCAAGCACAGCAAGATTGGGGATTCTTGTGCTGTCAAAATTTCTAAAAAGCATTCGGATGTTTGCCGCTAGTTTTGAATCTGAACGAGGACGCGATTTATCGCTTGTTAAACAAAAATACCGCGAAAAAAGCCTTATTACATTTGTATCAATAGGAACAGTAGGTTTATCAAACGCATAGCTTAAAACAGCATTGCTTATATACTGTCCTACTCCCGGTAACTGAAGGAGTTCTTCTTCTGTATCTGGTACGCGACCATTAAACTTATTTACTATAATGCGAGCACAGTTTACAAGTCTTGGGGCTGTTCCCTGACCCAACAACGTTTTCACGACGCACGATTTCACGATATACCACCGCTCCCGCCATTGAAAGGCCAATGGCAAGCCATTTCGGTTGAGCTGGACTTCGCTGAGAGGCGTTTTGTAGAGTTTGGACATAAAAGGTCACCAAAGAAAATTGTATTTGACAGGAAACTCTTTAATCAACAGCGTAAAAAAATATTAAAAAAAGTTTGTCGGAGGAGAGCTTTAATGAAAGGGTCGCTGGAAAAGAGAGGCAAAAACTCTTGGCGGTTAGTGGTCAGCTGTGGCCTCGGGCCGGACGGGAAGCAGGCTAAGAAAACCAAGACGGTTAGGGTAAGCACCGCTTGTGAGCAGGAGTCCTGCAAGGGCTGCGGCAAGCTCAACCGCTGCCGCGCCAGGAAAGAAGCGGAGAAACTGCTCGCCGAGTTCGTGGTCGAGATAGAGAAGGGGCTGTACATCGAGCCATCCCACCTCACATTCGCGGAGTTCGTGAAAAAGTGGATCCAGGACTATGGGGAGCCCAACCTGGCACCGAAGACGCTCCACCGTTACAAGGAGATCCTCTCCCGCGCCCTGCAAGCGATGGGACACCTGAAGCTTGAGCAGATAAAGCCCATGCACCTCGTTGAGTTTTACAGAAACCTGCGGGAAGAGGGAGTCCGCGGGGACAGGAAGCCGGGGAAGCTCTCAGACAGCACTGTACAGTACCACCACCGGGTCATAAGTAGTGTCCTCAACACAGCCATAAAGTGGGAGCTTATCCCATCGAACCCCGTCAGCAAGGTCGACCCCCCGAAAGTCAATAAGAAGCAGGTCTCTTGCTACGACAAGGAACAGGTCGCCACCCTCCTAGCCACCCTGGAGGGCGAACCGCTCAAGTATAGAATCATGGTCGTCTTGGCCCTCGCCACAGGGCTAAGGCGGGGGGAGCTGCTCGGCCTTGAGTGGAAAGATGTGAACTTTGAGAACAACGTCATCGAGGTGCGTCAGACGAGCCAATACCTCCCTGAGAGGGGCACTTTCACCAAAGAGCCAAAGACAGAGGAATCGGCCCGCGTGATCGCCGTCCCCGCCTCGGTCATGGAGCTGTTAAGGCAGCACAAGGCGGAGCAAGCTCAGGAGAAGCTGAAAGCCGGAGACTTCTGGCACGATACCAACCGGCTCTTCACCACATGGGATGGTCGCCCGATGCACCCAGACACCATCAGCAAGTGGTTCTCCAAGTTTTTGAGGAAGCATGGCCTGCCGCCGATCTATTTCCACGCCCTGAGGCATACCTCTGCCACCCTTCTCATCGCCGAGGGGATCTCCTTGAAAAATGTCAGCACGAGGCTGGGCCACACCGACATCAGCACTACAGGGAACATCTACGCCCACGCCCTGCGGAGCGTTGACCAGGAAGCGGCGGAGAAGCTGGACAACATCCTCTCCAAGAGCGGGACTAGAAAGAAAAGCAAGCGCAAGAACGGTTAATTGGGTGTCTGGCCGCCCTAACCTATCCCCTGCCATCCCCGAATGTCTTTGGAATGTTCCCCAAGTACCTTCAACTGCTCTCTACTATCCCCAAACTATCCCCAAATGGAGGGTAAAACGATGGGTGGTAAATTTAAACAGCCCCGCATTCCTTGCGGGGCTTGGCTTTCCTGGAGCTGATGGTGGGATTTGAACCCACGGCCTGCGCATTACGAGTGCGCTGCTCTACCGCTGAGCTACATCAGCGCTATATGGTTGACGATGATATTATACAGCACCTGTGGCCTTATTGACAACACCATCACGTCCGGCGTTTTGTAATGTGACCGGCCCCGGCCGGCTCCGCCTCGTGAAGCGCTGCTTCGCGCTCCGGTGGAGCGGCTGCCCTGCTTTCTGCTGACAAGGGACTCCCCGGCAGGATGCTCCCTGCAACAATGCCAACAAAAACCAGGGCGCTGCCGATGAGCTTCTGCGGGGTAAAGACCTCGCCCCCGAAGCAGTAGCTGTACAGGGCGGCAAAGACCGGTTCCATGGAAAACACCAGCGCCACCCGGGCGGGTGTAGTAAACCGCTGCGCCCACCCCTGGATCAAAAAAGCCAGGGAAGTAGCCGGGATCGAGGTGATCAGCAGTGCCCAGAGAACCCGGGGCGTCAGCTGGAAGGAGCCCCCGAATCCACCCCACAGGCCGAAACTGAGCAGGCAGATAACCCCCAGCTGGATTACGGTCAGGCTGTGGGGATCCATGTGCCGCGATGCTTCTTCCACCGAAAGGATCTGCAAGGCAATGCATATCGCGCAGCAGAGAACCAGCAGATCCCCTCTGCCGGGAATCAAGCTTCCTTCCAGGGTCAGCAGCCCAAGCCCTGCCGCAGCAAGGACGGCACCGGTTGCGGTGCCCCGGTCCGGAAGCCGCTTCGTTTTCAGGGCCACCAGGAGAGGCACGAGGACGACGCTGAGGCCGGTGATGAAGCCCGCCTTTGCCGGCGTCGTCCAGAGCAGGCCCAGGGTCTGAAAGGCATAGCCTCCGAAAAGGTAGAGACCGGCGCGCCAGGCGGCCGGGTGCCACTGCCATTTCCCTTTGTGGAACGGCAGCAAAAAAAGCACGGCAATCAGAAAGCGTACGGCAAGAAAGGGAAAGGTCCCGATATCTGCCAGGGCATCATGGACAAGCTGGAAGGTCGTTCCCCACACAAAAGTTACGCCAAGTAAAGCTATATCGGCAATAAATCCCTTTGTCGGAATATGTTTCACACAAAATTTTCTCCTCGAAAAAAGCAGGAATTTTGTTAAATTGAGTGAATAATTATACTGCCTATTTTCATTTTAACAAAAAAGTGACTTAGGGAGGGAAAATCTTGCGAAACTTTCGTAAACAGGTGTTGGTGGTTTTACTTGTGGGTTTGCTGGGTTTGGTAGGTGCCCTGCTTGCCGGATGCGGCTCCAAGCAGGCAGCTACTCCAGCGGAAAATAACAAGTCAAAGCAGCAGAAGCCGAAGTATACCGTAGCCACGGAGGCATCCTTTGCACCATTTGAATTTCGCGACGAAAAAACAGGGGAGCTCAAGGGCTTTGACGTGGACCTGATGAATGCCATCGCCAAAGCACAGGGATTTAACGTTGAGTATAAAGACATGGGTTTTGAGGGGATTATCGCTTCCGTCCAGACAGGAAGTGTCGACATGGCAATTTCCGGGGTGAGCATCACCGACAAGCGCAAGCAGCAGGTCGATTTTTCGCTTCCCTACTACATGTCGGGTTTATCGATCGCTGTAAGCAAAGACAACACCAGTATTAAAAGCTCAAAGGACCTGAAGGGCAAAAGAATCGCCGTCCAAATTGCGACAACCGGGGCCGATTACGCCGCTACGATTCCCGGCGCCAAGATTACCACCTTCGACCATGTCACCGAAGCCCTGATGGAAATTAAAAATGGCGGGGTCGACGCCCTTATTAACGATTACCCTGTAAGCTACTATTATATCAAGCTCAATGGCGGCAAAGATTTTAAGATCCTGGAGGAGCGCATCAACAGTGAGCCTTATGGGATCGTAGTCAAAAAGGGCAACACCAAAATGCTGAATCTGATCAACGAAGGTCTGAAAAAAATCAAGGAGAACGGCGAATTCGCAAAGATTTATAAAAAATGGTTTGACCAGGAGCCGCCAGCCTATCTGCCAGGCGAGCCCCAGCAATAGAAAGCGCAAGAGTATGCGCAGCCTGGAGGGTTGCGCATACTCATTTTTATTCCACGAATCGTGTTATTGAGAGGTGTTGTCAACATTGGAGGCAATCATCCGCACGCTGCCCTTTTTTATCAACGGAGCACTGGAAACATTGAAAATAACGGTAATTGCAGTGGGAATAGGCTCTTTTCTCGGATTGATTGCCGGTCTGGGCAGGCTCTCCAGAAACCGGCTGATTCGCGCTCTGGCAACATGCTATGTGGATTTCGTGCGGGGGACACCCTTGCTTGTTCAGATCTTCATCGTCTACTTCGGCTTCCCCCAGGTCATCCAGGAAGGTAAAACATTTCTCCAGACGCAGTTCGGGCTCGGCCCCTTCTCCGAAACCAGCCATATCCCGGCCTTTATCGCCGCCATTATAGCCTGCAGCGTCAACAGTGGCGCCTACGTCGCCGAGATCTTCCGAGCCGGGATTCAGTCGATCGAAAAGGGGCAGAGGGAGGCCGCTCTTTCCCTGGGAATGACGCCGCGGCAAACAACCCTGTATGTCATTCTGCCGCAGGCCTTCCGGCGAATCGTACCGCCCCTGGGCAACGAATTTATCGCCATGCTGAAAGATACCTCCCTGCTTTTTTCCATAGGCTTCGTGGAGCTCACACGCCAGGGGCAGCTGCTGAACGCGGCCATCTTTCAGCCCTTCCCGATCTACCTGACCGTCGCTCTGTTTTACCTGATCATGACTCTGAGTATTTCGCGGCTGGTCGACTTCACCGAAAGGAGGCTTGGAGTCCGTGGCCATCATCAAAGTTAGGAATTTGAAAAAGAGGTTCGGCAAGCTCGAGGTTTTGCGCGGTATCAACCTGGACGTGGCGGAAGGGGAACAGCTGGTGGTGATCGGGCCGAGCGGCTCCGGGAAGAGCACCCTGCTGCGCTGCCTCAACATGCTGGAGGAACCAAGCGAGGGAACCATTGAATTCGAGGGGATCGACCTGACCGCTAAAAACACGGATCTGCCGAAGGTCAGGGAGTCCATCGGAATGGTATTCCAGAGCTTCAACCTCTTCCCCCACAAGAACGTAACGGAGAACATCACCCTCGCCCTCTTAAAGGTGAAAGGAATGAAACAGGAGGAGGCAAAAAACGTCGCCTATAACCTGCTTGAGAAGGTGGGTTTAAGCGACAAGGTCAACGCCTACCCAAGCCAGCTGTCAGGCGGCCAGCAGCAGCGGGTGGCCATCGCCCGGGCCCTGGCCATGCAGCCGAAGGTGATGCTCTTTGACGAGCCTACCTCCGCCCTCGACCCGGAAATGGTGGGAGAGGTCCTCTCGGTGATGCGCGACCTGGCCCGGGAGGGGATGACCATGGTGATTGTGACCCATGAGATGAAGTTCGCCCAGGAGGTGGGCGACCGGGTTATCTTCATGGACGAGGGCCTCATCGTTGAGGAGGGCACCCCGGAACAGATCTTCAAGGAACCCCGAAACCCCCGGACCAGGTCCTTCCTGACCAGAGTGATGCAGTAAGCTCTGTGGGCTCCAGGAAAACGCACTTTCTCGAACTAAGATAAAAAACGGGTCTTTCTGGCCCGTTTTCTTCGTTCAACCATGCAAATCGATCTGGGAACCAACAGCATAAATATGCAGTTCGGGGGACTGCCGGAAATAAATCCGAACCGTTCCTTTCCTGAGGTTGACCTTGACATGTCCCTGCACCAGTTCGACGGCAACCTTTCCCTCCTTGAAATCCCTGCTCCCCTTGACGATCCGGAAATCAATGTCCGGCAAATGGCCGGGAACCAGTTCTACATCCACTTCCCGGTCCAGGCCGTTCTCTCTTGCCAGCTCCGCTATAGCGTCAGGATTTCGGTTTTCAACGGCAGCCAGCACATCCCCTTCCTCCGCAATCCGGGCTATCGCCTCCTCAACCACTTCTCGGGCGCGGGCGGCACATACCCGGATGAATTCGATGGGATCGTACTGGTTGACATCCGCCCGGCAGGCGGTGGCGTCAATGGAGAGCTCAACCCGATCCTGGGCAACCGTCAACACCGGAGGCTTGATGCTTAATTTCAGCCGGGGGTCCGAAATGTATAGCTGCAACAAAGGATTGGTCTGTTTGATGCCTATCCTTCCCCACACCTGGTCTATCAGCAGCCGCACAGCCGATCACTCCGCCGACAAGCTACCGCCTGCTGTCAACAAAAGCCCCGCATGGGAGCAATGTGCCTCCCGTATAGAGGCGGTGCGCCTGTCTCATCTTTTTGACATGCCCCAGGTCTTTCTTGACGGCAAGCATCTTTTCCTGCAGTTTTCTGCGGAGCCTCTCATCCTCTGCCATCAGCCACCGGAAAATCTCTCCCATTTCCTGCCTGGCCGCACCGGCACCGTCCGGCAGGTTGTCGTTCAACTCATTTCCGGCCACCCAGGAAGCGATGCCATGCTCGGCTCGCAATTTGTCAAGCAGTTCGCATATCTCCTGGCGCTCGTCCAGCAGGGAAGCCAGATCATCGACTTCTCCCCTGTCAATCCTTTCCGCCATAATCCCCGTTACCTGCCGCATTCTTCTGGCAAGATCCCTCGCCGTCCGCCATATATCAAAATCCGTGTTCATGAACCACCACCGGCTGCAACCCGAAGGTATTTTTTGACCGCCAAATTATCTGGCCAGGGAGTCAACTCCTTGCCTGATGACTGATTCCCAGGTATCACGCAGTTCTGTTACAAAGGAAAGCACCTCGTCAATAACCCGGGCATCCTTCCGGATATTGGCCTGAATCAGCCTCCTCTTAAAATAGTCGTACAGCTGATAAAGATTGGCCGAAATTTCATAATCCATATTGAGGGTACACATCAATTCGGTAATGATCTCCTGCGCCTTAATCAGATGGTGATGCGCTTCGGAAAGAATCCCCTGCTCGATACACTGCCTCGCCTGTTTGAGAGATAGAATCAAGCCGTCGTATAACATCAACAGGAGCTTTCCCGGCCTGGCCGTCTGGACTGCCGTTGTCCGGTACTGGTTGTACGCATTTACACCTGTGGAATACATATCATCACCCTCTGATTTAATTTTTCTACCGGCTCACGGTGCTCAGCACTCCGATTGCTTAAACCTTTTTGTCTATCAGGAGGCCCAGCATCTCCTGGATCCTTGCCGCCAGGTCAAGCAATTCTTCCGGCGGAATCTCCCGAATAACCTTGTTGGTGTCCGGATCGATGACCTTTACAACCAGGCTTTTAGTCTCTTTATGAAAAGTGAAGCTGAGTTGAAAGCTGATATCGTATTCGGTTTTCAACAGTTCCGCAAGCGGTTGCTCTTCGATGTTCGGCTGTTCGGATCTCCCGTCCCCGCCCCTGCTTGAAGAGCGGTCTGCTGCGGATGCCGTGTCCCTCGAACTTTCGGCAGCCCGGTCGGCTTTAAACAAATTAACCGTTTTTGTTTGATCACCTGCGGCAGTGCCGCTTTCGATGCGCATTGCTTCACCCCCCTGTCGGTTGATGGATAGGTTCCTCCGGATCAAATACTACTGTCCTCCACCTCCTGCGAACTGCTGTGCCAGCCACATGCTCTGGGTGTTCATCTGGGCAATGGCCTGCTCCATTGCCGTGAACTGGCGGTAGTAGCGGTCTTCCAGATCCTGCAGCCGCTTCTCCATATCCGAAATCTGCCTGTCCATATCGCGTATCATGCGGCTGATATAGCTCTGGTCATAAAGGCTCCCTGCGGAGCCGGCCTGGGAGGTAATGCGAGACATGGCGTTGTTTATTGCATCATAGAGCTGGACGGCGAGGCCTTTCTGCTTCGAGTCAGTGATGGGATTTCCGGCGGCATCCGTCGTCCTGGTAAAGAGCTCCATCACCGCATCCGGGTTGGACTGCAGGGCCTCCCGCAGCCTGGTTTCATCCAGGTAAAGCTTCCCTTCCTCTTCCCACGTACCCGTGGTGATCCCGATGACGCTCAAGGAGTTGGCCACCGTGGTAATCTTCTGGGTGCCGGCGGTGACCGTGACCTGTCCGGTGACACCCTGTACGATACTGGACATTACAGTCCGTATACTGCTTACGGCACTGCTTAAGAGGGAATCCCCCTTCAGCAGCCCGCTCCGGGCCTTTTCCTGCCACTGGTCGATCTGTTTGTCCGTCAGCTTCCCTTCCTGGATCTGCTCATCCGTCAGCGGCAGATAGTCCGGGTAGCACTCCTCCTTCAGTTCTGCATTGATGGCAGCGAGGGTTTCGTTGTATTTGTTCACGAAGTCCTTGATGGTATTGACCACAGCATCGATGTCGTTGGAAACGGTAACCGTCACGTATTTGTTCGCATCCGCACCCTTGAAATTGAAGGTTACCCCGTTTACCGTATAGCTGTTGGTGTGGCTGGTCATACCGGCCAGGCCGTTGATTTCGAAGGTGGCATCGGTGCCGCCTTGTTCATAGTCCACATTAATCTGCAATACATTCGTCAGAAAATTGCCAGAGATCTGGATTTCTTTCTGTCCGGGGTTGTTATCACCGGTCTTTAATGTGGCAATACCTACCTTTTTCATAGAAGGGTCATAAAACATGCTGACCCCCGCGGCCTTGTTAGCGTTTACTGTGGCAATTATTAAATTCAGACTGGCGGTATCACCGTCGAAGCTGAAGGTTTGCCCGTTGATTGTAAAAGAAAATTCATGGGTAGTCGAATCCCATCCGAAATCGTTATCAGAATTATGGATAAAGTTGCTCTGTTGAGAAACAAGAGTCTGTGATGGATCGAAGGAGTCATTCGCAATTGCCTGTGCACTGGCGTTAGTAGCAACTGTCGCCAACTGGTTGACCTTCACCTGGTAGGTCGTCGCCGCAGCAGTCGCACCGGCCGTGGCCGTCACGATGCTCTCGTCGCTCGATGCCGCCTTCTTGACCTGGAAGGTGCCCTGGAGCTTGAGGTTGAAAACCTCGTTGCGCAGGTTCAGCAGGCTGGTGTTGATCGTCCTGTAGTCCTCCTGTTGCCACTGCCAGATCTGCTTTTTCTGCATTAATTTGTCCAGAGGCGCCCGCTGCGCCTTCATTAAATCGGTAACCATTTGATCTATGTCCAGGCCCGATGCCAGCCCGGTAATCCGGTAAATGCTGGAGGTGTTGATGGTCGTCATGCGCATCCCCTCTTTCCAAAAAGCAAGGTTGCTTATTATTAATATCGAAGCGTCTCAAAAAAACTTTAGCAAAAAATAAAGGGGGCCTGATAAGCCCTTACCCAAGCATAGTTTGCAGAGCCTCCCGAAATCGTCGTTCATGATGTTGTCAAACCATCAAAGGAATTAGTGTCTCAATTCCAAAAGCGAGCCGCCGTCCTGCCCGGCCTGGAATCAGGAGTCGGGCGGTAGACCGGCGGATGAATCCGGCGTATTTCGAGCGGAGAAGTAAAAAACCAGCAGCCTTCCTGCTGGTTTGCAAATAACTTTCTCTCTTTCACGCCGCCGGAACGGCCCTATTTCTCTTCCTTGTCCTTCTTGCTGTAAGGCATCGGGTCGAAGCCCGGGCCATATCCCGGGTCATAACCAGGACCGTATCCTGGGCCATACCCGGGGCCGTATCCCAGGCCGGGGCCCGGAGCATAGCCCGGTTCATGCTTATACTCATCGAGGAGCATCCGCAGGGAATCCATCTCTTCCTTCTCCCGCCTGATCATCATTCTGATGATGTGCTTCAGGTGATGAGTGGGAACACTTTCGGCAATTCGTTCCCAAAGGGGAATTTCTTCTGCATCCAGCCTCAGAACATTCTTTATGTGATCTCGCCAGGTGCCGTCCATCATCTCAACGCTCACCGTTCATCCCTCCCCTCATTCCTGTTTGGCCTTTCCGTAGTCGCCCTTTTCCTTGTAAGGGTCGTAATCCCCGCAGGGCGGGCGCGGCCCGTACATATCCCCCGGATCGGGATAACCGGGCATCATTCCGTCATGATAATGGGCAAGCATTGTGTTCCAGATACAGGCCTCGCGGGTTTCATCCCCGATTATACCTAAAAGAACATGACGCACGGCGACCGGTGCCGTCCGGCAAGCCGCTGCCAGATGCTTGATCTCTTCCAGGTCTATTTCTAAAGCTCTTTTAACGAGGTGGTGATGACTCACCTTTTACTCCCCCTTCCTGATACAATTTGGTTACTGCAATGTTAATTTATGTCAGGGCATAACAAAATGTTCCACAATTCAGGAACACGACAATTCTGCATAATTTCCTATTTGTGGCAGGAACTCCGCATCTAATCCCTGAAGCCCATGCAGCGCAAGAAAGGCGGTATCAAGGCAAAACTTTATAAATTCGCATTTTTTAACCCGAGCAGGCAGGAAAATACCCCATAAATAGCAAAAAC
>CADDZD010000084.1 GCA_902812385.1 Clostridia bacterium | reverse complement strand
CTTTGCAGCAGGAAAATGGGGTTTGGCGACGGATTGAAGCGTAGAAGAAATATAGGGAGGGGGAAACGGATGAGACGTATGGTTTCTTGGCGTTGGAGAATAAAGCTGGCTGCTCTAGCTTTGTTTCTCTTTTGTCTGTCTTTATATCTCCCGGGAACTGCGTCAGCAACACGGGTGGTCCTAAATGTGCCTGAGTTTTCCCAACAGCCCTATGATCAGATATGTTGGGCGACGCGAGCATCCATGATTATCGCATATTTTAAGGGTGATACTGTTGACCGGGACGTTACGATTGCACAACTTAAGTACGGATCCAATTTCAATCAACCGGGCACGCTTGCCGACAGCGAATATTACGTTAGGTATTATACGGGTAGGCCGGGATCTATCCAATATAACGCTCTCTCATATACTGCTGTTCAATACCAAATAAACAAATTAAGTCCCATCGGGACTAGGATTTCTTGGGCAGTAGGCGGTGCCCACGCGCAAGTAATAAAGGGTTACGACACAGCTACCGGATGGGTAATATATAACGATCCCTGGGACGGCTTAGGCCATGGCTGCTCATATTCCTACTATGTGAATAACAGCAGTTGGAGCTGGACCGGCTCTCTTTTTTACGCCTAGGTATATCCAGTAGGAGGTGATTGATTTATGGGAGCGCTAAGGATACTAGTTAATCTCTGTCTTACGGCAATTCTTGGGCTGTTTCTTGTTGTCCCGGGTTCCTTTGCTTCCTTGCCTGTAAAAGAGCTTCTGTCAAGCCAAGCACTATCCCAAGCCCCGGAGAGGGAAGCCGTGCAGTCGGCAATAAAGAAGGGTAAACCGCTCGATTTTCTTGTGCGACACCGGGCCGACTTAGGACGGAAAGGGTTGGCCGAGGTCAACAGCCCCGAGGATCTTGTCCCTGGCAAACCTCTTAAGGTTTTCCTTCCTGACGAAGCTTTGGTCCAGGCTTTAAGCGGAAATAAATCTCTAATACCGGTAATCGAGCGTTGCCACTACTATTGGGAAGTTCCCGTCTCAACGAAAGCAGGTGTCCCCGTGGCCTCTTTCAGGGTAGAAAAATTCCAGGGAGAATGGCAGGTAGTCGAGATTGGCGGTAGCTTTCGGGAGAAGGATTTGAAGTTTCTTGCTGATCCTGGGCAGATAGAGACCCTATTATTAAATCACGGGATCCGGCAGGCAGATGCCTATGCCCACTTTACCTTGCCACCACTGCACACCGATTTTCTTGTCATTGCCTCCGACGGCAAAGAATACCTTATTCCGCTGATCCACGGTGGCGTCCCTGAGGCCTGGGGTCTAAAGAGTGGGGAGCTTTACCCGCGCGAGAAAGTTGCGGCCACAGTAGGCCCTGTTCTGAAGGAGATGCAGGCACAGCCTGGTAAGGAAACAGGTGCTCCGAGCAAAATTACTTTTACCTCGCAGCCCATTTGGCCTTTTCTGGTCGGTGGAGCTTTTCTTGCTGCTTTGGGAGTTTTCGTCTTCTTTGCTCGACGTGCCCATGTCAAGTGAACTTGATAGCAGGACCACTTGTTTCTCTTTTCCCGGCTGAGGGAAGCCCGGGTGGAAGTTAAGTAACCCGGGCTTCCGGCTACCTCACGTTCGGGATACGGTATTCCAGTAACTTCTAAGGTTCCACCCGGGTAATGCTCCTACCTCAGCCGGAAGAGTGATCTGGCCTTTACCGGATGCTCGAAATCAAAGGGTACCGGAACTCCTGCTATGCTGGTGTCAGAGTTTACTTCTACTCCTTCATTGCCTTTAAAAGGTTCAGGAGTTCTTGTTTTAGGAAGGGTAAGTCCTTTTATACTGTTTTCCATGTCAACTCTACATCCACGCTAAAACATTCATGGATCAAGATGTTTCTCATCCCGATGATTCTTTGCCAGCGTATGGTAGGACACTTCTATTTCAGTTCGGGGGAAATGTTCTTCGCCGCTTCACCTATGATTGTGAGCTGCCGGATGGCAGCACTACCTGGTCACGGAGCACTTTGTCTCTGATCCGCGGGTGCAGCGAGCGATAGGTTAGAACGTCCACTTTTCTTCCTAGAACCTGTTCCAGTTCTATCTGCAAAGCTGCCAGGTCAAGCAAGGTTTTTTCCCCGTTGAATTCGACCAGGATATCGATGTCGCTCTCTTCTGTAGCTTCTCCTCGTGCCCGCGAACCAAACAGGGCAGCGCGAATAACCCCGTGGCGGTTAAAGACCGAAATAGCCTTCGCCCGGATTTCCCGAATTTCCAACCTCCTTGGGAGCAAAGCCTTCTGCTGTTAGTATACCGGTGGTAACTACCGACAAACAAGGTGATTTAGACTTGCAGTCTACAGTTAGCTTCACTTTATGGATGCTCAACCGAGTTTCTAGTACCACTTTAAGAAGGGGAGGGAGCTCGTGGTGCCCTTTCTGCAGGCGTCGAGCTCGGGGGAAGGCGAAACCTTTCTCTGCTCCCGTGAGGAACTGGAGGCTTCTTACGCCCGCTGCCGCCAGCTGGGCGCGCCGCCGGAGCTTACCCGGCCCCGGAAGGTCTTAAGCCCTACCGAGCTCGCACCGTGCCTCAAGGCCAACCTTTTGTTTGTGACCCTGGCCCAGCACATCATTGCACCGATCTGCCACCACAAGAGTTACCTCTACATCCTCTGTGACCCGGAACTGGTGGCGCTCAAAATCTTCGCCGCGCCTCTACCTCGACATCTCGATGCACGCCGAAAAAGAGCTGGGCCTGGCCGCGGCGCTTTTGCAAACGCTGGTGGCCCGGATAGAGGACGTATTTCTCCTGGCTGAGCTTCGTGCCCACCAGAAAAATGATGCTGCTCCAGCGCCGTTTCTACTGCCGCCGGAGGCGGCCGCAAAGCTCACACCACGGGAACAGGAGGTTTTAGAGCTCATGCTTGAGTGGCTGAACGATGCAGAGATTGCCAAAAGGCTTCGCATAAGCATTGAAACGGCCAAAACCCACCGTCGCAATGTCTACCGAAAGCTTGGCGCGATCAACCTGCGCGAATTACTGGCCAAGCTAAGGTGGTGATTGCGGGGCGAAGTAAAAATACCACTTTTGTGGTATTTACGCCGGAGCGCGGCCAGGTTATGCTGTGGTAAAAGGTGGCAGCAGGAAGTTTTGAGTCATTGGAGGTGATGGATGATAAGGCTGAGCTTTGAGGTGGTTCTCTTCACGGCGGAAGGTTAATGGAAAAATTTTTTAAGGAGGTATCCATGCTATGGCGAGACTTGGTACCCGGTGGAGGGCGGTCTTGGTGGCGGTGCTGGCAGTAGCGCTGCTGGCGGTGCCTGCTACAGTGGGTTATGCGAATGTATCGCCAGCGCAAAAGTCATTTTTCAAAACTCTCGTCCGAATTCCTGTTTCCGAAGAAGGAATCGGTTATACAGATGCTCTGGGAAGAGGATATCCGGAAGGGCCCAACGCCTTTGAAGTACAGGGAAGCAATATATATGTTCTCGACAACGCGCACCATCGGGTACTTAAATACAACAAAGATACTGGGCAGCTCGTGGAGAAAATATCTTTTCCCGAGGAGTTTTGGGCATATAGCCTTGCGGTCGATGCAGCTGGGAAAATATACTTATTAGATGTAGGTGCAGAAGCGGTAATTGTCCTGGTCGACGGAAAGGTTATTGTAAATCGATTGGGAAATGTTGAAATTGAGCCCGTGGCTGGATTCGGGGTTACCGAGCAAGGAGAGGTATATGTGGTTCGTTCTGGCCCGGATGCGATGGAGACGCTGGTGCTAAGGCCTGATCCTTCTGGTGACTTAACAGTCATTACCAGTAACAGAGGAACAATGGCACCAGATGGTACCCTGTGGCAAATCGAGCGTTTATGTGGGTCTGCAAAGGAAACTGGAGTTTCTGTTTCCATGCTCAACCTCAATAAAATGTTTAAGTTTCCCGACTGGCTCGCCGACCCAATGAGCGCGTTTAATTGTTTAGGAAAAGCAGGAACCACGTGGTTTTTCAGAATTACGACGGACGAGACTGATCTTATCGTTGGGCTGAACGACCAAACGGGAAATGTGGAGCGACTTGTGACCTTTTCGCCAGGAAGATACGCCTATCCTAACAAAGATGTGACCATCGACGCAGACGGCAACGTCTATCTCTTAGATCCCTCTGCGGATGGCATTTCCGTGGTCATGGTTGCTTCCTGGCCTTCCCTGAAGGAAATTCCACCGCTGAGGAAGGGATAAGGAAATGACAAGAAGATTAATATCCATCTTATTCTTGGCCCTTGCCTTCTTTTTTGTCATAGTGATGCTCGGGGGTCTCACCGGCTGCAACGGCACTTTAGGTGCTTTGAAAGAAGCAAACGATTACTCGCCGTTGCTTGGCTACGTATCGGTTGCTCAGGAGCAAGACAGGGAAGTCTGGACCGGGCGGCTGCGCGACAGCCGGGGCAAAGAAGTGATGCTATTTAAGTTCTCGCCCTCCGGAGGGGAGGCAAGGCAAGAGTACGTCCTTTTCCCGCGGCGGTTTTTCGCCTGGGCTGGAAAACATGTGGCCTATTGCGGGGCAGAACAGCAAGAAGTCATCCTCGTCGATTACCAGACGCAGAAAGAGGTTTTCCGCAAGCGGTTCCCAGAGCGTGTCACTTATCTTAGTGCCCACCCTAAGGGGGAGGAATTTCTCGTTGCAACCGAAAAGGCGCTTTACCTGGTACAGCCGGCGGAGAAAAGTAGCGCGCCTCGTTCATCCGAAAAAGCACCTGCATTTATCTTGCGCCGTCTCAAAGATGGGGTTTTTCACTGGCCCGCCCACTCCCCGGATGGCCGGCAGGTAGTCTCTGGGAAAAAGGATGAAAAGGGCGAAGGGACAGCACTTGTCGTACTTGACTTCTCGAGTGGGCGCGAAAGGGAAATGCTTCCATCTTTCACCAATCCGGCTGCGCCAGACGTGGCTTACCGGATCATCACCTCCGTCGCCTGGAGTCCTGACGGCAAAGGGATCGTAGCGGGCACGACAAGTCCGGCCGACCCCCGTGTGGAATGGCTTGTCATCTTGGAGCCTGAAACCGGTCAAAAGCAGGATCTTTTAAGCACTACCCAGCTGTACACTCCCCCCGGATGCTTTACGCCGGACGGGAAGCACTTTCTCTTTTCTCAGGGCAAGCCAGATTATCGTGAGTTCATGGGGGAGGGGAGCCAGTACACGGGTCCGGATGTGCCCGACCCCTTCCGGGCTAAACTCGTCCTTCTGGAACTGGAAACCGGGCGGCTCGCACACCTCCGGCACATTCCGCCGGACTTAAACTCCTACTGGCCGCTGTGCGACGGAGAGGGAAGAATCTATTTCCTCGATAAAGATCCTAATATCGTGTTTTCTTCACCACACCAGTCTGCTGCAAGTGTAAGCATTTATCGAGTGCCGCTGCAAGGGGGGCAACCGGAGCGCCTGCTTGGGGTTAAGAGCTTGGTGAGTTATGCGGTGATTCCCTGAATGGCAATTAAAAACCTTAGCAAACCTAACAGAAAAAGCAGGTGGCACGTATGAAATTTCTAATGTAAGAAACGTCCCGCCTCTGCGTATTGTTGGTTAGGAATACCACTCTCATCAGGAGGGAACAAAATGGAACGCATTTCGAGGGGAAACATGTGGCAATGGCGAAAAACAGCGGGACTGTTGGTAGCCATCTTCGCACAGCTTCTCTGGGTGCTGGTACTGGACTGTCCAGCGGCATGTGCTCTAAGCGAAGATGCCGGTATTAAAGTGTACTGTAATGATCATTATCAGGGCAGCACGGCCTTTATTGACTCCAAGAGCGGGGTGGCCCTGGTCCCTCTAGCACTTATGAGAGCATTCCGGGATTGCGATTTGACATACGGGATAATCATGCATGGTTTGCCATGAACGGACGTGAGTTGAAAACAACAGTGGGGAGCGACAGTTACACGCTTGACGGTAAAACATACCGCTGGCGGTGCGGGTTGAAGCCCTGGAAGTACGGCATAGCGGTACCAGCTCGCGACCTGTTTGAAGCCCTGGGAGGCAGTGTGCAGTGGGACGGTAAGAATCGAGCCATCTACATAACTGTTCCGGTTGAATCCTCCCCAGTGCCCCAGAGGGTTGCAAAGACAGCGCTGCCTGTGCGACTAGCCTTTATTCATGACGAACGGTTGTGGCTGCTGGACATGGATAAACCCGGGGCTGAGCCGCAACTCGTCCCCGGCGAAAATGTAGACCAGATCATAGGTTGGTCCGGGGACGGGCAGTGGCTGGCCTACTTGCGACGGGCGTCTGACGACAAGTTTTCTGAGGATACGCGCCTGTGGGTGGTTCGGGCCGACGGCCAGCAATCCCAGTGCCTGGATGATCAGCCCGTGGTGCGAGGAACCCCAGCATGGTCACCGCTAGAAAACACCATCGCCTACCAAACGCTGCAGTGGGTTGACCAGGAGATCTGGGATCAAAGCTTGAAACTGGCCCGACTGGAAAATGGAAAATGGGTCAACCGTACATTGCTAGGCCGCACTGAGCGATGGTTTGAAGCCGGATTGGCCTGGTTCCCGGACGGTCAGAGCCTGACTGTAAGCTGGATGGGAACTGACAGGGACCAGTCAGAGATTGACAGAGTTGACCTAAACGGCAAATGCACCCGCCTTTACGCCTTGTCCTCCGGTGCTACCGGAAATAGCGAGGGCGGTCTCTACACCTGCAAGATGAGGGGGCTTAAACTATCACCTGATGGGCGTTACGCGGCGTATTTTCTGGGGGCGAATTCAGAGTCCCTGAACGCCGACGGCATGACCCTGCAGTTGGTTGACCTGCAAAACCCGCACTCGCTTCTTACGCTGGGAGATGCCCTGGGATACCCTGAATGGCTGGCCTGGTCTCCGGATAGCCGGCAGCTCGCTTGTATAACGGGAGGTGACCGCGTAGCCAGTACCAATAAACGTCTGAAAGTGGTCAGCATAGTGAACTCCGGGTTCCAGGTACAAGACCTGGGCAAGGCTGGTATCGTGGATTCCCGTCCTTTCTGGGGGAACAACGGGCAGTGTCTCTTTTATGCCCGCGGCCAAGAAAGCCAGGCCTGGCTTGAAGAAGGCAGGCAGCAGGAAGTGAGGGTTCCCGGTCAGCAGATATGGTGCAGGAAGGATGCTGAGGAGCGGCCGGTAACCGCCCCGAAGGACACCCAGGCGGACTACCCGCTGTCTTTATCACCTGACGGTAAATTCCTGGTTTTTGAAAGGCTGGACTGGTTTGACCAGGGTTCTCTGTATCTGCTGGACCTGGACGATGGTCAGCCGGTCAAGGTGTTGGACAATCTTCAAGCTGACCCCGGGTTCTACGGCAACTATTATCCGGACCGTGTCAGCATATACTGGACCAGTAATTAAACCGGGTTTATGGCCAAACCACAAATCCTTGCGGTATGACCCCCAAACAACCTGACCAGATTATTGGACAATCGTACTTAATGAGGTATATCCGGGGCCTCCCAGCAAAACTCCTTTACCGCCAGAAAGATGGCTGGAGCAAAGTAATCTGGACAAAGGGAGGCATCCGTTACGAGATTTCTGCCCGGGTTCCTCAAGAGGAAATAGTAAAAGTTGCCGCTTCTCTGGAACCGCTCTAACTCGATTAAGGACTTGCAAGAATTTGTTCAAAAACCTTTGGTTTGCAACCCCGTCAGGCGGGGTTTCTTTTTTTAAAAAAATTTTCAGTTTCGTGATCCAAAACCCTTTCTAAAAAAGTCATATATAACAAAGGGAAATACTTCTTACGTTTGAAACCCTGGATTCACTCCGGGACCGCCAAAACTTGCCCGTTGTCCGGTCTCCTACCAGGGACAGGTGGAGGGATGGCCTTGCTTTTCCCGCCCAAACCAGGAGCGAGAGCAGGAGATTACCACCTCGATCTCTGCCCGCCAGGCGAGTTGGCGCAGTCTTACGCCCGCTGTCGCTCCCTGGAGGTACCGCCCGGCCTTACAGAGCCCCGGAGGGTCCTATCAGAAACCGAGCTTGGTCCGTGCCTGAAAGCCAGCGCCTCGTTTATCGCCGTTGCCGAAGGGGTGATCACCCCCGTATGCCGTGTCGGTCTGCAGCGAGAATATATCTATATCCTCTGCGATCCGGAACTCGTAGCCCTCAAAATCTTCGCCGCTCCGGAGGTTTTGGCTGCGGCTGAAGAGGTTGGGGTTAGGCCCGGCACCGTCTTCACCGAGGAAAGCTGCGGGACGAACGCCCTGGCCCTGGCGCGGGAGCACCAGCGCCTCGTTGCCATACGCGGCGAGCAGCACTACTGCGCCTTCTTTAAAGACTGGTGGTGCGTCGCCAGTCCGGTGAAGGACCCAAACGGCAAAATCTTAGGTTACCTCGACATCTCGATGCACGCGGAGAAGGAACTGGGCCTGGCCGCGGCGCACCTGCAAACGCTGGTGGCCTTGATAGAGCGGGAGCTTTTGCTGGTGGAACGGTCGCAGCGCCAGCAAACTGATTCAACCGCGTTAGCACCACTCCGTATCCCACCGGAGGCGGCCGCAAAACTCACACCACGGGAACGGGAGGTTTTTAAGCTGATACTTGAGTGGCTGGACGATGCAGAGATTGCCAAAAGACTTCCCATAAGCATTGAAACGGCCAAAACCCACCGTCGGAACATCTATCAAAAACTCGGCGTCCGTAACCTGCGCGAACTGCTGGCCAAACTCAGCCGCTGATTAAAGGTCAATAAAAAATACCATTTTTGTGGTATTTACACCGGAGTGCCATCAGGTTATGCTGTGGTAAAAGGCGGCAGCAGGAAGTTTTGAGTCAGCGGAGGTGATGGGTGATAGGGTAAAGCTTAGAGGTGGTTCTCTTCACGGCGGAAAGTTAATGGAAAAATTTTTTAAGACCTACTAACAGATGTCAAGAGGTTTCTTTGAAAGTTTTCATTAGGTGGTCAGGGTCATAAGGCTGGTTCTTTGACAGTACAGCAAAGATGATGCTGCAAAGCTTGGATGCCACCGCGGCCTGGGCCTGTTTGGGGTGCTTCCCTCGAGCGATTAACCTTTCGTAGTAGGACTTCAGTACTGGATCGTGCAGGCGAACTGTACCGGCAGCAAGCCACAGCGCCCGCCGCAGGTAGGGCGAGCCCCGCTTGGACAGACGGGCGCGTGAACCTTCAAAGATGCCGCTTTGGTAGACGGTGGCATCCAGCCCGGCGTACGCCCGGAGCTTCTTGGCGTTTTCAAAGCGGCCGATATCACCGATCTCGCCGAGGATGGCCGCCCCAAGGATCGGCCCCACACCCGGCACGGAAAGAATCAACTGATGCTCTTGCATCAGTCCGGTGATGGCCTCGTCTAACTGTTTAACCTGGCCCATGATGAACTCCAGTTGCTCTAGCAAAAGCCGCAGCTCCAGGACAAAGGCGTCGAGGCCGTAAGTGCCTTGTAATACCGTAAAAAAACCTGGAATACATCGTTGCGGAACAGCGAGAATGGTTGCAAACCACCAATAACTGGCAGCGGGATGCAGAAATTCTGCGTAGTTACGTCCTATAAAACGGTTAACGGCAAAGAAGAGGGGGAAGATGTGATGTTTAGATTTACTGTTCACTTTAAGCGGTGGATAGTCTTTACTATTTTTCTAATGTTTGCGTCAGTCTTTTTTGTACCAGCCAGCTTTGCACAGGAGGATAATTTCGAGGCAAGCATTTGGTATATCGGGAATGGGAGTGACGCGGATACAACGGCTGCAAAAAATAAACTAAGCAGTTCTCCTTACAGTTGGGTAATAAATTATTTCAAGAGTAGTAGAAATGCCGGAAATGAGCCAACCGCCTATGACCTGTATAACAATTCTGATTATTCTGACGTGGTATATATCTCGGGACATGGCTATGAAAACCATACGCGTTTGCCACTTTACAAAGCGGATAACTCTATCAGTACCTGGCTTTATGTGAGTGAAAAGTGGGCTGGCAGTTATCCTTATATTGGTTGCGAATGGAAACCAGGGTCATCTACAAAGACTACTTCTAAATGGAACGGTGATTTAGAATGGGCGATTCTCGGTCCATGTAACCAGTTAAACCTGTCTACCTCGGAGGATTCTAGTGCCCGAGAATGGGCGCGGGTCCTTTGCGGTGATCCAGTCCGTATGCATGCAATAGTGGGCTATACTGGGTTGGCCCCTGGCGATGGTGTTGACACAGAAATAATCAACGAATTTTTTAATTACGCCAACAAAAATAATGGATATACCATTTTAAACGCGTGGATAAGGGCCAATAATAATCACTACGCTAACTGGGCCGCCATATATCATGCTGCTAACAAATCAGACCATTTCCACGGCCAAGGTAGCGTTACTGGTGATACTGATCCAAACAGCGACCCCGACATTAAATATCTTAGGGTAGGTGGATCAGAGCAGACTATATATTCAGGTCAAGTCCATTTTTGTGTGTAAAATTCCTCTGGTAGCTTTTGAGGCCTTATTAAGGTTTTATTAGGCCGCTTCTTTTTCAGTCTTATTAGGTTTCGCTGATTCAACTCCTTCTTGCTTACCTCT
>CADDZD010000083.1 GCA_902812385.1 Clostridia bacterium | reverse complement strand
TCCAGGAGGTAGGGCTCACTGATGTTATAACATGGGTCAGGCGGCACGTACCGGCAGGGTGCTGCAGGTGAACGAGGAGCAAATTTTAGAAAAACTAGAAAAGTTGGTAGTGGGGAAAGAAGGGCGGTTGTATCTAAGGCTGGTTGACAGGGGCGGCCGGACCTGCCTGTCCGATGCCTGGAGCCTGATGCCTCTCAGGATCGCCAAACCATTTTACCTGGACAAATCAGGAGAACTCTGCCTTTACATTATGAATCCGAGCGGAGGCATGGTGCAGGGCGACCACCTGGAAGTGAAGGTTGTTTTAGAACCGGGGGCGCAGGTGTTGCTAACAACCCAGGCTGCCGCCAAGATTTACCGGATGGAACATGATCATGCTTCTGCAACCGAATATTTCGAGGTAGGTCGGGATGCTTTGCTCGAGTACTTCCCTGACCCTGTTATTCCCTTTGCCGGTTCCCGCTTCAGGGGTGAAATAGAACTCAGCCTTGATCCGGGGAGTACCGTTCTTATGGGGGAGGTCCTGTTCCCTGGCCGGGTAAAGAGAGGGGAGATCTTTCAGTTCGATTATTTCAAAAGGAGAGTGAAAGTTAGCTGTCGCGGAAGGATTATTTACTATGATTACATTGACCTGCGGCCGAACGAAAACAGGCTTGATGCGGCAGGAATGTTGGAAGGATACATATATTATGGCCAGTTGCTGATTTTCTCGGATCGAGCTGACAATGATTTGAGCAATTCCCTGCATGATTATCTGCAGGGGAGAACGGGGATAATGGGAAGCGCGTCTTTAACCTGTGAAAATGGCATTGTCGTACGTATGCTCGCCAGGAAGACCCCGCAGATAACGCAGGTACTGACAGGATGCTGGAATTTAGCCCGCAACAGACTGTTGGGACTACCCGCGCCGGGGCTCAGGAAGTATTGATTATGGCAAGTATACACGTATACTTTTCACAAAGGGGTTGTAATTCCGAAGTGGCAGTGTATGATATTTAATAAAAGCGAATCTGGCGAGGCGGCCGGCGAATGGGATGAGGAAGTCCCCGAAAAATTCGGGGACTTTGTGTTTCTCCTCCGGATTGCCGAATAATAAATCAAGCGTTATGCCTGTGACCGCACAGCAGCGGTACCGGCGAGGTAGTGATGCCCCTGTTTGAGGAACGAAGCAGTTCCTGCCAAGCAGGGGCATTCCCGCTTTAATTGGAGGTGAGATGGTTTATTAGCAGGGATTTGATAAGTTGATAAAAGGATTCCGGCCTGTCAGTTGTTAGGCGGTTGTGGGAGCCGTCAGGAGACTGTGCTAAAAAAGGAGGGAGTAGAGTGACCAAAATAGAGTGCATCTTGCGTCCCGAAAAATTTGAACAGGTGAAAGAGGCATTGTCAAAATTCGGTGTGAGGGGGATGACCGTCTCCCAGGTGATGGGCTGCGGCCTCCAGAAGGGCCGTACGGAGATCTATCGCGGTACCGAGATCAGCATCAACCTCCTGCCGAAAATCAAACTGGAAATTGTAACTATCGATAACAGAGTGGATGAACTGGTCAAGATCATTACCGAAACGGCACGTACCGGGGCGATCGGGGATGGAAAAATTTTTGTTTATGCTGTACAGAACGCCATCCGGGTGCGTACCGGGGAGACCGGTGATAAAGCCTTAGAATAAGGCCGGAAGGGGATTAACCGGAATGAGGATGCGACAGCGGCTTCTTTTTTGGACAGTAGTTACTGTGGCAGCGATTGTTACCATCAGTGGTATTATGTATACCTTCATGGCCGTTTACGGGCCACTGCGCACCAGTATCCTGGGGCGTCCGTTTCCGGCCTGGCTGGTAGGCCTCTTTACAGCATTCTGGGGTGGGCGCATGTTATACCGTTTATACCGTTTGCCCCGGAGGCAGGGGATTTCCTAGGCTACCGGGATTTTAAAATATATCGACTTCATGGGGAGGGAGAAATGTGAGAAGAAGAATATGGTTGACACTTGGATTGAGCTCGTTCTTTATGCTTTTGATGGCAGGTATTGCATATGCCGGCGATCCTACCGGTGCAAATATGTCCGGCAAGGCTACGTTTGATGCGCTCTACAGTGGGAAGCCGCTGGCCGAGGCCATCGGGCGTAACGCCGTAGCCATCAACTTCGTCTGGACGCTGATTACAGGCTTCCTGGTCATGTTCATGCAGGCGGGTTTTGCTCTCGTAGAAACCGGATTCTGCCGCAAGAAGAATGCAGCTCACGTGATGATGACCAACTTCGTGATTTACGCCCTGGGTATCATCGGATTTTTCATCTGCGGGTTTGCCTTCATGTTCGGCGGGGCCTCGGGCATTGCCTCACTCGGAGGGACGGCGCCGCTCACCGGTATCTGGGAAATTGCCAAGGGCTGGGGGATTATCGGGTACAAGGGCTTTTTCCTCAATTCTGGGGGAACCTACGATGTGGGAGTATACATCCTATTCCTTTTCCAGATGGTCTTCATGGATACCGCGGCTACTATTCCTACCGGCGCTATGGCCGAAAGGTGGAAGTTTTCAGCATTCTGCATCTACGGACTGTTTATTTCAATGGTCACATACCCGATCTTCGGCAACTGGGTCTGGGGTGGCGGCTGGCTTTCCAAGCTTGGGGCAAACCTTGGTCTGGGGCACGGGTATATCGACTTTGCGGGCTCCTCGGTGGTGCACGCGGTAGGTGGGCTCACGGCGCTGGCCGGGGCCATGGTGCTGGGGCCCCGCATTGGCAAGTTTAACAAAGATGGTACACCGAATGCCATACCACCTCATGATATCCCAATGGCTATTTTAGGTACCTTTATCCTGGCTTTTGGTTGGTTTGGGTTCAACCCTGGTAGTACTCTGGCCGGTACAGACCTGCGGATATCGGTGGTGGCAGTCAACACCATGCTGGCGTCGGCCACCGGGGCACTGGCGGCAATGCTGCTGATGTGGGCGAAATTCGGTCATCCCGACCCGTCCATGACTGCCAATGGGATGCTGGCGGGGCTCGTCGCCATCACCGCCCCGTGTGCCTTCGTGAACAGCTGGGCGGCTGCTTTGATTGGGGCAATAGCTGGGATACTCGTGGTTCTTTCAGTGTTCTTTGTTGAAAGAGTACTTAAGGTTGATGATCCGGTTGGCGCTGTTTCCGTTCACGGAGCATGCGGTCTCTGGGGTGTCCTGTCCTTGGGACTGTTTGCTGACGGTACATATGGAGATGGCTGGGGAGGCGTGGCAGGAACGGTCAAGGGATTATTTTACGGCGATCCCGGCCAGTTCCTGGCACAGCTCATCGGAGCGGTCACATGTATAATTTTCATCTTCACCCTGTCGTATATCTTCTTTAAGGTGCAGGATAAGATAATGGGCATTCGGGTTTCCCCGGAGGTTGAGCTTGCCGGACTTGACATTCCGGAGATGGGTATCGCCGCCTACGCGGAGGAACCGGAACCGATCAGGTCTTAAACTTAATAGACAGCAATTGGCTAAAGCTGGTTATGACATGGTTTACCGTTTGATCTTAATGCGGGGATTGAACGGTGAGGTAATGAAGCCCTGTTGCGGGGAATCAAGGTTCCTCGAACAGGGCTTTTACTTTTAATCCCGGCAATTACTCGTGTGCGGAGGTGTTTGGGTTGCTGGTTGGTTTGATTGTCATTTTACTAATCGTGCTCGTGTTGCCTTTTGTTGTCAAGCAGATTGAGCACAACCTGGAACTTTTCCTCTTCGTCATGGGTCTGCTGGCGACCATTGTTTCAGGTACATTAAACAAGGACCTGGTGATGGAAATCCTGAAAAATCACCTGTTATATATGATTGCTTTTTCTGTACTGGTATCCGGTATCATCTTCAAGCTCCTGCGGCACCGGATTCAATCCGGCATCCGGAGGATTTTGCATTATGTCCCGCTCAAGGTCTTCATCTTTCTAGCCGTCATTTCCCTGGGGCTTTTTTCGAGCATGATCACGGCCATTATTGCTTCCCTGGTGCTGGTAGAAATCGTGAACAACCTGCCCCTAAACAGGGAGGATAAGATCAGCCTTGCCATCATCGCCTGTTTTTCCATAGGACTGGGGGCGGTACTAACACCGATAGGGGAACCCCTCGCTACCATCGTTGTTTCCAGGCTGAATCAGGATTTCTGGTACCTGGCGGGCGAGATCGGGCTCCTGATTCTTCCGGCGATTGTTGGATTCGGTCTTTTAGGCGGCATAATCGTGAAGGGAGATAGAGGAGGGGTTCTAAGCGAGCTGGAAACCGAAACCGAGGAAGAAACATACACCGGGGTTGTGTTAAGGGCGGTTAAAGTCTTTATCTTCGTCATGGCCCTTGAGTTCCTGGGCGCCGGAATCAAGCCCCTTGTTGACACATACGTTGTTGCGCTGGACAGCCGGATCCTCTACCCTCTAAATATGATCTCGGCGGTTTTAGACAACGCCACCCTGGCCTCCGCGGAAGTCAGTTTAAAAATGAATAGCGCCCAGATCGGTGCAGTCCTGATGGGATTGCTGATCAGCGGGGGGATGCTCATTCCCGGAAATATACCCAATATTATCTCGGCGGGAAAACTCAAGATTACCAGCCGGGAGTGGGCAAAACTCGGTATGCCCCTCGGTCTCACGACAATGGCACTCTATTATGTATTCCTTTTTATAATCCAGCCATTGAAATAAGCATGAAAAGCCTTGCCGGAATTGTTAAATTGAATATTGGATACTTGTGAGCAAGGTATTGCACGCAGCAGCGGCTCATGGTATAAAGTAATCAGATTGATTTTTTAGCCGTGTGCCGCAATGCAGCGGAAACGGTGCGGCAGTGACGCCCCTGATAAGGGAAAAATCCCTTTTGTCAGGGGCTTCAATTTTGGAAGTGATATTGTTTTGTTTTAAATTATAACCGCGGTGCAGCGGACCAAACAGGCAGTGATGCCCCTGTTCTTGAACGAGGTCGTTCATCAAGCAGGGGCTTTATCTTTTTAAGGCGGGTGATGTGGAGTTATTTCAAAGAGGCAGATGGGCAAGGAAGTTAAAAAATGCCAAGGAAGACGAAGTGCCAAGGACGACGTAAATGCGAGGAGGTTGAGTTTATGATGAAGAAATTATTGAGAATCGGTTTTCTATTATCCGTATTTTGGCTTCTGGTTTCCAATTTTGCCTGGGCGGCCGGTACCCCGGCCATTGACACCGGAGATACGAGCTTTGTGCTGGTTTCCGCTGCCCTGGTGATGCTGATGACCCCGGGCCTGGCGTTCTTTTACGGCGGTATGGTCCGGCGTAAAAACGTCTTGAGCACCATTATGCAGAGTTTCATCATCATATGTATTGTTTCCGTGCAGTGGGTGCTTTTCGGTTACAGCCTCTCTTTCGGACCTGACAAGAGCCATTTATTGGGGGCTCTTTCCTGGCTGGGCTTAAAGGGTGTGGGCCTTGCTCCTAACCCTGATTACGCTGCAACCATACCGCACCTGGCTTATGCAGCCTTTCAGTTGATGTTCGCAATCATCACCGTTGCCCTGGTGACAGGGTCCTTTGCCGAAAGAATGCGCTTCCCTGCATTCCTCCTTTTTACGGTGCTGTGGACGACCATTATCTACGACCCGCTGGCGCACTGGGTCTGGGGAGCTGGTGGATGGATGCGCAACCTGGGAGTTCTTGATTTCGCCGGCGGCACTGTCGTTCACATCAGTTCCGGGGTTTCGGGACTCATAACCGCCCTGGTGTTAGGAAAGCGCCTGGGGTGGGGGAGCGAAGCAATGCGGCCCCACGACCTGCCAATGACAGTGCTGGGAGCGAGTCTGCTCTGGTTCGGATGGTTCGGTTTCAACGCAGGCAGCGCCCTGTCGGCGAACGGTCTGGCCGCCAGCGCCTTTGTGGTGACCAACACCTCCGCGGCCGCCGCGGCCCTCTCCTGGATTTTCACGGAGTGGATCTTGCAGGGCAAGCCGACCGTACTGGGGGCTGCCAGCGGCTGTGTCGCCGGGCTGGTGGCTATTACTCCCGCTTCCGGCTTTGTGGGTCCCCTGCCGGCGGTGATCATCGGCCTGGTGGCCGGGGTGATCTGCTCCCTGGCGGTCAGCTACCTGAAGGTCAGGCTCGGCTATGACGATGCCCTGGATGCCTTCGGCGTACACGGGATCGGTGGTACCTGGGGCGCCCTGGCAACTGGATTGTTCGCATCAAAGGCGATCAACCCGGCAGGGGCCAACGGGCTTTTCTACGGAAACCCCGGCCAGCTCTGGGTACAGTTTGTCGGCGTGGTGGCCACCTGGTTGTTTGCCGCCGTTCTGACCCTGGCAATTCTCAAGCTGGTTGCCGTCTTTACCAGCCTGCGCGCCACCGCCGAAGAAGAAACTATGGGGCTTGACCTGCCGATGCACGGAGAGCGAGCCTACGACCATATTTTATAAAAAGAGGAGGGTGTAGAAATGACCAAATTGTCGTGTATCATCAGACCCGAAAAGCTGGAGGCCGTCAAAGCCGCCCTTTCCAGGCTGGGCAACTGCGGCATGACCGTCTCCCAGGTCGTGGGCTGCGGCGCCCAGAGGGGCTGGAAGGAAGTATACCGGGGCGTGGAAACCACCATCAATCTGCTGCCGAAAGTCAAGGTGGAAATCGTCGTGAAGGACGATCAGGTGGATCAGGTTGTGGAAGCCGTCTGTTCCGCCGCCCGGACCGGTGAAATCGGGGACGGCAAGATTTTTATTTACCCTGTTGCGAATGTCATCCGCATCAGGACGGGGGAGAAGGGAGAGAGCGCTCTTTAGCACATCCGGTACATCTTTTCTGCCAGAGCCAACTGCCCGTAGTAGAGACCTACAGCTACGCCTCCTACCAGGAGCAGCAACGCAAGATAACCAAGCCTCCATGGAACTGTCAAGGAAAGCCCGATGGCTACTGCTGTAAAAACACCCAGAAAAACCAGAGTTACCAGCATGGCAAACAGAACGTTCAGGTTGTTCTTTACGGCCCGCTGGGGGTTGTCCCAGTCGAAAAAGGGGCGCAGCAGATCGATCACGATGCCCAGTTCCGTTACGGCAGCCGTAGCCGCCAGGCTGAGGACGGCCAGCGCCAGGATGTCGACAGGGCCCAGACGGGCGATGATGACTGCAAGAACGAAGAACGGCAGGGTGCAGAGGAAATTTACGCCGAGAATGTACCAGAACTTGGCCCTTATCTGATCCTTCGGGCTGACCGGGATCAACCGGGAAATGAAGAAGAGACGTCCCTCCCGGGAGAGGGCGGAAGCGGCGAGAGGAAGCGTCCCGGCGATAAAGGTCGTGATCGCCGCGATGACCAGCTTGACATAAGGATGTGCTGCCAGAAAAGGGGCAATCCTGTCGACAGGTATCTGTTTTCCCGGCGTGATCAACGGCAAAACCGCAATGACGGGTATGATCACCGCCACCGGAAGGACGTTCATCAGATAAACCGGGGTTCGAACAAAAAGACGGTGTTCCCTGAGGACGAGAGCCTTGAAGGGTGACCGGGCACCCCAGGCAATCCCAACTTTATGCTTGACCCGGCGTCTCCGGCTCACCTCTTCGCCTTTCAACAGCCCCTGGTAGAAGAACCTTTCTCCCAACAGCAGCATTAATCCCAGCAGCACGACCGTAAGAACGAGAAAAAGCCCAAGGCTCAAGAGGCCTTCGCCGGTACCGGCATAAGCCAGGGCTTTTGTTGCCCAGATAGCGGGCGGAAACCCTCTTCCCACCTGGGTTAGCAGCGCTCCGTGGTTTTTCAGGATCTCCTGCAGGGAAGCGATCTCTTTTCCTTTTGGCAGGTACTGCACCAGGAACTGGATTCCGATCCCGAAGGCGATCATAAACACGTAGGTGAGAATTGTAAAGAGGTCTTTCAGGCGTTTGCTCCCGGCCCGGCTCATGATGGTGATGGCGATGGCCGCCGCGGGGGCGAGGGGAATCGCCGGAAACAGCAAAAAGATGAACGCTGCCGTGAGTATATAAAGGAAGCCGAGTCCTTCTCCCCTGCCAAAGATGATAAGATGGGGAATTAATAGAAAGGCGAGCACCAGGTACTGGTTGGCCATAACCAGGGAGAACTTGGCGGCCAGTACCTGGAAGGGTTTAAGGGGCAGCGATACCAGGAAGGGCGCGTCTTCGGTAAAGTAGAGTGTGGTGATCACTGAACTGACCCCGAAGAAAAAGATAAAAAAAGCCGATACCAGGAGAGCGTACTCCAAACCAAGGGCCGGTTCCCCGAGCATTTTGCCCCCCGTATAAAGCCCCCGGCTGATTAGATAGTAAAGGGAAAGGATGGTGAAACCGCCGAAGCCCACCCCTACCACGGCCAGGATAGGCTGCCACAGCTCCCGCTTCTCCTTTATGTACTTCTGTTTCATCACCGAGATTCCGTAGTAATTACGAAAGGTGATCCTCAAGAGAGACAGGAATGCCCTCATTTTCCGTCAGCTCCAAAAAGATATTTTCCAGGGTCTCTTTTTCCCGGTGTTCTTTGATCTCTTCAAGGGTGCCGCAGGCAATGATGCGTCCCCTGTTGATGATGGCAATCCGGTCGCAGAGCCGTTCGGCCACCTCCAGGATGTGGGTGGAGAAGAACACCGTGTGGCCTTGACGACAGTGCTCTGCCATGAGGTCCTTAAGCAGGAAAGCGGAACGGGGGTCGAGCCCCACCATCGGCTCATCCATGATCCAGACCGGCGGGTTATGGAGAAGGGCGCCAGTCAGAACGAGCTTCTGCTTCATGCCATGTGAATAGCTCTGAACCAGGTCCCCGACAGCACCCTTGAGCTCGAAGATTTCCAGGTAGTGTTCGATGCGCTCCCGCCGCACATCATCCGGCACCTGATAGACGTCAGCGAGGAAGTTCAGATATTCATTTCCCGTCAGCCTGTCGTAGACCTGGGGCTGGTCGGGTACATACCCGATCCGGCGTTTGGCGGCAATGGGATCCTTCAGCATGTCTATCCCGGCCACCCTGACTTCTCCGGTATCCGGCCGCAGCAGACCGACGATCATTTTGATAGTCGTGGTTTTACCCGCACCGTTCGGCCCCAGGAAACCAAAGATCTCCCCCGGCCTGACTGTCAGGCTGATGTTGTCCACTGCCTTGACCTTTCCCCGGGCATAGGACTTCGATAAATTGCTCAGTTCAATCACGGCTGTAATCGTTCCCTTCTCTACCGGTATTCACCGGTTTTCTTTTATTCTCCGGTGCCGGGCAGGTACAGTTCGACCCGGCGGCACTTCGGGCAGGTCCAGATCTCGAGTTCAATCATGTCTTCCCCTAATTCGGCCCACTCTCCGAACAGCAGTTTCCAACCGCCCGTTGTGCCTCCCGTGCGAAATTCCTTTGTTCCGAGCATTTCCAAGGATACTTCACACCGCAGGCAACGTTTCTCCTCGATCACTAAGTTTTCTCCTCCTTCCTGCGTTCGTAATTATTATATCCTCTGCAATGGGAATAGATAAAGTAATTAACAAAAATTTGCCACGGAGTTATGCTTGATCTATACTGTTGCGGGGAGTGATTTGAGTCGCCGGATCCCCGGATCTCTGGGATAGATATACTGGATCATGCTCCAATGGAGACATTGACTAAGATGTAGATATATCGTATAATGTATCTGCCGCAGTATTCCTCGGTAGCTCAACGGTAGAGCATCCGGCTGTTAACCGGAGGGTTGCAGGTTCGAATCCTGCCCGGGGAGCCAGAGGGCCCATAGCTCAACGGCAGAGCACTCGGCTCATAACCGATTGGTTCCAGGTTCGAATCCTGGTGGGCCCACCATGCGGGGGCGCGTAGCTCAGTGGGAGAGCGCTTGACTCACATTCAAGAGGTCGCAGGTTCAATCCCTGCCGCGCCCACCATTTAAGCCAAGTAGTTCAAGGGTTTTATTGATTAGATGAGGTTGCTGAATGGGGTAAAATGGAAATAGTTCACTTTTAGTACACACAACCCTTGGACTTAACAATAGGCTGGTTATAATACCAGTCTTTTTTATATCTTTGCTCCAAAGATGAGACTGTTAATACGTTCCGCTTCTTCCGAATTCAACCTCTGTGGAATATAGTGATGGTATTTTTTAAAGGTAAAGCCTGGATCTTTATGTCCTAGCCAAGCGCTTACTATTCGCATGTCAATACCTTTTCTAATTAACGTAGTTGCGAATGTGTGCCGCAGGACGTGCGGGGCTCTATTCGGTAGCCCAGCTTTTGTTAATAGTGGCTTGAAATAACGAGTACGAACGTTACTGGGATTAAAAGGTTTACCTAGTTTGTTGGCGAAAACTAGGTTGTGATCTTCATAGAATGGTCCGGCTTTAAGTTTTTCTTTAGCTTGTTGAGCATGGTGTGCTTTTAATGCTCTTTCGACCGCCGGGAACATTGGAATAGTGCGTTTCGAGTTTTCAGTCTTAGCATCTGCTTCATTTTCAATTTCTTCATCTTCATCATCTTCATTGAAATTAATTACAGTGATTGTTTTCTCTTTAAAATTAACTTGATCCCATCTTAGGTTGATAATTTCACCTAACCGGATGCCTGTTCCTAATAGTACTTTAAACATATTTTCAAGCCTATTGCCTCTTAAGGCTTGAAGGAAGAGCGCTATCTGCTCATCCGAAAATGGCATAACTTCACGCTGATGAAGTTTTGGCGGTTTAACCCTTGATGCGGGATTGAAAGCAATCATGTTGAGGCCT
>CADDZD010000082.1 GCA_902812385.1 Clostridia bacterium | reverse complement strand
GGCCACCCCCCTCCTCCGGCTCGAAGGCCACAATCTTCAGGCTGCGCCTGACATGGTCGTAAATCAGGACGTTCCGGGTGATGATGAAAAAGCAGTCGGGCAGCCCGAGATCGTCGGCGGCCTGTTCGGGAAGGCGCTCGAAATGGCGCACCAGGTCGTAGCCGAAGTAGCCGACCGCCCCTCCGAAGAAGCGCGGCTCCCCCGGCAGCGGGCCCACCCGCAAACCGGACATCAGCTCCTTTAACGCCCCGAGCGGGTCGCCTCTCACGCTGCGTTTTCCCCCGGCATCCTCGATTTCGACGGCATCCCCCTTGGCCCGGAAGATCACCAGAGGGTCGAAGCCGATGAAGGAGTAGCGGGCGATCCGCTCGCCGCCTTCCACGCTCTCCAAAAGGTAGGTGTACTCCCCCGCCGCGGTTTTCTTAAAAACAGAGATGGGTGTTTCCAGATCGGCGGGGACTTCCTCCCAGACCGCCTTGATATTGCAGCCGGCCGCAGATTTCCGGAAAAACTCCACAGACGAAACAGCCATTGCCACACCCCCTTAGAACAAGAAAACCGGCACTCAAATGAGTGCCGGTTACGGTCCAACACCAGCTAACCACTCCACTCATCTCAGCTCATCTCAACTCCGCTCAACTCGTCTCGGCTCGGATATGCGTTTTTTGCTCTTCTCGGCTCTTCCAAACCTCTGCCTGAAACTATCCTATTGCCTTAGAGTATAAAAAATGACAGTTCACCTGTCAAGCAGTTTTTGGGGCCCGGTATTTCTCAACCCTCCGGTATCCCCGCCAGCAGCCCGGCCAGATGAAGCTCTTGCCTCTTCACAAAGGCATCCCTTTCCGCCTCCTGCAGGCATTCCCCCGCTTCAAGGGCGGAAAGGAGGGTTTCAAAACACCCCACCAGGTGGGCGTTAGCCCGCCTGAAGATCTCCGGGGCCTCGGGGGGCGGCTGCACCCTGCCGCTCCAGACCCCCGACAGGCGGGTGAACAGGAAATTGGTGAGGCGCCTCATCACCTCCGCCAAGCAGGCGACCCCGCCGTTTTCGTAGACCGCCGTCCCTTCATAGGGATTGTCCGAAATCCTCAGACGCCCGTTTCTTTCCAGCTGCCGGTAGGCGGGGGTGCCTTTCAAGACGATCTGGTGGTGGTAAAGCACATTGGCGGTGATCGCCAGGTTTTCCAGCAGCCGGTTTCTCTTGAGAAACTCGAAATTGGCCCGCACATCCTCCAGGGTGGAGTCGGGCTCGAACATGATAAAGCCGACGTTGGGCTCGATGCCGTGCTTCCGGAGGATCCGCAGGGCGGCTTCGTTCTGGGCGACGGTGGTCCTCTTGTTCATCCTCTGTAGGGACTCGTCCCGGCCGCTCTCCAGCCCGATCAGGATGCTCCGCAGGCCGGCGGCGACAAGCGCCCTGATGGTTTCGTCACGGATGTCGTTCACCCGGGCCTCGATGCCGAAGCGGACCCCCCGGTCTTTCAAGAGCGAAGCCAGGCGCAGCGCCCTCCTCTGGCCGCGCTCCCCGGGGCCGAAGAAATTGGGATCGGTGAAGTAGAAGTCCCTTTTTCCCCATTTTTCCAGGATCTCGTCGATCTCGGCCGCGATATTCTCCGGGCTGCGCCCCCGCCAGTGCGAACCCTGCCCGTAGAAGGGGTTGATGTAGCAGAAGGTGCACCCCCCGTAGCACCCCCGGCTCCCCTGGAGGTTCACCTCGGGAAGCCGCATCATGGCCGGGGTGCGCACCGGGAAGGGGAGCCGGTCCAGGTCCTTTACCGGCTCGCGCCTGGTGCACCTGATTCCTCCGTCCGCATCCCTCACGGCAAGGCCGGGAATCCCCCCGATCTCCCCACCCCGGGCAAGCCGCCCCGCCAGCTCCGCGAAGGTGAGCTCCGGCTCTCCCGCCACCACCGCATCCACCGCCGTGCACTCCTTTAAGACGGCATCAAAGGCAAAGGTGGGGTAATAGCCGTACACCGCGATGTAGGGGACGGCCCCGGAGGCCTTCAGGCCCTCCAGAAAGTCGAACAGCAGCCGGTCCCTCTGCCACTGGTAGACCATGTGAACCCCCAGCAGGCCGGGGGCCGCATCCCCGATCCTCCTCCCGATCTCTTCGTAAGAGAGGTGATCCAGGTAACCCTCCACGATCTCCACCTCATGCCCCGCCTCCTGCAGCACCCCGGCCGTGTATCCCGTCAGGAGGCAGGAGGCAAGGGGGGTATTGGCGATGTCGTTGCACCTCTCAGGCACGATCGCCCTGGGGTGTTCCAGCAACACTACCCTCATTTTCGGCATGTACCCCCTTCCACATGAATACATTCCGGTAGAGGCTGAGCGTCTCCAGCCGATACCTCAAGGTGTCAAAAGGTTTGGGATTGTAATAGACGGGGTAAAGCAGGTCGGTATCGGGCCCGATCACCCCTTCCGCCCTGGCGATCCTTTCGATCCCGGTGCCGGGCAGAATCCGGATGTTGTTCAGGACTACCGTCCCCAGGTTTTTCCCGGAGGCGTGCAGGTCGTAGATCCGTTCCAGCATTTCGATCCCCCTCCGGCAGGTCTCTTCGGTTTCTCCGGGCACGTTGACCATGAAGTGGTAGACGCTGAGGGCCTCCCTTCTGGCCGCCAGGCCGGCAGCCCGCAAAATGTCCGCCTCGGTCAGCTGCTTCCCCAGCACCTCCAGCGCCTCCTGGTACAGGCCGTCTGGGGAAAAAGAGAAGCACTCGCAGCCGGCCGCTTCGAAGAGGGCGATGTTCTCCTCGTTCAGGTGGTCCTCCCGGAAAAAGCCGTCCCACCGCACCTCCAGCCTTCTTCTCAGGATCTCCCGACAGATCTCCTCGAGGTGGCCCGGGGGGATGTTCAGCACCGGATCGGTGAAATGAAAGCTCCGGATCCCGAATTCCTTATGCAGGAATTCGATCTCGTCCACCACCGAGGCGGCAGAGCGGCAGCGCAGCCTGCGGCCCTGGAGCTGCGGGTAAACGCAGTAGGTACAGGCAAAGGGGCAGCCCCGCTTAGTTTCGACTCCGATGGCGGGAACATAGCTGTTGATGCCGGCATAAGGAGCGGGGTCCCACAGCCTCCGGTCCGGCGGCGTATAGCCGGCCATATCAAAATCCCGGTCCGGTGCCATCACGTATACCGAACCGTTATCCCGGTAGCAGAGCCCCGGAAGCGGCGGCGGACTGTTGAGGGAAGCCAGCAGGGCGGGGAGGGATCTCTCCCCCTCCCCTACAATCCCGTAGTCCAGCTCCGGCACCTCCCGCATAATCCGCTCCGGGAAAAGAGAAAAACCGGTGCCCCCGGCGATCAGCCCGGCCCCGGGAAGGATGGTGGCAACCATCCTGGCGGTGACGATAAATTGAGGAATGAGGGAGCTGGTTTTGTTCCCCAGGGGATCGATATTTCTTAAAGAAAGCCCGACCGCCTCCGGCCGGAAGTTCAGGAGCTTCTCCTGAAGCTGCCCGAAGGGGTCCGGATGCAGGTTCATATCCAGAATCTGCACCTCGTGGCCGGCGGCGCGCAGGGGCCCCGTCAGGGAAACGATCCCGATGGGATAAACCTTTTCGGCGCTGAAAACCTCCACGGAGGGGGTCTGAACAAGCAAAAGGCGCATGGCTCATCACTCCAGCAGCAGCAAGGCGAAGTATTTGACGTAATCCTGCCGGTCTTGCAGGGTTCTGAGGAAAAGGCCTGCCCTCCTCACCGTCTCGTAGACATCGATCCCGCACCCCTCCATGGAGGGCCTGGCCTCCCGGGGGTTCCGGCAGGGGCCGGACTCCTGGCAGGAGGGGCAGAGGGCGCAGGGCCCCGCCCAGAACGCCAGGGCCTTATAGTACCCCGTCCGGAAGGCCTCCCTCTCCGCGGCCAGGACCCTCCGCTGAAAGTCCCGCGCCGGGGGCTCCCCTTCCAGCAGCAGGGCTGTAGAAAAATCCCTCAGGGCGGCCCGGGTTTTCTCCGGCGGCGGGGTGTGGGGAGGACAGTGCGGCCTGCCGTAGTTTTCGCAGCCGTAGCGGCAGCGCAGGTCCACCCAATCGGAGACGTGCACCTCTGCCGCGGGGATGGAGCGGACCTCCCGGAACCCCAGGGACCTGATGCGGGAGATCAAGCGCTGTACCGGCGCCAGCCGCAGCCTCTCCAGGGCCCCCGCATCCCGGGCGGCGATCACCAGGGCGGTGTCGGTCTGCAGGGGCACGGGCTCCGTGCAGCAAAGCCCCTGGGCCTCCAGTTCTTCCCGTACCCACCCGGCGGACAAAACCCTGCCGTTGTAGGTGTTGATCAACATATTCAAATCCAGCAGCGCCGCCTTTTCCGGCCGGTGCTCCGGGAAGAAATCGTGCACGAGCAGGTAGCCTCCTTCGCCCAGGCACCCCGTCGCCCGGGAAAGCAGCAGGGCACTCTCCCGCTCCGAATAGGCGTGGACGATGTTGGACAGGATCACCAGATCGAAGGGCCCCTCCGGAAGCGCATCAGGCTCCAGGAGGTTGGCCGGGTGGCAGGTGAATCGGCCCCCCAGCCCCCTTTCCTCCATCATCCCTTTTGCGAATTCCAGCACTTCGGGGAGGTCCACCAGGGTGGCCGTAAGCCCCGGAAAACATTGAAGGAAACCGGCCGCCACCGCTCCGGAGCCAGCTCCCACGTGCAGGATCCTGCCGGTGCCGAAGACCCCTTCAAAGACCGGCAGAATTTCCCGCACCTTGGTTCCGGCCACATCGTCCATCGCCCGGATGTACATCTCCACCCGCCGTCGCATGCTCTCCCCGGGTTCCTCCAGCGGAGGGTAGGCCACCCTCCCCCCTGCCTCCAGGCATTCCCGCAGGCCGCGCCAGGATTCCCTCAGGTATTTCCTCCAGAGGATGGAATTCCCCTGGTAGTGCTCCCTCCCCCTGACCAGGTAGGTGTCCGAAAGCCGGGTGTTGAAGAACACGTCTCCGTCCCGGCCGAGCAATCCCAGGGCGCAGAGGGCGTCCAGGAAGCGCTTCGTTCCCGCCGGGTCGAAGCCGAGGGCTGCGGCGATTTCGGCCGCCCTCATGCCTCCTCCGGCCAGGAGGGTAAACAGCCCGGCATCCACCGCGGTGAAAAGGACCTCCGAAAACCAGTAACCGGTGGCCAGGTCCTCCAGGTACTGCGGGGAAAGATCCTGCGGGTCGTGTTTCAGAAAACCGTTCTTCATACCGCATACTCCCTGGACTTGTTCCGGGCAACCCCGGCATCCTCAAAGGTAAGCATCTCGCGGATCACCCGCGCCGCCCCCTCCACAATGCACATGGCCAGGGCGGCCCCGGTGCCCTCCCCCAGCCGCATGTTGAGATCCAGCTTCAATTCCACAGTCAACACCCCTTGTCCTGCATGCTTCGGAAAAACATCTTTAAGTCGCCCGGCATCCGGGGATCCCCCTTCATCTGCAATCACCCGGGGATACCGGATCCGCGGCACGGCCTATCCCGAAATACCCGGCGGCCACCTGCGCCGCGCAGTCCGGCCCGCAGGCGGCGCAGGTGTAACGGGCCTCGGCCCCGCCCAGCAGCGACCTTGCCCTTTCCGGATCGACGGCAAGCTCGATCTGCTTTTCCAGATCAAGGGCAACTCGTGCCCGCGCCATTTGCAGATCCCGCTCCCAGGCCTGCCGCTTGCCCCTGGCCAGATCCGCCGCATGGGCGGCGATCCGGGCGGCGATCACGCCGTCCCTAACATCCTGCTCCGTGGGCAGCCCCAGGTGCTCCGCCGGGGTCACATAGCAGAGAAAATCCGCCCCGGCCGCCCCGGCGAGGGCGCCTCCGATTGCCGCGGTGATGTGGTCGTAACCCGGAGCCACATCCGTGGCCAGGGTGCCCAGAATGAAGTAGGGCGCTCCACCGCACAGGCTTTTCTGTAGCTGTATCGTGGCTTCCACATGGTGGAGGGGGACATGCCCGGGGCCCTCCACCATTACCTGCACCCCGGCCTCCCGGGCGCGCCGGACCAGCTCCCCGGCCACGATCATCCCCTGCAGCTGGGCACCATCCAGGGAATCGGCGGTGGATCCCGGGCGAATGGCATCGCCGAGGCTGAGAGTGACATCGTACTTCAGGAGAATTTCAAGCAGCCGGTCGAACTGCTCATAAAGGGGATTCTCCTTCTGGTTGTGCAGCATCCAGCCGGTGAGAAAGGCTCCACCCCGGCTGACGATGTCGGTCACCCGGCCGCAGGCCTGAAGCCGTTCGATAATATCAAAATTCAGAGCGCTGTGGACGGCCATGAAGTCGATCCCGTCCCTTGCCTGTTTTTCCACCGCCTCAAACATATCGTCCGGCGTCATCGCCACAATGCTGCCCCGCCTCTCGATGGCCTCGATGGCCACCTGGTAGATGGGGACACTCCCCACCGGAACCCGGGCGTGGGCCAGGGTGAGCCGCCTCATCCCGTCGATATCCCCACCGGTGCTCAAATCCATGAAGGAGTCGCACCCGGCGGCCTCGGCGGCGGCGATCTTCCGCAGCTCCATCTGCCGGTCATCCCGGTCGCTGGAGGTTCCGATCAGGGCGTTGACCTTAATGCGCAGCCCCTTCCCGATCCCGCAGGGCTTGGGCACCTTCCGGTTGACGTTCCCGGGGATCACAACGGTACCCTCCGCCAGCCCCGCCAGGATCAATTCCACATCCACCTTCTCCTCCGCCGCCACTTTTTCCATTTCCGGAGTTATCCTCCCCGCACGGGCATCCAAGACCAGACTCATCAAATCCACCTCCTAACAGGCATGCTTGGGCGCGCCCAGGTATCTGGAGACGATCTCCATGGCGCAGTATTTGCCGCACATGGCGCATCCCGCCGATGAAGCGCCGCTTCTCTCTTCCCTCAGCCTCTGCGCCCTTTCCGGGTCGATGGAGAGAGCGATCTGCCGCTTCCAGTCCAGTTCCTTCCTCGCCCGGGAAAGCTCCAGATCCCACCCGGCGGCGACAGGCAGGCCCCTGGCCAGATCCGCCGCATGGGCGGCGATCCGGGCGGCGATCACCCCTTCCCGGACCTGGTCGACATCCGGAATCCCCACATGCTCGGCCGCCGTTACATAACAGAGAAACTCCGCCCCTGCCCAGGCGCTCAGGGCGCCGCCGATGGCGGCATTGATGTGGTCGTATCCCACTGCGATATCCGTTACCAGAGGGCCGAACACAAAGTAAGGGGCGCCGTGGCAGAGGCTCTTTTCAAGCACCACCGTCGCCCTGAGCTGATTCAGGGGAACGTGACCCGGCCCCTTCACCATTACCTGCACCCCAGCTTCCCGGGCGCACCGGACCAGTTCCCCCAAAACCACTAGTTCCTCCACCTGGGGCGCATCCAGGGAATCGGCCAGGCATCCCGGCCTCATGCCGTCGGCAAAGCTGATGGTTATATCGTACTTCCGGGCGATGGCGAGCACCCGGTCGAAGGATTCGTAGAGGGGATTTTCCCTCCGGTTCGCCAGCATCCACCCGATCAGGTGGGAACCCCCGTAGCTCACCAGGGGATCGAGCCTCCCGTCCTTTTTAGCGCGTTCCACAACCCGCATGGTGGTCCCGCAGTGCAGGGCGAGAAAATCCACTCCTGCGGCCGCATGCCGTTCGATCACATCAAACAGGTCCTCCGCCTGCATGTGGATGGAAGAGCCGTATTTCCTGCCGGCCTCTGCTAAGGCCTGGTAAAGGGGCAGAGTGCCCACGGGCTTCGAGGTAACCTCCAGCGTCTGCGCCAGCATGGCCTCGATGTCCCCGCTGACGCTCAGGTCCATAATGGCATCGGTCCCTGCTTCCACCGCGGCCCGGATCTTGGCAACCTCTACAGCGATCGCGGCCTTCTCTCCGTACAAACCGACGCTGGCGCTGACCTTTGTCCTCAGCCCCTGGCCGACACCG
The DNA here is from genome assembly GCA_902812385.1 of Clostridia bacterium. Lineage (GTDB taxonomy): Bacteria > Bacillota > DSM-12270 > Thermacetogeniales > Thermacetogeniaceae > DULK01. The sequence goes on along the minus strand of CADDZD010000082.1, from coordinate 2,821 downwards.
ATGGGGACCACATTTCGACGGGAGGCGTTGCGCAGGATAACTATCGTTCCCTCGGCCACCCCCTTTCGCACGAACTCCGGCGTCACACCCTCTTGCAGGGCCACCTGCTCCATTTCCGGGGTAATCACGCCGGCCAGAGCGCCTTCCAACTGATTCATCGGGAATCCCTCCTACTCCATTCCGGCAGCCCCAACCGGGGTCTGCGTTGTTACGGTTTCCTTCTTCACGGCGTTCTTTGTCTTGATAATGATCAGGTAAAGAAGCGCCGTGACGGCCATGCTCAAGAAATAGCTGATGTCGGCCCCGCCCAGATAATTCCTGGCGATGGGGCCGGTGTACAGCACCGAACTCCGGGCGAGCAGAACACCGCCCAGCAAATTGCCTATCACATGACTATCCCCTCCGTTAGATTTGCTAAAAAATAAAGCCCACGCCTAAACTCAAGCGTGGACTTTACCATCATCCATGCTTACGCCTGCCCCTTCCGCGAGGGCGGCATAAACTTTTCAGGCAGGTCTCCTGACTCGGTTCCTCACGCATCTGCCCCTTCCCCCGGTCCGGAGTGGTCCGGCAGGCGCTCCCCTTCACAGTGGCGGGTCCGTCCGGGACTTGCACCCGATTCCCTATTCTCCCTTGCGGGCACCTGAAAAGTGAACCCTATTCACTTTTTACGATTATTATACTCACCCCTGCGGCTCATGTAAAGAGACCCGATCGCTCACAGGACCTGCGTCCCAGCATCTGCCATTCCTGTAATTCAGCCGTCTCAAGCGCTACAGCAATCGACCAAACCTGGTAAAAGCTATAATCAACCCTTTCACCGATAACTAAGGTTTTCGGGGCCGGATGTTTGAGAGTATTCATTTGACGAGCTTTTCGGGGAATCCAACCATATTTTCTAAGCTGTCGAACGTATGCACATGGCCCAGCTTTTCGGGTAAGGGAAGCATAATCTTGAAGAAAAACGGGTTGTATCGCCTGCATTTTTTAATCCCATGATGTCGTGTTGGCCGGCGTAAGTCGCGAAATCGACTGCTGCAGGGCCCGATTTTCACCAGAAAATCGTCTGTCGTCCCTCTCTGTGGGTTTACACGGACGCCGGAAAAGGAGAAAATTATTATGTGTACCCGGCTAAGAAAGATCAGTGGCCAAAAGAGCAAAAAGAGATGACCCCTCTTAAAGCCGGGAGCCGGCCCGCAGTATCCGGAGCGGCTCCTCTTTGGGATGTGTTCGATTGCAAGAGTTGCAAAGGAAAAAAGGAGATACCGTGATGGCCATCCACCCGAACAACCCTGTGATCATGCAGAGCGACAAAACCATCTTGCTGGAGGTCAACAACCCGCTGTATGAGGAGGCCAGAGACGAACTCTCCCGTTTTGCCGAACTGGTAAAAAGCCCCGAGTACATACACACCTACCGCCTTACCCCGCTGTCACTCTATTCGCATACCGTGAGAGCAGCAACTTTCATCCCGTGTACCTGCCACACCCACTGCTACATCCCTTGACAGCATAGGGCTTCGACTTGTGTGGCTATGCCTTTTGCTTCAACCGGGTTCCGCCGCGGCTTCTTCCAGGTACAGCTGGAGGAGCGATTTGACCTCCGCCGCCGTCCTTGCGGAATTGATTGCGGCACGCTTCTGGGCGGCAGCGGGAAGCCCCTTCAGGTACCAGGCCAGGTGCTTTCTCATCTGCGGAACGGCGAGGCCGGCTCCTTTCAGGGAAACCTCCAGCTCAAAGTGGTGGAGGGCCATGGCGATCCTTTCCACCGGGCCAGGAGGGGGAAGCAACTCACCGGTGGCCAGGTAGTGGATCGTGCGGAGGAAGAGCCAGGGATTGCCCAGGGCGCCCCGCCCGATCATCACCCCGTCGCACCCGGTCTCTTCGAGCATCCGCCGGGAGTCCTCAGGGGCCCAGATGTCCCCGTTGCCGATGACTGGAATCCCGACAGATTCTTTAACTCTGCGGATGATCTCCCAGTCCGCTTTACCGCTGTAAAACTGGTCGCGGGTACGCCCGTGCACCGTGACGGCGTCTGCCCCGTTCGCTTCGGCCAGGGCGGCCAGTTCCGGAGCAGTGACCTCCTCTGCACTCCAGCCTTTGCGCATCTTCACGGTCACGGGGACGGTGACCGCCTCCCGCACAGCCCGGATGATGGCGGCGGCCCGCGGGAGGTCCCGCATCAGGGCGCTCCCCTCACCGTTTTTAACTATTTTTGGGGTGGGGCAGCCCATATTGATGTCCACCGCAGCTGCCCCGTGCTCCACAACAACTCTCGCCGCTCGCCCCATCTTGTCCGGGTCGGAGCCGAAGATCTGGACTGCCACAGGCCCCGGCTCCCCCTCAAGGTCGAAGAGGCTGAAGGTCCTGGCGTTGTTGTACAGGATTGCCTCGCTGCTCACCATCTCCGTAAACACAAAACCACACCCCGCCCGCTTTGCCAGGATGCGATACGCCTTGTCTGTAAACCCCGCCATGGGCGCTGCAAAGACGCAGTTGGGCAGGGTTAAACTGCCAATGCTGATCGCCAAATCAACCAACGCAAATCTTCCTCTTGCTACCGGGTTTTGATGGTATCGGCGTTCCTCTTTCTGCGCTCGCCGCGCCCTGGGACTTTCCGGTCGCAAGACCGGAACTGGAGACCGTCGCGACGGAAGTGTTATCAGACTGGTAGGAAGCCAGGTTCGTTATGTCTCCGAGCTGGCCGGTCTTGAGGGTATCTCTGCCGGCTTCTCTTCCGGTGCCAGCTTGGCCGCAGCCTTAAGGCTACTGAAGTGACCGGAGAAAGAGAAAACATTGCCCTTACAATAAAGTTGGCTGCT
>CADDZD010000081.1 GCA_902812385.1 Clostridia bacterium | reverse complement strand
TATTTTCAGGGCAGAATCACGCCGCCTCCGGCGGCACCAACAAAGTACGAAAATACCCGACGGGCCTACCGGCGAGCGACCTATGGAAGGCCGGCGAAACGGTGTGCAAGGCTTACTTTATATGGAAATGGCCAGGAAGATTTCTGAGCGCGAGAAAAGGCTGTGTACTATTTTTGCGCCGTATTGCAGGGAGAAAGCGGTGGAAAATGCATTAGGGGAGATATGGTATACCCTTACTCCCACTCGCCAGAGATTTCCACAACAGGTGTCCAGAACCTGTACTCCCCCTGGCCGATGCATTCGCCGGTCTTATTGATGCAGCACTTCATTCCCTCACTCGTAAGTATGCCGCTGTTGCAGTTTGAACAATTACGCGGAGCATTCTCGGATTCGTCATCTTTGCTGAAGCCGAACCAATCCATCTGAATCCCCCTCCGTCTATCAAACAATTATAGCCAAAATTGCCGGCTCTTCAACCGCCCGTCAGGTGGCAAAACCAAAACAAGAGGGCCAGGGGATTTCTTCAGGAACCGTTCTCCGCCCGCTGCTTTTGAGCAAGCGCGGCGTCGTATCCCTTTAAATACCCCTGTTCCCAGCCCTGATCAAAGAGGCCGTCCGCTTCCCTTTTTCCTTCCTGGTAGCCCGCTTCGAAACCGGCCTGGTAGCCCTGGCACCGCCCTTCCTCCAGGCCGTTTTGAAAATTCCTGTCGGCATAGATCTTGCTTGCCTTGGCAAAGCCGTCCTCATAACCATCGGCGTAACCCCGGTCATAGGCCTCTGCATAAAAATGTTCGAGGAAGCGATACCGTATTTTACCGTTTCCGGCCTTGCCCATCATGTCTCCCCCTCCAGGTAACTCACTTCTCTTTATAATATCCCTCAGGCCTAAAAGAGGTGAAGAAACCGGAATAAAATCTTCCGGCTGGCCCTTTATTTTACCAGGATATGCCTGCTAGGCGGCAATGGTGAGTGGCCATACCGAAATATCAAGAAAAAAGAGCCGGTTGCCCGGCCCTGCCATCTCAGAACGCTCCCCTGCCCAGCCGCTTCTCCTGGGTGGGTTCGGTTTTGGGCTTGCTTTCCCCTCCTTCCTGGGAACCTGCCGCTTTGCTAAACTCCCCTGCCATCGAAAGCAGAGATGAAAGAAGCTGCGGGTTTAACTTTTTGCCGGTCATGCTTTGCAGAAGGTTCAGCATCATTTCGGGCCCCGCTTTTCCCCCGCCGGCAAGCATGTTCAGCATGGCGCCGATCAGGTCCTGCCTGCCCGACAGCAGCCCACCCATCTTCGCAGCAGTCAAACCCTGCTCCTGGACGAGATTCAAAATGCTGAACAGGTTGAATAAGGAAAGCACGGCGATAACGCCCGGGAGATCCCCCCTCTTCTCCTCGATGCCGTTAAGGGTATTCGCCATCACCGAAAAAAGGCTGACCTGGCTTTCCGGAGCCGCTCCCTGTTCCTGTGCCAAAACCCACTCCTCCCCCCTTGTGTGTACCATTACTATTATTCTATTCTCCCTGCTGAAACAAGTTACTTGATCTTCCGTTCCAGATAAAGGGTACCGCCTGTACATCACGGCAGAAGCTCATGCCGCCTCAGGTGGCACCAACAGAGGATGAAATCTGGTTATCCTTGCGCTTGCTCCCGGACTCCGGTTGCGCCGGCAAGGATAACCAGAACGTATTTACAAGGCAGGATAAACCGGGACATATTTTCAGGATAGAAACAGGCTTGCGGTTGATGGTGAGGCCGTTCACAATGAAAACGGTTATGGCCGGACAGCCGCACACAGCCGTTTATCAGCCGCTCCTTTATTTACCCCGGCTCCATTCCCGGTCTTTTTGCGCAGGTTCTCAGTAAATACCCGCTGCATATGTTCCAGAATTGATGCGCAGCCCTCCGGCCGTTTCTTGCGGAGCATCCTTTTCCAATCCCATTCGAACACGCAACAGGCGGGACGGAAAGATTTCAAAACAGGTCATCGGGGAGAGGTATGCTTGATCCCAGTTGTTTCTTGACTTCCCTTTTTATGAGTTCGTGCGACTTTTTTAAAGCATCCTCGACAGCTCCGGCAACCAGCCTTTCCAGGGCGGCGACGTCATAAACCACCCCGGGGGTGATGCTGATGCGGATGACCGACTGCTTCCCGCTGAGAACTACCCTGACCGCGCCGTTCCCGGCGTTGCCCTCAACCCTTTGCTGTTCAAGCTGTCTGGCAATTTTGTGGTAAAGCGGTTTTAAGAAAACATCCGACAGCCCTAAAGCTCCTGCGTTAACCCCTTCCCCGGACACATTCATCCTCCCTTCGCGAAACTGCCACGCCACTGGCGCGGCCTCCGGTAACCGTTTACGGATACTGATATTCTGTTTCGACCGGCTGCAGCGAACGGGCATGCGGCTTACCTTCAAAGAGAGGCGCATCTGCCAGCTTCAATAACGCCAGGGTTAAGAAAAGGGAAAAAGGATTGGTACTCCTTGCATCGCTGCTCTTAACCTCCAGCGTCTTAAATTCTTCACCCACCGTAAAAGACCGCAGGTAATCCCTCATTTTCTGCCCATGCTCGCTTTTAAGCATTTCATTTAAACACGTAAGAACTTCGACGATCCCGTTACCCCGGGGCCCCAAAAAAGGCCGGAAGCTATCGAGAACACGATAGGTATTCTCGTCGATAAGAGGCCAGGTCACTGCGATCACTCCCTTCATCGTTTTATTACTCGGCCAGGCTGCAAACATCGGACAAAGCCATGATTTAATCCTTCTGGAATGGTTTCCACTGCCGTATACTTTTTAACAAAATATGTTTGTGTCCGTCGAAATGTTACCTGTTCATCAGCCTTTTCAACTCCGGCAGAGCCCTGACGGCTGCTGCCCGTCCCATTTCCAGAAGCTCCGGAATCTTGCTGAAATCACTTAAACCGGCATTAATTGCAGGGGTAACAATGGTGAGATCCGACCATTCCAGGTCCTGTTTCATCCCTTTTTCACCCATGATGTTGAGCCCCCGCAGGATCACCTGGACAATGGAATCCGGCTGGCTCTCCATTTTCTGCGAGTCGTGGCGCACCGCCACCACAGTCCCGGCTCCCAAAAGCCGGGCCGTTGCCGCCGGGACTATTTCCAGCAGGCCTCCGTCCGACAGCAGCATGCCCCGGTAGGGCGCCGGTTCAAAAACACCCGGAATGGCCGTGCTGGCACGCACTGCCAGCCCGAGCGGAGCGCCCCTGACATATACGGCACCGGGTGCCGGTGGAAGCCGCTCCTGATTTGTAAAGATAACGCGGTTTCCGGAGAGCAGGTCGACGGCCACCAGACCTACCGGGTTAAGGATCCTTGCCATGCTTTTTACCCCTGTCACCCTTTCCACGTAAGCCGCGATCCTGGAACCGTTGAGCAGCCCGAGGGGTGCGGCATCCAGCGCCCCCAGCAGGTCCCGGAGGTTGCGCAGGAGCACCCTCAAGAAACTGTAAAAAGTAAAGTTCCAGGAAAAGAGATCTTCCCGGGAAAGCTTCAAAGCCAGGTTCCGTAAGACCTGCGGCTTCAGCCCAGCCGCATACAGAGCGGCCACAAACGCCCCCGCGCTCGTGCCTGTAACAACCCCGGGGAGGATGCCGTTCTCCTCCAGGACCTCGAGGACGCCCACGTGGGCAACTCCTAAAAGCCCTCCTCCCCCCAGGGCGAGGCCAAGCCGGTGCTGCCTCCCCTTCATACCAGGTCAACACCCAGCTGATCAAGCACGGTTTGAATCGGGTTGCAGACGGTATGCTCCTCGGAACCGGCGAACAGGAGGCCCACCGCCCGGTTTTCCATGTCCAGAACCAGCGAGCCGCTGTCTCCCCCCAGAGATTTCATCTCGGTCATGACCTGCTCGTGAAAGCGGACCACGTCCGAACTGTGCCCCATGGTTACGTTCAGGCTGACGTGTATGGCGATAACCTTCCCCTGGGTCAACCCGGAGGTGCGGCCGCTCTTCTTAACCTGGAGGCCGGGTTTGATTTCCCCGACACCGTTGATCCTGCCGATATCAACAATCTCGGGATTTATCGCTTTGTCATCGACGGGGCGGGCAAGGGCGCAATCTACCAGGTTCGTGGCACCCTGCCGCTCCAGGCGAACCCGGTAATCCGGGCGGAAGGACCGGATTACGGCGTTGGCAGCCCGAACACCCATTGCGGCGATATTGCATTCCACGTCCCTGTTAAACCGGGTGATCGGTACGAAGCGTTCCAGGTGGCCGATCACGTCATCCTTCGTCCCACCGTCGTAACTCCCGGGCTGGTAGATGGGGTCACCGATACGCGACCTGCCGTCCCTGCCGTCGGTGGCGTTGGCGAGCACGTGGTTGTTGGACAGGATGAACAGTTCCCCGGTTTTGCGGTCCCGCACCACAGCCCCAAAGGTCCCGGCAGTCACCTTGAAATGCCCGATGCTTACCCCGGGCTGGGCGGGGCGCATCCTTTCCGTGCGATCTAAAAAGCGCATCTCCCCGACTTCAATTACATCGGTGCAGCAGCGCCCGATCTTTTTGGGAATTACCTCGTCAACGGCCAGGGCCTCCACCGGCAGCTTCTTGTCTACAAAAAAAATAACCGCCATCTCGTCGGTATCCTCCCGGCCCTTTTTCTTATAGCCCAGGCCTACTCCCACGACATTCGGCAGCCCTGTATACCGTTTTTTGGCCACGTCAAGGGAACGAAACAAATTCCGCATCCCTTTTCCCTCCCCAACTATTGAGTCATTTTAGTATATTCCGGAGGAGGGAGCATTGGTGCCAGGTTTGACCCTTCAAGTTTGCCTGCCCACGGCAGACTTCTCTCCGTGTCATGTGGGGCAGATCAACCAGCGGTTGATCACTCTCGCATGTTCTTCCGCCCTTGCCGCCATCTGCCGGCAGGCCTGACCCAGTTCCGTATCGCTCAACCTGTTCGCCAGGTCTTGATAATTCTGAAAAAGCACCAGCTCATATTTCAACGTTTTTTCCAACCGATCTTTGACGGTAAGCACAATTCTTTCCCCCTTTACTCCACTCACCGTTGCTTTGCGCTGCTGAGAGAAGCATTATGCTTATGGTTAGCGGTCCGTTGCCTCTTATCATCATCCTATTTATATTCAGAATACTTATCACCTGTGAAAAACCCGGCTGGAATTCACTCATCACCGGATAATCACCGTAACACATTTCAATCATTTCCATATAATGTATTACCAACAACTGAGAATGGTTGGTGAGATAAAAGATCCTATAACCTTACACGATCACACGACTTAAGGAGGGAAGCTTTATGGCAATTACACCGGGCAAGTGCCCGCAGGTAGGCGGCGTACCCAACTGCCCGCCGTTTACCGAAAAGGACTGTATTGAGGTTTTCAAAGTTTATGATCAATGCGCTACAGAAGAACTGCTGGGCAGCTGCGTGAGAGCGGCGGATCACTGCACTGCCCCCATTCCTCCGGGGGCTGCAGTCACCTGCAACGTGGTACCAAACACCGCCAGGTGTTTCTTCGTCGGGTTCGGGCCCTTCAATCCGCCTTTCTTCAGGCCGGTGCTCGTGCTCAATGAGGTCCAGGTCAGCGTTACCGTCACCTCGGACGGCACCGTCATCTGCCCCACCTTTACTATCACCCTGCAGGGCATCACCCAGGCACAAATGTGGGCGCCGGACGGTACCTTCGTGCAGTGCCAGATCCTCGCCGTGGGCCCCTGCACCTGCGATGTCACCACCGACCCGGCAACAGGGGATCAGCTCATCTGCTGCCGGGTAAAGGTCTGCAAGGAGATCCAGATCAAGGCGCTGGTGAAACTGCTCGTACCGAGCTACGGCTTCTGCGAACTGAATCCCTGTGTTGCCGTTCCGCAGCCCGAGTTCCCCTGCCCGCCGACCCAGCCGCTTTTCCCGCCGCAGAGGTGCCAGGATGCTCCGGTGGTCACGGTTCAAACTGCAGCCGGTGTGGGGCTTGGCGGCGTAACCGTTTCGCTGATCCGTGCCGGGACTACCATCACGGCGGTAACAGATGCCACCGGCAATGCCACTTTCCCAACCGTGGGCGGGTTTGCAGGGGGGATTGACACCATCCAGTTCACGGATCCCGTTACAACAAAAGTTGTGAGTTTCGCCCTGCCGACGGAGTTCACCGACCTGACCGGAGCTGTCCACGACAGCAGCACCGCCTGCACCATTCTCTTCGTCAGAACAGGGGTCGGGCTCGCCACCTTCAACGTCTTCATTGACGGCATCCAGAACGGAACGGTGGATCCATAAGCCGCAATTGTATAAGCATAAAAGGCAGCGGTTAATACGCTGCCTTTCCTTTTACCGGTATTATATGAAGCTCATAAGGCACAGGGTCAGAAGTTCTCCCCATTTCCTATCCGCTGCCTGTTTCTTTTGGATCTGGGGGCTTGCCGGGAGGGTAGACCGGGATATTTTTCAGAAGGGAGCAGACTTCCGTCCAACTGGACGCTTTCCTCTGTTCCCCTCAACCGCCGCTGCCGTGCGGTTTTGGAGGCGGAATGTTTTGGGTAAAGGTCTGGTAGAGGCCAGGACGGCTGGGAATCTGTTCCAATGGCAGGGCGGTGAGGTCCGGGTTCGGCATGACCTGCCCCCCCTTGATCGGTTCCTGGGGCACCGCGGCGGGTCCATTGCTCTTTTCCTCCTCGTACTCCCGGACAACTTTTCTTACAAGGTCGGCCAGCATTTCCGGGGTTATTCCCCGGGGCATCTCTCGTTCCGACACCGGAACCCCGCTGTTTCCCTGTTCCTGCGGTGTTACCTTCGAACTCTGAACAGCCGCCGGGACATCCTGTGAGGGGCCGGAACCTGTTTCCCCGGCGGTAACATCCCCGTGACGCCGCCTGAGGATGTCCACTATCAAGTCCGCCAGTACCTCCAGTTCGATCGTAATTTCGCCGTCCTTCTTCTTTGCCGTCTTTTCCCTTCTATTTTCCCTCAAAACCCCACCTGCATCATCTTTGATGTTTTCTCTTTCCTGTTTATCATCAACCGCATCCCCCTGATCGCACCTCGTGCCTGTAAAAGCAGCAAGGCGCTTGTCCGGAATAGAGTCACCGGCAGATAGAACATTAACGGTGATCTCGCCCTCAACCTGGATTTCTATCCATGTACCATCCCAGATCATACTTTTTAAAAGGTCCCAGAACTTGATTCTGGACGGCCTGCCGGCTCTGAGCCTGGCTTGGAACGGACGGCATACAGAAACCTGGACCTGCCCCGCCTTTCCCGGCATTCCTGCCGCACCCAGCGGTATTCGTTCCACAAAGGTACGCGGGAACACTGTGGTATAACAGGCTTCATCATCTTTGTTGCTCCGCCTGCGATGGCACAAAACCAAGTCATACCCTCCGAAGACCAGAACCGTCCTGTCGGACAACCACTCCCCGAACAGAACCGTGTTTGCAATCCTGCCGGCAAGGGGTTGGTCAATCAAATTTAGATGGAAAGCAGAACGAATCACCTCCCTGGTGGAGGCGATAACTGAATCTGGCACCACTACCCCTCCCTTCCCGCAAAGTTTGATGCGCAAAGGCTTTTCTCCACGACATCGGGGTTACAGGTGGATAAAAAGGGAGGTGCCCCTCCCTTTTGCGTGTGTGCAGTATCCTACTGCGTTCTCCCGGGCTTGCCTCAGCCGCGGTGTTTAGGACTGCCTTTAAAAGGCGGAAGTATTACCGGTTTGTGGGATGCCTCCTCGGAAGGCTGCATTTGAAATATGAGCTTGATGGTTTCCTCATCAAGTCCGAACTGTTTGTAATACTCCATGACGGCAGGAGGTATCACCGAATTTCTGGCAAGATTAACGGCATCAACCGCCAGTTCCGAAAAAGCTACCCATTTCTGTCTACTCTCAGACACAGGTAGCCGCACATCCTCTTTCTTTGCTTCATCGCCGACTTCAGGCGCGGGGGATGTTTCCTCCTGGGCGCAGCGGTTATCTTTCTCTTCAGGTTCTTCTTTCTTCCCTATGTCCCGGGCCTCGCCCTCTTTGTCTTGTTCCCCCTCTTCCCCTCCTGCTATTACAGCATCCTGGCATCCGCCCTCTTGCGCCGCCGCGACTTCGGACACACACACGTCTTCTTTCTCGAACTCTTCATCTATTGACTCATCCTTGGGCAATTTATTCATATCATGCCCGACAGGCTTCATTAAAATCCCTCCTTCAAAATGTGGCTGAATAATTTCTCCTTTCCTGGTTATTATATGAAGCTCCCGGCGGAGTGCTACCCGGATAAAAGGAGGGAATGGTTCACCTGTCAGATTTATTTACTTTAAATTTATTATAACCGGGGCCTTAATATGCATTGTTTGTAGAATGACTTCTCAAGTACTGCCCTGAAAATGTGTTCCGGTTTATCCTGCCTTGTAAATACATTCTGGTTATCCTTGCAGGCGCCGCGACCTACGGAGGTTGTTACTCGCCCTTAACGAAGGAGCAGCTAACGGCAGCCGAACTGAGGCATGGATGCCGAAGTAGCCGACTCCGCTGCATGGATGCAGCGTAGGAGGCGGTCGGCTGCCGTCTGCGACGAGTTTTAGGGCGAGTTAAACCGGAGTCCGGGAGCAAGCGCAAGGATAACCAGATTTCATACTCTGTTGGTGCCGCCGGAGGCGGCGTGGTGGTCTGTGAAAAGAATGCTACAGTTCCGCAAACAACTCCACCACCAGCACATAGCTTCCCCGCGCAACCACGGCGACACCCACCTTATTGTAATTCGGGTTCAGCATGATCTCCCGGTGACCCTGGGTGCTGGTCAGGAAGAGCATGTGGGCTTTGTAGACATCCCCTGCTTTAGACAGGTTCTCCCCGGCGCTCCAGAAATTGACGCCGAATTTTCTCAGCATTTGCCCGGGAGAGCCGTAAGTCGGAGAAAAGTGGCCGAAATAGTTGTTGTCGATCATATCCCTGGCTTTGAGACGCGCTATCTCCACCAGCCTCATATCAATTTCCACGGGCCGCACCCCCTCATTGATACGGGCGCTGTTGATCAACTCAAACAGGCGAGCCTCGGAAGCAGTTAACTCTGTCGGGGCCTGGGGAGGCGTTGCTGATGGCGTAGCCGGTTCTCCTGAACCCCCGTTGTCAGGTGGTATTGAGGGATCTAGGCCCGGAGTCGTGTTTGGGTTTGGTGCCGGCGGTGGGGGTTGAGGTGCAGGTTGATTCGAATAGTATATGGGCGTACGCCTCCTGTTCAAGACGGCATTGTAATAATTGTTGAGGCCATTAACCGGTTGGCTTCCCGTATAAGTGGGGTTGGCCGGCGGGGCAGATGGCGTCTGAGGGTAAACCTGCGGCGCGGGTGTGTTCTGAGGTGGAACCGTGACAGTCGGGTTATCTGCCTGCGCTTGCGAAGGCAAGAATTTATTGGAAAGAACAGCCTGCCGGTATTCTTCCATGGTAAAAGCACCGGCCTTAGAAACCATGATCCCGCTTGATAAACCGAACAACATCACTGCGAAAGCAATTCCTGACAGAACTGACCTGTTAATGATCATCCACTCCCTCTTGAATTTTTTGAGTTATTCTTACGCTTATAGTAAGGATAATTTATCCGGTTGATCAATCCGGCAACTTTTCCGATAGTTAGGGTTTTCGGTAAGAGACAGCCGCGAACCATCCCAGTAATACCTTGTTCTGTTAAATGCTTGGGGCTGGAAATTTCTACTTACACCCTCATGCCGCTTTTACGGCATCATAGGGGGGAACATAAAACGTAAACAGTGGCTTATCCTTGCAGGCGCAGCGACCTACGGAGGTTGTTACTCGCCCTTGACGAAGGAGCAGCTAACGGCAGCCGAAGCGAAACAGGAGGTTGAGCTAGGCGACTATGCGCCATGGACGGCGTCATAGGAGCCGGTCGGCTGCCGTCTGCGACGCGTTATAAGCGAGTTAAACCGAAGTCCGGGAGCAAGCGCAAGGATAAACGATGACAACTTTTCAGGACAGACCACCACGCCGCCTCCGGCGGCACCAACAGAGGATGAAAATACCCGACGGGTCTACCGGCGAGCGACCTATGGAAGGCCGGGTAACAGGACAGGCGAAGCGAGGATGACAGGTCGGGATGCGAGTACAGACACCTCTTGACCTGCGATGGAATAGATTTGAAACGAGGCCAAACGCGGCGTTTGACAGAAGTAGTTCGCAACTTGTTACGCAGCATCCCAGAGCTGTCCCGAAGCGAGCCGTCGTCCTGTCCGGCCTGGAATCGGGAGTCGAGCGGTAGACCGGCGGGTATACTTGATGTATTTTCAGGGCAGGGAAGTAAATCCGGACGGTTTACAGGAATTCAGGGAATGGGCAGCAGAAATGCATAAAAAACCCTTCAGACAGTAATCTGAAGGGTTTCGGCCTTTTACTCAATTATCCGCGGGTTGCCGCGATCTTGATCTCCCCACCCTCACGGCAAACCGTCAATTCCACGCTTTCCGTCAGGACATCGGTATAACTGAAGGATATGCGCCTCTGCGTCCTTTTTTCGTCGATTTTAACCACAAAAATGTTGGGGTAGGTGCGCTCTAAGACCCCCTCTCGCTCCACAACCTTGTTTCTCCCTTTATAGGATCTCAATTTAATCCGCCTTCCGATAAAGCTTTCCAGGTCCTGGCGGATCTCGGCCAGGGCTTGCTTGGTAGCCATCAGCTTCACCTTCTTTTTTATTTAAGGATGAGCCAGCATTTTCAAAAAATACT
>CADDZD010000080.1 GCA_902812385.1 Clostridia bacterium | reverse complement strand
TTGATGTTGTGTACTCGAAACAATGTTATTAGAAACCCCTTCATTCCTGTATTCAATCAATTTCTTCTTCAAGAGTTCGTCAAGAATCCCCATGTAGGTCAGAATGACTTCTTCACCTTGAAATTCAACAATTATCTCACTAACGAGCATTTCAATAATGTTACGTTTTTCCCTGAACAAGAGAGCCTTTTTATCTCCTTCCTCGCTCTCGATACTCTCCTTTATGGTATTTATCAATCGATTTACTATATCTATGCTCCTGAGGTTTCTCGTCCTGGCGTTCAATAAATTTTTGTATTTCTTTGCCTCGGCTTGAAGGCGTTCGATCTCCTGGTTTACTCTCGCCACATCGCTTCTCAGTTCGTCCTCTGAGATGGCTTCTAGGACGAACATCCTCTTGATCTTCTCTTTTTCTTTTTCCTTGACTTCTATTTGCTTGTCAACCGCATCCAGGGTCTTCCTGAGCACCGCGGTAGCTGCTTCCTCCTGCTTCTGGCTCGCCTGCAGAAATACATCTGGGTTTAGAACCAGTTCTTTGATTTGATTCCATACATACTCATCAAGCATATCGGCCCTTATCGTTCTGGTGTTACAGCCCTGGATGTCCTTGCTTCCGAACTTTCTGGGATATTTATTGTTGCACCTATAAACAGGATAGGTTTTTCCGTGGTCGCCGGGGTATGTGGTGCTAACCCAGGAGTGTCTGCATTTACCGCATTTTAGCAGAGATCTGAGAAGATACTCGTGCTTGATATGCCCGGAAAGGGTCTTCCTGTTTCTGCTCTTCTGTTGTTGAGCCATTTCAAAGAGCGCCTCATCAATAATGGCCGGGACTTCAACCTCGATCCATTCCGAACGGTCCCGGTACTCATATTTTCTTCTCGGTTTTCCTCCCAGAGTTTTTTCACCTTTGAGCTTGTGAAACCTTCGTCTGTTGTAATAATATCTGCCGACGTAAACTTCCGAGGTGAGGATTCTCCTGATTGAGCTTGCGCTCCAATACTTGTTTTCCCCTCGCTTGGGATAGCAGCCGAGCTCACACAATTTTTCACCGATCTGTTTCAGGGTAAGCCGGTCGAAAACGTACCAGTTATAGATCATCTTAACAAACTCTGCTTCTCTTTCGTTTATTACGAGTCGGCCGTCAGTCAGATCGTATCCGAAGGGAGGTACTCTCATGGGCATTACTTTTTGTTTTTTTCTTACTGTATCCAACCTGCCCCTTACTGTACGCTTTTTAATCTGGGCAAGTTCGTATTGAGCAATAACCGATTGCATGTTAAAAAACAACTGCCCTTCGGGTGTGTTTCGATATTCGGTATCGACGAAAACCAATTGAACACCATGTTTTTCAAACTCCCTGCAAACAATCAGTTTATCCGTAAGGTCTCTACTCAGGCGATCAGGGTGCGTGCATATAACATGCGTTATAAGACCGAGGGACACATCGTTTCTCAGCCGGTTCATTGCCGGCCTGTCGATATCCTCCCCGGTCATTCCCTCTTCTTTATATATTTTTATTTCGTCTTTATTGAACCCAAGTTCATAAGCTTTCTTATAGCAAAGCTCAACCTGCCCATCCAGGCTTGTACCTTCAGTAACCTGAAGTCCGGTCGAGACTCTTGCATATATCGCTATCATCTCACCAAAGTGCTCCTTTGCCTTTCTCTTTGTCTCTGCATTTAACTACATAGGCTGGATACCGCAACCGATGACTACGCACACTAGTTCGATATTAACCTATCTTTTCGGTACCGTTTTGGAAAATCCTGCCTGGTCATGCAGCTCTGCATGAAGATCTGCGCAACCTTTCCAACCGTTTCGAGAACCCGGTCACTAAGCCCTTGAAAATCCTTGAGAGCTTCTTCTAATTCTTCAGGAGTCATTTTTTCATACCTGTTGCAAATTTTTAACTTCTTCAATCCATCTCCCACCTCAGTAAAAAGGTATTTTACCCCCCGCTTGTCTTAAGACAGGTAAAATATTCCCCAAACGAGTAGGAGAAGCAACCAGCCCCTTCTTCCCACACCATCGCACGTACCACTCTTCGGTACACGGGAGTTCACCAAGTTTGACGGGGACTTAGATAGCGTTCGGTTAGACTCATGAGGCTCTAAACTTCCCAGTAGGTGATACCCAGGACTCAATTGGCCCATGAGGCATTCGCAAAATGACTCTGCGTCACCGCAGACACCCTTTCCTTAAGCCAACGACTACTGCTACCTTAGTCAACAACTGGTGGAACAAATATCCCGGATGGTAAAATATTAAATAAGATTTATGCGTAATGTCAGTAGGTTACGCCTGCTTCCCATCGGAAGTTGCGCATACATACAACTGTTCTGAAACCTGGTAGGGTGTAGCTTTGCCGTGGCTTCGTGTCTTGACTTGTTGATCTCCGGTGCTACAATTTTGGCGGCTACCTAATTAAGGAAGCGGAAGATGGGATTAAACTGAACTGCTTGTGAGGAGCAAGAAAAATAAATTGCGTTAAAGGAGGCCAATGAGTTGTACGCTGGTGAGAGCAAACCGAAAGTGGATAGGCAGACTACCCTGCTCAGTTTATCCACTGCCGCTATCGCCAGCAGAACGGATAAGGCCGAAGAAATAGTTGTTTGGCTCGAAAAGGTGGGAGTGCGCGCGGTTGAGCTGAACGGGGTTAAGGAGCACACTTATCAGGAACTCCGATCCTTATTGCCCCGCGCCGGGATAAGCGTCTTGAGCCTCCACAACTTCTGTCCGGTCCCAGAAACCAGCAACAACTTTCTCTTCGTCTCAGATGACCCTGATGAACGGTTGCGGGCCGTAGGGGCCACCATCAACACCCTAAGAAGTGCGGCAGAGGTGGGTGCCCGGGCGGTTGTTTGCCACCTGGACTACGTGCCCTTGCAGAAAGAGGTAGAAGAGTTTGCTGCCAGATGTGGGGTCGAGGGAGACACCGCAGGAGTAAAAGCCGCAAGGGAAAGGCTCAGAAAATTGCGCCAGGAAAAGGCCGCTCCGTACCTTGACCGGGCGCTTTTGTGCCTTGACCCTATCCTCGATGCCGCTGCCAGCCTGGGAATAATGGTAGGGCTAGAAACCCGCTGCGGTTACCACGAAATACCTTCGCCAGAGGAATTGGGTCTGATCCTGGAGAAGTTCGCAGGCGCCCCCTTGGGCTACTGGCATGACGTCGGCCACGCCCACCAATTGGAGTTTCTCGGGTTATACCGCCAGGAAGAGCTTCTGAAGCGCTATCAGGAGGCGATTATAGGAGTTCACCTGCACGATGCTCGTGGCGGGAAAGATCACCTTCCTCCCGGCACGGGGGAGGTAGACCTGGCAGCGGTGCTGACCCGCATTCCTTCTGAGGCGATCAAGACCGTTGAGGTGGCAGAGTCGCAGGATGCCGCCATCGTCCGCAAGAGCCTGGAGTACCTCTCGAACCTGCTTCAAAGCGCTAGAGGGAAGGAACCGGATTCCTTCCGGCAACCCCAGATCAACAGATGAGGCTCTAAAGCATAAGTTCATGCCGAGAGGGGAGTGGTATGCCATGTGTGTAGGAATTCTGGAAACAGATGATATATATGTTTGGCAGCCACGTCTTGAGCATCGCGCGGAGTGCCGGTTGCGACTGGACATTTCTGGCCTCCGCTGTATGAGTTCGCAGGAGACACTGGCGATTGTGAAGGAACGGCTAAAAGCCTTTCCGGCAAAACTCGTTTTTATGGGCAGCGGTGCCTTTCATCACCTGGCACTCCCCCTGATCGCTCGACAGGCCGCAAAAAAGCCACTGAGCGTGCTCATTCTCGACCGTCACCTGGACTTTTTCTCGGTTCCCCCAGGATTTGTGAGCTGCGGTTCCTGGATTCGGGAAGTGATAAAGCTTCCCGCGGTCAGGCGGGTGGTGGTAATTGGAATCGTCGGAAAAACGCCGAGTTTGCCTGCGAAAGTGGTCGCTTTAACCGCTCAATCATGGCGATTCCTGTTTACCCGTGCTAAGAGCTACTTCGAGGCGCTTTTGAGCAGCGGCAACATCTATCTCAGTGTGGACAAGGATGTTTTTGCTACGGCAATTACCGACTGGGGTACGGGTGAGTTGTCGGTGGCGGAAGTACTTGCTTTTCTACGCTGGTGCATGGCACGCCGCCGGCTGGTTGGTGTAGACGTCTGCGGGGAAGTGGTACCCCGCGGTCTTTGGCCGACGGTCGAAGAGCGAAAGTTAATTGCTCGGAACGAAAGGATCAACCTTACCTTATGCCGGTTTTTAAGGCATCGAAACTATTTGCTGCCCCACGGGCGCGGCGGAGATCACCTTGACCGCTTCCAGCTCAGGCCGACTGCCTGAAAGTAGAATTGTTCGGTATCACAACCGCTACCTCATCCATATTCAACCCGCTGAATTCAGACACTCTCAGACCTGTATCACCAACTGCTTGTATTGTGCGCTGCATAGGACAGCAGCACCTGGATCTGCACTTTGTTAGTCCCACGCAGTTGCTCTATCCAATCCCAGAGGGCCTTTAATTTCGGCAAAGATGGTCTCAACCCTGCGGGGATGCTGTTTCAGGCCTACTTTGTCCGCCTGGCCGCCAGGTGTCCCATTGATCCATTGTCTCTCGTTGAAGCTGGCCTACATCCTGCTAACCGCGCCTCTTTCTTCCTTCCCTCAAGGAACGGAAGCAAAGTATAAAACCCGCCAGTGTTCCCAGGCCGAGAAACACGAAGGATTCCAACTTGCTGATGACACTAGAATTTCCTGACGTGATTAAAGAGATCAGACCCAGGAGCGACGGCAAGAAGAGAACAGCCCCTATTACAAAGAGGCCGGCACGCACCAGCCCCTCGCCCGGCTCCCCCTTAACAGGAAGGCGATGCAACATTCTCATACCCCGCCAAGCCCCGCCAATCGGGTTGGCATAGAGCCGGTTGGGATCGATTTCGCTGCCGCAGTTGGGGCAAATCCCATCTAGATTGTTATTGGGAGTGCCGCAGTAAGGGCAAACCACTCCCTTCCTTTTTCTGCCGTGGCTCAATTTGATGCCTCCTGCAAACAGATTAACAGAAACCCAACCGCCATTGCCTTCTTCAACCGGAAGCGCCCCTCTAAAACCGTTCACCCCTGGATCGGTGAATTCCCTCAACTGCCGATCACCATTCTTTGTCACTTGTCAAGGAGCGACCGTGGTTTCGTAAACCGCTTTGCCCTGTTTTACTTTTAATATCACAACCGGTTTTAGGGGGTTTCCGTCCTGATCAAATGAGATACTGCCGTTGAGGGTGGCAAAGTCTTTTGTGTTTTGAAGGGCGTCCCTGATTTTTAGGGGATCACCAGAACCGGCAACCTCGATTGCCTTAATCAGGACCTGCGCCGTGTCATAACCCGCTGCCGCGAAAATATCGGGATCTACCCGGTACATGTCCCTGTACTTAGCCACCCAATTCACCATTTGAGGGTTGGGATCATCAAGGGCGTAATAATTAGTGTAATAACTTCCTTCCAAGGATGGCAAGTCGAGGTATTGCGAATCCCAACCGTCAGCTCCGAGAAACACCGCCCGGATGCCCAGCTGGCGGGCCTGTTTGCATATCAGGTTCGCCCTCGGATAATAGTCAGGCAAGTACAGGATGTCCGGCTTTGCCTGGACCACCTTGCGCAAAACTTCTGTAAAATCCGAAGCAAAGGCGTCATACGGTTCAAAGACAGTTACCCTACATCCCCATTTTTCAAAGGCATCCTTGAAACATTCGGCAAGGCCAATGGTGTATTCGTTTCCCTGATCGTAGAGCACTGCAGCGGTCCTGGCTTTGAGGTTCTGCGATGCAAACTTGGCGGCCATGGCGCCCTGGGCCGGGTCTGTAATACAGGTACGGAAAATGAATGCTTTGCGCTTATTCTGGTCAACCGTGACGCGAGGGTTGGTGGAGGTAGGAGTTATCATTGGTATTTCATAATGCTGGCAGATCTCCGAAACTGGTATTGAGCACTTTGAGGTAACGGCGCCTACAATCACATCCACTTTCTCCCGGGTTATTAAATTCATTGCGGCGTTAACCGCTTCGGTGGGTGAATTCCGGTCATCCATGGCAATAACTTCTAACCTAAAGGGCCCAACCTTAGAATTTTTCTCTTTTATCAATAGGTTAAAACCGTTCACCACCGATTGTCCAAAGACCCGAACGTCGCCGCTCAACGGCGCGATCAGGCCAACCCTGATCACCTTATCGCCTGAAGGCTCTGCCGCCGAAGTAGCGTCAGGATGCGCAATCTTAACCGTATTTGTCGCCGCATCCCATTCCACCTGTATTCCCAGGGCCTCGCAGAACGCTCTGACGGGAACCAGGGCCCTGCCATCCACCAAAATGGCAGGAACGTCACTTTGAAGCTGGTTTCCGTTAATGACAACCTTAACGACTGGATGGCCCTGATAGCTGTCGTTTGAACTCGCAAATGCCGGTATAACAAAGAAAACAAAAAACATAAGCGATAAGAAAAAGACACACCATTTACGGAACACTTCCAATTTCCCCCTTTTTAATATATTCCCTTACCCCCCTCCAGGAGGAGTGGATACATTATGATGGCGTGGTTATCGGCCACAAGTTCGTCGGCCATAATATCCCCTGCACAATTGATGACACGTCTTATAATTCTGTTATGCCTCATGTAGCCCTATCCCTATTACTAGCTGGCTACCCTTTTTCTTACATACCTAGGAAACAATTTACGGCAAATGCGTTGCGTCTATTGTTACGGCCCACCAATTTTGTTAGCTTCCTTCGCCGCCAGTTGGGCAAGCCTCGTTTCCAGAACGGTAATTCGTTTGTTGAGTCTTGACGATATCACTAAAGATGCAAACAGCAAAGCAATAAGCAGATGCCGTCCGTTCTGATATCAAATGTTACATCTTCCAGGAAGCTACAACCCGGAGAATAACAGGGAAGGGTGCTGACGCTCCGGCTGAAATGCACGCTGTTATTTTGTTTCAGTTCTATTTACCGCTGTACTAGAGACTCCCGAGACATTCCTAGCCCTGGCCCGGCTCTACCGCTTCCAGCCGGTGGCCCATAAAGTCCGGCACCTGGCAACGACTGCACACGTACTCGCCTACCGTTCGTCGAAAGTAGTTAATCTTCGAGAGCAAACTCTGCTCCCGGCAAAGCCAGGTCAACAGGGGCACCAAAGCTCGCCAAGGCGTCTCTCCGCAAGCTCGCCAGCCAGCCTGAAGATGACTGGCTGAAGTGCGTGAGGATCAAGTGTTTTGCGGAGGCATCCCTGGCAATTTTACCTGCCAGGGTTCCTGTCAAATGACCATGCCCAATGAGGATTTCTTCCCTCTCTTTTAGATATGTGGCTTCACATAAGAAAAAGCCAGATCCATCAACCAGTCTGATAATCTCGGGACAACATCCCGTATCCCCGGTATATGTGAGCGACCAGCTATCTCCACAAAGGCGCACGCCATAGTTTGTTACCGCGTGCTTTAACGGAAGCAGGGTAATGCTGACATTAAGCAGGGAGAATGCGCCCTTTTCATATTCCTGCAATTCAAAGGCATCAGTAAAGGGAGCCCGCAGAGCCGGAAAGCTCTCCATAGCAAACAGCGCTTGCCACTTGCCATTTCTTTATAAACTCAATACCACCAGGGGGAAGCAAAATTATCAGGTGTTTTTCAACTAATTCTTGTAACTGATACATATAAGCCAGCGTGAGTAGACCGGCAACATGGTCGGCATGCAGATGACTCACTATAACGGCATTAAGTGAAGCCAGGCACTCCCTTGAAACTAATAACTGAGGAATGCCAAACCCGCAGTCCAGTAGGATCCTTGTAGATTGGTAGGTAACCAGGTACCCGGCTGTGGCCCCCCAGGTACCCGGTTCCCCGGCCCGGCTTCCCAATATAGTCAACCTGGCTTTCATGCGATGGCAATATCCCGGGTATAGTCCGGTGCACTATGGGATGCCTGATCTCCTGAAACCGCTTCTACATAGATGCTTCCTTCCCGGAAGGACAATTGGGCAGGCATCCCGGCGGCTATGTCTAATGCTCCCGGCAGGTCGGCTGCTAGCACCGCACCGGTTGAGGTGCTTCCCAGGAGGCGAAAGCGATCCCCGAGAAACTGGATATCCTGAATGTAGAATGCAAACCCTCTGGCACCATTTGCGGGGACAAGATGCTCAGGCCGAATCACCACCTGGACCGATGCACCTGGAGGGAGATCAGCCACATCGCTCTCCATATTAAGGTGTCTCTTTTCCAGGACTGTGAATCCGAGGTCAATCCTCTGGCCGGAGGCCATCCTGCCGATCAGCACGTTAGCATTTCCGATAAAGCGGGCGACAAAAGCATTGGCCGGTTTGCGATAGATCTCCTGAGGCGTGCCCACCTGCACCAGTTCTCCTGTCCGCATCACGCCAACTCGGTGCCCCAGGGCAAGGGCTTCTGTCTGGTCATGGGTTACATATAGGGTTGTAATTTTAAGTTTCTTTAATAAAACACTCAATTCTTGCCGCAGTTCATCACGCAGCTTCGCATCTAGAGCAGCAAGAGGCTCATCAAGCAACAGTAGCCCAGGCTCCATGACCAAAGCACGGGCTAAAGCCACTCGCTGTTTTTGCCCCCCGGAAAGAGTTTTCGGTAGGCGGTTGGCTAATTCCGGAATTCGCACCATTTCCAAAGCCTCGGCGACACGCTGCTTGATTTTTTCCTGCGGCAAGCGGCGCACGCGCAGCCCGAAGGCTACGTTTTGAGCCACACTCATATGAGGAAAGAGAGCGTAATCCTGAAAAACCAGTCCGATGTTGCGCTTTTCCGGTGGCATACTGGTTATGTCCCTTCCATCTAACAGAATCCGACCGCTGGTAGGGTTTTCCAAGCCAGCTACGATGCGCAGGGTGGTTGTTTTACCACATCCCGAGGGACCCAGCAAAACAAATATTTCGCCATCCACCAAAGAGAGAGAAAGATTCTTTACTGCCACTGTTCCCATAGAAAACACCTTGTTCACTTCTCTCAATTCAAGCATTCTTTTAACACCTCCTAAGAAAATTCCATCACTAGACGTTGCCTCGGAGAAAAGGTTCTTCCCCGCTCAGATACTGCATGGCGATTAAAGAGGGGATGATCAGCAGAAAGAATATTATAGTGTAGGCGCTGGCAATTTCCAAGCGGAGCGAGGCATAAGATTCAAAAAGCCCTACGGGCAAGGTCATGGTGAGCGGGGTAGTAAGAAAAAATGACAGGTTGAATTCTCCCACCGATATGGTGAAGACGAGGAGCATGCCGTTGATGAGAGATCGCCAGACGTTTGGAAGAATAACCTGCGTAAAACGGAACCACCAACCAGCTCCCAGGGATGCTGCTGCCTCTTCGAGATGAACAAGCCTGAGCGAGCGCATGCCGCTCAACATAGAATTAACCATAAAGGGAAAGGTAAAGACCACGTGACCGATTAAGATAAAGTACCATGAGCCCCGGATTAACGGGTAGGTTTGGATAAGTGCAAGGGCTACAGCAATTCCCGGTACAGCAAGCGGGAGCAACATGATTTCTTCTATGAACTTTGCGCCACGGAAATGGTAGCGGGCCAGCGCATACCCGGCCAGCGTACCCAGAGCCAGGTTAATTAAAACGCAAACTATCGCAATGAGCAGCGTGAGCCCTATTGTGTGGCCGTAATCTTCCAATACTGCAATATACCACTGCAGAGTAAACCCGTCCAATAATCCCTTATGCCATGCCGGAGAAAATGATCCGAGAATGGAAATAACGATGGGTGCAAAGATAAACACAATTACCATCATAGTCAGAATTTTACCAATCCGAATCAACCCTGATTGTGTTTCCATGTGGCTATTCCTCCTTTAGACCTGACTCCAGCGACCTATAAAGGTAGAGCATGAGCAGTGTGAATAGGGCCAGCACGATGGCCATTGCGCTAGCTAATCCGATGTTAAAAAAGAGGGTATATTGGTTGTATATGGCAATAGGCAGCACGGTAAAGCCGCGCGCCAGGGTAAAAGCTGTACCGAAGGCCCCCATTGCCGTAGCAAAGCTCAGGCTGCCTGCAGACAGTATTGCAGGACGCAAACAAGGGAGGGTAACTTCCCAAAAAACTCGCCAGCGCCCAGCCCCCAGACTCCTTGCTGCTTCTTCGAGTCTGGGGTCAAGTTTCGCGACTGCACCCTCCAGAATTGCTGTTGTACGAGGGATTTCAAAGTAAAGGTAGGACAGGAAAAGTCCACTTAAATGGTAAGCAATAACCAGATAAGTCTTTCCTGTGATCACGTTCGTCAAGGCGGGTACTAGACCAGTAGTCCCAAATAAGAGAATAATCATAAAACCTACCACAACCCCAGGAAAGGAGAGGGGAAAAAGAAGCCCGGCGCGAAACCATGGCCTTGCTGAGGATTTAGATTTTCCCAGGTAAAAAGCTATCGGAGTACATAACACCAAACTGCTAAGGGTGATAGTTACAGACAGCCAGAAACTGTTCCAAAGGCTGGTCCGGTAGAGCGGGTTAAAAATTATCTCTCTATAGTTCATTAATGAGAGACCGCCTGCAACAGTCAAACTTTGTGCCCCTAAAACTAAGAGCGGAAGGAAAAAGAATGCCAGCAGCAAAACCCCTACCGGCAGCAGGAGCAGCCCTGGCCTGAAATTTATGAATCGGTAATAATTGACCTGTAAAGCATGTGATTCCGCCATTTTTCTCTCTCCCTTTATATGTCTACGAATCGGTCTAAAAGCAGCTATTTGGCTTTAGCTACGGTCAAGTCCCATTCTTTCTGTAAAAACGTAGACAGCCTGGTTCAAGCCACAACATCATGTTGATCGGACCTTCTATCGTGATCGTCATTGCTGACGCTGCTTTCAGGAATCAACCCCAAACTCTT
>CADDZD010000079.1 GCA_902812385.1 Clostridia bacterium | reverse complement strand
CTGCCTTGAAATTTTCGCACAAGTTTCCTTGAGATTTACTGCAACCTGCTGAAGGTGTTGCGGGGTGGCCCTCTCCTTTGGCAGGGGTACGCCGACCGCTCCTACCACTTGGTTATCAAATCCAAAAACGGGGCTTCCGATGGCTATGACGCCCGGATCGACCTCTTCTTTACTTATTGCATAGCCCGATTTCCTTATTTCTTCTAATTCTTTTCTTAACTTCTCTTTGTCAAAATTCCCAGTTGGGGGGGAAGAGACAAATTCATCTAAAATCTTTTCCTGTTCTTCAAAAGGAAGGTGGGCTGTGATAGCCTTGGCGGCACTACCCGTATAAAGCGGTACCTTGGCGCCTATTTGAGCGTGTACTCTCAAAGCATGGTTGCTGTCAATTTTATCGATGTAGGTCCCGTAGAAGACTTCTTCCCTAATCAAAAGGCATACGGTTTCATTAATCTTGTGACTCAACTGTTGCAGGTACGGTCTTGCAACTTGTACAAGGTTCAAATTGCTTAAGTAGCAATAGCCAATTCTGATCGTCTCCGGCCCCAATTGATATTTCTTTGTGACGGGATCCTTGCAAACAAATTTTTTCTCTTCCAGAGTGCTTAAAAGTCTAAACGCCGTTGCTGCATTTACATCTAGAAGTCTTGCGAGTTCCCTAATACCCACTTCTTTGTTTTCAGCCAGGTAGAGTAGAATATCCAATGCGCGTTTCACCGATTTAATCAAATTAGGACCTCCAGATTAAAATACAAGGAATGCCCCTCCAGTTAAGCTATTGGGTGTATAATTCGCTGTTTTAATTAATTTTCCTGCTTTTCTAAGGTATTCAGGAGATGTAACGACTAGCTTGCTCATATTACCAACCGCCCATTATAGTGTCATCACGGCCTTTGCTGTATGTAATCTGTCTTCCGCTTCATCGTAAACCACCGAGTGCGGCCCATCGTAAAGATTATCAAAAACTCAAACGTCTTGAGTGTTGCTTCCGGATTCTATTCAGCGAAAGGAAGCGATAACCTTGAGCGACGAACGGGGAGCCACTTTATTTATCGATCTTGCCAATCCAGAGCGTAGGTGGAATAATTAACTAAAGAGGTTCCTGTAACCTTTTCTTTGGCACAAAGTCCGCTGATAAAAAATGTAAATGGAGATGGGTCTTTTGTTGGATACAGTTCTTCGAAACGGCATGATTATTGATGGGACAGGGAACGTGGCCTTTCGGGGTGATATTGGCATTAGTGGTGACCGGATCGCCATCGTGTCTCCTACAGTCCAGGGAAGGCCAAAGGATAATATTTCTGCGGAATGCGAGATTGACGTTGAGGGCTTGGCGGTTGCACCGGGTTTTATAGATATCCACAGTCACGACGACATGTTACCCTTTTTCGACCCGTTGTGCCAGGCTAAGATCAGACAGGGGGTTACCAGCGTGATAACCGGTCAATGCGGTCTGGGGGTAGCTCCGTTTGTTGGGGATGTTGCCGGCTTTTGGCCGGATTATATAGCAGGTATTATAGGTAACATCGGAAAGCCCTGGCCATGGGGTAGTTTCGGAAGTTACCTGGAACAAGTGGCTTCCCGGAAACCTGCATTAAATTTTGCTTCCTTCGTGAGCCACGGAGCAATACGGAACAGTGTCCTCGGTGAGGACGATCGTGCCGGGGAGCTTGCCGAAATAGAAGCGATGAGGCGGTTGCTCTTGGATTCCTTGGATGAGGGTGCTTGTGGCCTCAGCATAGGGTTAGGCTACCTTCCAGGTATATTCGCTGCCCGCGGTGAGTTGCTTGAACTTTTTCAGGCTGCGTCATCCCGGAATGTATTAGTTTCCGTACATATGAGAAGCTACAGCCGCAGGATTCTTCATGCGATGGAGGAAGTCTTCAGCCTTGCCCGGGAAACCGGTTCCCGCCTTCAGATATCTCACTTGAAGACTTTCTCTGCACCTGGCTATGGTGTACCGGTGGAACAAATTATCGAGGAATTTGACAGGGGACTGGCCAGTGGTGTTGACGCTGCTTTCGACCAGCAGACATACAGTTCAGGGAGTACACTGCTCAGCCAGATTATTCCTCCATCCTTAAAGACTCATGGGCTTAAAGGAGCCCTTGAATTTTTGAGCGATCCTGATCAATTCCGGTCAATCTTGGAACGCATTGAATCCGGGAATATCGATCCGGATTGGGATAACCCGGTAGGTTATGCGGGTTGGAATAAGATCATGGTCTGTTCGGTGAACTCAGAGGTCAACAAACAGTGGGAAACAATGACACTTGATAAGATTGCCCGGGAATTGAAAATCTCCCCGTTTGAGGCTGCTTTAAAGCTCATTAGTGAAGAGAATGGCATGGTCGGCATGGTGATGCTTGATGTATTTTCCGACAGCGACGTGGTCAAGCTTCTTAAACATCCTCAAAGTACTATTGGTTCGGATGGGCTACCGGCAGGTAAGCCCCATCCGAGAATGTTTCATGCGTTCCCGCGCATTTTCCGCCGGTTTGTTAGGGAATTGAAGGCCATCCCCATTGAGGAGGCAATCCGCCAGATGACCCGAGCCTCTGCAGAACGAGTTGGTCTTAGGGATAGAGGTGTTTTAGAAGAGGGTAAATACGCGGATATAACAGTATTTGACCCTGATGAAATAAGTGATGTTGAAAATTACATGAAACCTGACACCCCTCCAGTTGGTATTAAATACGTTCTGGTCAACGGCAAATTGGTTATTGATAAAGGCCGGGTTACTGGGAACAGACCGGGTCGTATTTTAACCAGGGAGCATTGACAGGTTAAGAGGCATGTTTCGATTTGCAACGGATATTATAAAATAGTCAGCAAACAATTCCGTGGGGCTAAAGCACCACTTTTTTGTCGCGCACTTCTGTACAGAGCAGGATAATGAGCGGGGCGGGTCGTAATAGTAAGTGAAAAGTTTTTCCGTGATGGCGATTTCTCTAATGGATGCAGTATTTCAGAAATGCTGCCGGATAAGCTAATTGTTACGCAGCATTCTAGAACTGTCCCGAAGCGGGCCGTGGTCCTGTCCAGCTTGGAATTAGGAGTCGAGTGGTAAACCGGCGGATTAACTTGATGTATTTTCAGGGTAGGTAAGAAGTGTGGAATTAAATATATCTGCGAATTTTGGTGCTTTTCTATGAGGATTACCGTGTCGCCTGTAGAGAAGATCTTCCGGGAAACGCTGCCGGAGAAACTGCCGCACTATGAGGTGCGGGAGCAGCAGATCGAGATGGCCCTGATGGTGGAGAGGGCCTTGCTGCACGAGACCAGCCTGCTGGCGGAGGCGGGGACCGGTACGGGCAAGAGCTTCGCCTATCTCATTCCCATCGCCCTGGATCTGGAACGGAACGGCGGGAGGGCGGTGGTCAGCACGGCCACCATCGCCCTGCAGGAGCAGCTTGTGGGCAAGGACATCCCCCTGCTGGAGGAGGTCCTGGGACTGGACCTGGGAGTGCAGCTGGCCAAAGGCAAGGGGAACTACCTTTGCCTGATGAGGTTTATCGAGGAGACCCAGACCCCGACCCTGTTCGAGGAGGCGGAGATGCTGGAGCGGCTCCGGGAGTGGTCGGATCGCACTGAAACCGGGGACAAATCGGAACTTCCTTTTGAACCGGGAGAGATCTGGAACCGCATCTGCCCGGACGACGCCTGCCCCGGAAGGAAGTGCTACCTGTACAAGGAATGTTTTTATTTCAAGGCCCGAAACAGGCTGCAGCAGGCCCGGCTGATCGTCTGCAACCATGCCCTTTTCTTTATCGATCTGAGCATGAGGTGTAACGATACCTTCCTCCTACCGGAGTACCGGGTGGTGGTCCTGGACGAGGCACAGCATGTGGAGGGGATCGCCCGCAATACCATGAGCACCAAGGTATCCAGCATGCGCCTCCCGGTGTTGCTTTACCAGCTGCGCAGGAGAGAGGGGTGCAACCAGGAGGCGGTCCAGAGGGCGCTGGCCCTGAACGACGAGTTTTTCGCGGTCGTGGCGGGCGGCGGTGTTTCCGGGAGCGATAAGTATTTGTTGCCGAGCGATCCGGAGATCGCCAGGCTGGGGGAGGAACTCCAGAAGGCGGTGGAGGACACGGAGCTTTTATTTGACGCGGACTGCGCCGGGGAACGGGAGCAGGCCTTATTTTACTGCCTGAACCGTTACAACGCAGACCTGCGGGAGATCCTCGAGGCGGGGGATCCGGGTAAGGTTTTCTGGGTGGAGAAAACCCTGTCCGGCAGGCGGCTCCTGGTAACGCTGCACGCCACCCCCCTCGACGTATCCGGGTACCTCTCCCTGAACCTGTTTGAAAACGATCAGATCGCCAGCGTCATCATGACTTCTGCAACCCTCAGCCTTGCCGGTGATTTCTCATTTTTCAAGTCCTCGGTGGGATGTGAGGCGGCGGAAGAACTCACCGTGGAATCGCCCTTCGATTACATGGAGCAGTGTATCCTCTATCTGCCCGATGGTCTCCCTGACCCGAAGGCTGACGATTTCCACGAGCGGGTGACTCCTTTTATCGAGGAGATCCTGCATAAAACGGAGGGGCGCGCCTTTGTGCTGTTTACCTCTTACAAAGGGATGAACCGGGCCTATGAACTGCTGGCCCCCCGGCTTCCCTGGAGGGCCCTCAAACAGGGGGACAAACCAAAGCAGAAGCTGCTGGAGGATTTCAAGCAGGACATGCATTCGGTGCTCTTTGCCACCGCCTCCTTTTGGGAAGGGGTGGATGTGCAGGGTGAAGCCCTTTCCTGCGTGATCCTGGTGAAGCTCCCCTTCGCAGTGCCGGACGACCCCATCACAGAGGCCAGGATGGCGGCCATCGAGCGCGCCGGTGGAAACGCCTTTTTGAGCTACTCCCTGCCGGAGGCGATCATCCGGCTGAGGCAGGGATTCGGCCGGCTGATCAGGTCGCAGCAGGACCGGGGGCTCGTGGCCATCCTCGACCCCCGGGTCAAAACCAAGTGGTACGGCAGGTATTTTCTGAGTTCGCTTCCCAGGTGCCTGGAGATATCCAGCCTTGATGAGGCGGATATCTTTTGAAGAATGCCTGGGTATTAGTCTTAAGGGGGGAGAACCGACATGGACTGTAATAAGAGCCCCGAGTTTGTCCACATTATTACCGTATACCCTCCGGAAGATATTTTCGTGGAAGGCGTTCTCCAGACGGCGGGGATCCGGGTGATCAAGAGGAGGGAATCCATTGCTCCGGTGGAGGGGATCACGGTGGGCCCCCTTGCGGAGGTTCATATCTTCGTTCCCAGGGAGCGGGAAAGGGAGGCAAGGGAGGCTCTCGCCGCGGCTCAGGAGGATTTGTGATAAAATTACAGGAGCAACTATTCCGGTGGAGTGATCGAAATGGGTCCGGTTGATCGCGTGCGCCAGTACCTGGCGCAGTTTCCCTATGACATCGAGATCTTTGAATTTGCTGAAAGCACCAGGACTGCAGAAATGGCCGCACGGACGGTAGGTGTGGAAGTTGGCCAGATAGCCAAGTCCATTTTGTTCCTCGTCGGTGAGGAGAAGGTGATGGTGGTCACCAGCGGGGATATGAAGGTGAACCAGGGCCGGTTGAAACAGCACCTGGGACTGACGGGCAAGGTGAAACTGCCCGACCCCGAAACCACAGAGGCCATCACCGGCTTTCCCCCGGGCGGGGTGTGCCCCTTCGCCCTGAAAGAGCCCGTACGGATTCTCATCGATGTAAGCATGCAGAGGTATCCGGTGGTTTATATTGCTGCGGGCAGCCCCCGGTCGGCTGCTCCTGTTACCGTTGAACAACTCCTGGAGATAACCGGCGGTGAGTTGTGTGATCTGTGCGGCACCGCAGTAATGGCAGGTTCCTAGTCGGTAGCCAGGCGTCTGGATGTCCAGATTTTTTCCGCAACCGGTGTAAGATAACAGAGGTTTCTCCGTATAATCATTAGACATGAAAGCGGAGGGATCTTTTATGAACCGGAAGTGGCTGGTGGTTCTCTGTCTGGCGGTGGGCGGTTATTTATAAAGCGGCCCGGGTCGTGGAGTTTCCAGGAACCCGGGCTTTCAACTTTTCTCAGCCTTTTTGGGGGAAGGCGATGTTGCCCATGATCAGCGGCCTTGAGCCCGAAACGCTGTAGACCAGGCGCAGGACCTCGTTGATCTCCTGGTCCGTGGCTCCAAGCTCCCGGGCACGGTTGGCCAGGGCCATGACGCCGCGGTCGGAGCCGAGACAGGCGTCCAGAGCCAGGCTGATCAGGGTTTTTGTCTTGGCATCCAGGGCACCGGGGGCGTTTGCCAGTTCCATGACCTTTGCCACGGCCTCATAGAATTCCCGGTCTCGTTCGGCCACCTCCTGCATGAAGGGTGGAAGATTCGGTTTCACAGGTTTCACCTCCTGTTTGTGGAAAATTTTCCTTTTCTCTAGTCTGTTTCTTTTTTTTTCTCCGAATTCCTGCAGCTAATTGCTGCCGGTTGATCAGTAAACGATTTGGTAAGCTATTTTTTGGTAATCCGGCAGGAAAATGATGTGAGGGGTAGAAATCCTTCACAAGAGATGATAATAGTTGGTGCAGGTGAGAAGGGTGCAACCGGACGGCGGAATGAATGATTCTACCATGATCGGGGGAGTTCACCTCGCCCTGATCGGGGGTTCCGGTACTTTTTCGCTGAACTTTCCTGATGATTTGGAGTATCCAGGGGTCCGGGTTCTCGAAAGAGATCTTGTTCTGGAAACCCCTTTCGGCTCGAGCCCTCCCCTCAAGTTATTCTCTCTCCCCACGGATCCCCCGCGCCGGGTCTTAACGGTCAAGATGCACGGCCGGCTGCCCGGAGTATCCTGGGGGGATGCCTCCCGCCGGTTGTTCTGGGTGTTTAAAGCGGCCGGAGTAAAAAAGATCGTGGCCGAGGGTGGGGTGGGAAGCGTCAACCCCCTGCTTGACCCTCTTGATCTGGTTATACCTACCGATTATCTGGATTTTTCCCTGCGCAAGGATGTCAGCCTGGGTGAAGATTTTCTTTGTATCATGCGGCAGCCCATCTGCCCGCAGGTACACCGGGCGCTGGCGGCGGTGGCGAAGAGCTGGGAATTTGGGCGTGTTTTCACCCGCGGCACTTATGTGGTGACAGAGGGGCGTCACTTTGAAAGCCCGGCGGAGGTGAGCATGTTTCGCCAGTGGGGAGGGGACATTGTGGGACAGACCTTGTGCCCTGAGGTGTACCTTGCCAGGGAAATCGGGGCGTGTTACGCAGGGGTATACCTGGTGGTAAACTACGGTGAAGGGGTCGTCAAGCCCTGGGAATACGATGTATTGCGGAATATCTTCTTCGACCAGGCTGCTCCTTTAGGCCGTATGCTGTTGCAGGCATTGCAGGAGGTTCCATTGGATCCCTGCTGCTGTTCCGGGTTTCGTAAGCCGACCCTGCTGCACGAGGGGAATATCGGGAAGGGACGCAGCAAATAAACGGGATTTGAGGTCCATGACGGCCAGACTCCAGGGAAAGGAAGGATGCCGGATGAGTTTGCAGAGGAGTCTTTTAGGCGATAAGCAAAAACTAAGGGATCCCGGGGAAAAGGACCGGATGATCGAGTCGCTACTTAAGGGGCCGCTGGGGGGTATTGCGGAAAAGGTTCTCACCGGCCGCCGGCTGAGCAGGGAGGATGGGATCCGCTTGGGGGAGTCAAAGGACCTTCTGGCCCTTGGTGTTCTCGCCGATTACGTCCGCCGGCGCCGGGTGGGGGATGATGTTTATTTTATCAACAACGTACACCTCAACCACACCAATGTCTGCCGCAACCTCTGCTTATTCTGCGCCTTTGGTCGGCGGCCGGAGGCTCCAGGCGCCTTTGCCATGACCCTTGACGAAATTGCGGCCAAGCTGGAGCAGGCCAAAGCATATCACCCGGCTGAGGTCCACATTGTCGGCGGTTTGAACCCTAACCTGCCTTTTGAGTATTACGAGGAAATGCTTAAAATTGTCAGGAAAATCCTGCCTTATGCGCACATTCAGGCCTTTGACGCTGTGGAGATCGATTTCTTCAGTGAGATTTCCGGTCTGAGCATCTCTGAGGTTTTAAACCGGCTGCGGGATGCAGGTCTTGGTTCCCTCCCGGGAGGTGGTGCGGAGATTTTTAACCCTGCAGTCCGCACTAAGCTCTGCCCCCGGAAGATCGGCGGGGAACGCTGGCTGGAGGTGCACGCCACCGCCCACCGTATGGGGTTTCGTACAAATGCCACCATGCTTTACGGTCACATCGAAACCGTTGCGGACCGGGTGGATCACCTGATCCGGCTCCGGGAGCTTCAGGATGAGACCGGCGGTTTTCTGGCATTTATTCCCCTTCCCTTCCACCCCCAGAACACTGCTTTTGCTCACCTGCCCCGCACCTCCGGGTATGATGACCTGAGAACCGTGGCGCTCGCCCGTTTGCTCCTTGATAACTTTCTCCACATCAAGTCTTTCTGGATCATGCTCACGCCAAAACTCGCCCAAATAAGCTTGAGTTTTGGAGCAAACGACCTGGATGGAACGGTACGGGAGGAAAGGATCGCCCATGACGCCGGTGCGGACACTCCCCAGTACCAGCCATCCCAAACCTTTCTGGCATTGATTCGCGAGGCAGGGCGGGTCCCTGTGGAAAGGGATACTCTTTACAATGTGATCCGGCGTTATGATTGAGCTTCTGTTCGGGGACTTTGAATCTGCCATTA
This sequence comes from Clostridia bacterium, assembly GCA_902812385.1. Taxonomy (GTDB): domain Bacteria; phylum Bacillota; class DSM-12270; order Thermacetogeniales; family Thermacetogeniaceae; genus DULK01. The sequence continues at coordinate 3,205 of CADDZD010000079.1, read as the reverse complement.
AAACCTTGTGGAGGAGGGGATCAACCTGGAAAGGCCGCCGCGGGTCGGGAGAGTTGGCTACGTTAATTGTCTTCCCATTTTTTATGCCATAGAAAGTGGTCTGGTACAGCTTCCCGCCGAGCTTGTGGCGGATCACCCCAGCTGGTTGAACCATCTGCTGGCCTCCGGGAAGATTGAAGTTACGGCCGTCTCTTCGATTGCCTACGCCCGCAACAGGAAATCTTGTGTGATTTTGCCCGATCTGTCAATTGCCAGTGACGGGGCAGTCTGGAGCGTGGCCCTGCTGAGCCGGATGCCGGTTTCCAAGCTGAATGGGAGACGTGTTTCACTGACGCCCTATTCTGCCACCAGTATCGCCCTCCTCCAGATCCTGTTGAACAGGTTTTACGGAGTCAAGGCGGAATTATTCACCCGCCCGCAGGGAGTTTCCCCCTGGTGGGATGACCCTGACGCCACCCTGGTTATCGGGGACGAGGCTTTGAAGTTGACCTGTTTGCCCTCAACCGGAGTTGCAGAAGACCTGGAATCGCCGGCAAGGGGACGGGATTATTATGTTTACGACCTGGGGGTGGAGTGGAAAAGGTTTACGGGAATGCGGATGGTTTTCGCCCTGTGGGTGGCCAGGCGGGAATTTGCGGACCGGTTCCCAGATCTCCTGCGAGAAATCTGGAGGGCCCTGCAGGTTGCCAAGGGATGGGGGTGCAGCCACGGGGATACGGTTGCCGGTGTGGCGGCGCGGCTCCTCGGAATTCCGTCCGCGATATTAACGGAGTATTTCCGGCACCTGAAGTATGAGTTGAGCGAACCTTACATACGGGGGCTTCGGCATTTTTATGAGTGCGCACGGCAGTGCGGCCTGATCCAGACGCCTGTTCGGATAAAGATATGGAGGGAAGTTTATGGGTACCGGATCACTCATGGGGCGAATCGTTGACAAAATCAGGGAGGGTGAGCGCATAGACCCCGCAGAGGGTGTTTATCTGCTGGAAGAGGGTGATTTGCTTGTTCTCGGAAGGCTGGCGGATGAGGTCAGAAGTCGGAAACATCCTGAGGGGGTTGTCACCTTTGTCATTGACAGGAACATCAATTACACAAACATCTGCGTTTCCGGTTGCCGTTTCTGCGCTTTTTACAGACCTCCCGGGCACCCGGAGGGGTATGTCCTCAGCAGGGAGGAAATTTTTCAAAAGATCGAAAAAACCCTGGCGGTAGGGGGAACCCAAATCCTCATGCAAGGGGGGTTGAACCCCGACCTCGGCCTGGAATACTTCGAAGAGCTGTTCAGGGCGATCAAAGAGCGATATCCCGTTGTTCTTCATTCTCTCTCCCCCGTGGAGATCGACTACCTCGCCCGTCAAAGCGGCCTTACGCTGGAGCAGGTGATTGAGCGCCTGCGGACAGCGGGGCTCGATTCTATCCCCGGTGGAGGAGCAGAGATTCTGGTCGACCGTGTGCGGCGGGAAATCAGTCCCCGTAAGACGAGTGTGAGGCGCTGGCTGGAGGTAACGGCAACCGCCCACCGGCTCGGGATGAAAACCACCGCCACGATGATGTTCGGATGCGGGGAGAGCTTTACCGACAGGGTTGCCCATTTTGAGGCGGTGCGCTCCCTCCAGGATGAAACCGGAGGCTTTACGGCGTTTATCCCCTGGCCTTACCAGCCCGGCAATACTGAGTTGGGTGGCAGTGCGGTTTCAGCCTGGGATTATTTGCGCACCCTTGCGGTAAGCCGCATTTATCTGGATAACATCCCGAATGTCCAGGTTTCCTGGGTGACACAGGGTGTTAAGATAGCCCAGGTTGCACTGGCCTTTGGTGCAAATGATTTTGGTTCAACCATGCTGGAAGAAAATGTGGTACGGGCGGCGGGGGTTTGCAATTCCAGCTCCGAGCAGGAGATTGTGTCGCTGATTAAAAATGCCGGCTTTCGCCCGGCTCAACGTGATAATACATATCACATCCTGAAGTTTTACTAGATGAACTTACTCCGCTTCCTTAAATTTCACCCCCGTTACATTTGCCAACAGGCTGATTGGATTTTTTTTGGTGCGCTCCTGTATAATCCGGGATTTTTCTGCTAACTACGAGCGGGGAATCCCCAGGTCCGGAGCCGCCGGGAGCCGCTGCTGGTAGTTGTAGACGATCCGGGAGATCTCTGCGATGTTGTGGAAGCCCGTGTCTTCGTCGGTTATCCCCTGGGAGAGCACTACCAGGATGTAGGGGCGCCTGCCGAAGACGATCCCCATGTCGTTGGCCACCCCGTTGATGCTGCCTTCCTTATGGGCGACCTGGAGTTTGGGAGGAAGTTCCCCGGGGAGACCCACGTGAAAGATGGTGTGCGAGAGGTCGTCGATCAGCCTTCCGCCCTGCCGGGGGTTTTCCCTGGCGAATTTGATAACCGCCTCGATTACAGATCCCATGTCGCTGGCGGTCGTTGCCGCGCTCCCGTAGGGCCTGGTGGTGTTAGGGGCTATGCTTTTGATATAGTTCATGACATTGCCGTAACCCAGGTGGCGCACCAGCATGTTGTGGGCGATATTGTCGCTGATGGTGATGGCCACCGTTGCCAGGCAGCGCAGGGAAAAGGTGTCTCCGTCCCGCGCCGTGTATTGGAGCGCTCCTGCCCCCACCTGGTAATCGCTTGCCCTGTCGTACCGGGCCCGGTCATCCCATTGCAGCCTCCCTTCCGCTACCTGACGGTAAAGATAGAGAACCACCGGCACCTTGATGCAGCTGGCGGGAGGTATGGGAAGATTTTCATTGATCCCGAAGGTTTGGCCTGATTCTAGGTCCTTGAAATATACGCCGTAGGTGCCCGGCAGGGTGTTCAGGTAGCCGATGACTTCCTGCCTGAGCGGCCCGTAGTCCGGTTTTCCCGGGGACGGCGGCAGAGGTTTTAATTGCCGGGTGCCGGCCAGGTGCCCCAGCAGGGCAATAAAAAGGAAAGCCGCGGCGGCCAGGGACAGGGGAAGAATCGCCCGGTGCTTTCCCCGCAACCGCAGCGCTCCCGCAATATATCTCTCCAGTGCGGGGCTTCTCCGTGCCGCTCTTTCAAGGAACGGTTTTAGCTTTCCCCAGAGAACATACAAAGCCAGGCAAAATTTGTAATCGGCTTTTCTGTAGGAGGGTTCCAACCTCTTTCTTATCTCAAAGACCTTGGCGACGATTCTATCTATAATCTTTTGGAGAGTGGGCACGATACTCA
>CADDZD010000078.1 GCA_902812385.1 Clostridia bacterium | reverse complement strand
GAAAATGGGTGTCTTAGAGGTTTTTAGTGACGAGATCAAGGAGTATAAAAGGCTAAAGATTATTTCGGAAATGGTGCTTGTAAAAGAACATATCAAGCTTTTTGAGCAGAAGTACGGCTGTGCTTTCCAAGACTTCGAGAAAAAGGTGAAGCAAGAGGCCGAAGATTTTGTGCAATGGGATGACTACATCGAGTGGAAGGCCTATCAAAAAAGCTTTGAAGGACTAAAGAAGAAAATCGGCGAGATAGAGCATGCTAAAGACGTTAGAATTACTGAATAAGCATGAAATCGTAAAATCTTATGAGATTCAGGACTTTCGCCAAGGACCTGACTTTTATTTCCTAAAAGTGCGGGCCGACCTGAATAACAGCACGGTTCTCTATATAGGGAGTACGTTTCGGAAGGCGAATATCATTACTCTTATCACTGGCAGGAAGAGAATGGTACACTTTTGGTTCGATGGGACAATGCGCCTCACCACCTAGGATTAAAAACCTTTCCCCACCATAAGCATGTTGGTGAGCAGATTTTGCCTTCCTATGAGATCACACTTGAAGATGTTATGAAATATATCGTTGCTTACCTTGAAGAACTGTAAAGAAACCATTTTAATTGCCTTGCTATGGATGATTGGGAAGTTGCAGTGTACACAGGCACAACCATTGTTTCTTCCGGAAGAGATGCCCCTTAACTGGGCGCTTTTCGAGCCGCTGCTGATCGTGGGCCTTTACCTTTTGATGCTCCTGACTGATGCTGCTGACGCCCTTGGTTGACCCGCGCCGGCAAAACTACACCGGCTACCCCTGACTCCCCAGGCGGCCCAGGGCGTCGCAATGCGCCCGCAGGGCGGCCTCGTCCCAGAGAACGAAGCGGATCAGGCGGACGTGTTTAAGGGAGGGCGCCACCTCGGCAACGGCCTGCAGGGCCACCTCCGCCGCCTCCTCCACGGGGTAGCCGAAGACCCCGGTGGAGATGGCGGGAAAGGCAATGGATTTGATGCCATGCCCATCGGCCAGCCTCAGGGCATTGCGGTAGCAGTTGGCCAGCAGTTGGTCGGAGGGGCGGTCCACCCCGTAGACCGGCCCCAGGCAGTGGATCACGTAGCGGTTGGGGAGCCGGTGGCCGCCGGTGAGCACCGCCGTCCCCGGCCTGATGGGGGCCAGAGGACGACACTCCTGCTCCAGCCCCGGACCCGCCGCCCGGTGAATCGCCCCGGCCACCCCGCCCCCGCTGCGGAGCTGGGCATTAGCGGCATTGACCACGGCCTCGCAGTCGGCCTGGCGGGTGATGTCCCCCTTTATGCACTCCACCCGGATACCCGAGATGATTCGCTCCATTCTTTCTATCCCCTTTGATCCAGCTTTTGTTATAAGTTTAGCTGCTAGCTTCCCGGAGATCAAGCCTCTCCCGCGGCTACCTTTCACCGGAGACCGGCTCCCGGGACGGCAACAAAGTCCCTGGTATAAACTGCTAAACAGGAGCTGACGGTCAGACGGTCACAGGCAATGAACCCCCTCTTTACTTTTGGGTATAGGCCTGAGCTGCGACCGGACGGTGATGCTCCTGCCTGGAACCGTGCAGGTAAGGCAACAGGGAGCGGTCAACTCTGTAGTACCAGGCAGCGCTACCGGTCAGAATTTCCTGATTTCATAGGTGCGGCAGGCGTCGGCAAAGCGGGCTGCGGCGCGGGGAGAGGAGGCAAAGTGATAGTGCAGGTAAGAGGCAAGGAGATTGCCGGAGGCATACCCGTTCAACCCGGCCTCCCGTTCTCCCTTTTTGAAGGAAAATGCCCATCCGAACCCCTCACCCCGCGGCTCAAAGGTTGAATAGTGAAACTCGTGGCCCCGCAGGGACTGACCGGCACGGCAGAGAATGTTATCCGAGAGGGCGGTGGCGGTCACATACCCCATTCCCGCCAGGCGCCTTTCCATGCGGCAGGAACCGGGCACCAGGCCGACCATCGGATGGTCACGGCCTTCCAGGTCCCGGAGAGACTCGCAGAGGTACATGAACCCCCCGCACTCGGCATAGATCGGCATGCCCCGGGCATGGGCGCTGCGCAGGCTTTCCTTCATTGCATCATTTGCCGAGAGCCGTTCGGCGAAGAGTTCGGGGAACCCCCCTCCGATCAGGACACCCCTGGTCTCCGGAGGCAGGGCTCGATCCCGCATGGGGCTGAAGGGCACCAGGTCCAGCCCCATTTCCTCAAGCAAGGCCAGCCCGTCCCTGTAGTAAAAATTAAAGGCCTCGTCCCAGGCGTAGGCAATCCGCACCCGCCCGGAGGCGGGTTTCCGGCCGGCATCCCGGCAAATCCCCCCGTCTGGCCGGCGGCGCACCCGCCCGGATGCAAACCTTTCATTTAAAACGGATCTGAAGCAACGGGGCGCACTTTCGGCGATGCGCAGAACGGCATCCAGATCCACCTGCCGCCCGACCGCCTCCGAAAGCCCGGCAAGGACGTCGTCCGGCCGCCGCTGCTCCGGCACGGGGACCAGACCGAGGTGCCGCTCCGTCAGGCGGGGGAGGCTGCCCGCCTGGATCGCTCCCAGGACGGGAACATCAATGGCCCGGAAGGCATCCCGCAGCATCTCCAAATGCCGCGGCCCCTGGACGCGGTTGAGGATCACCCCTCCCAGCAGCAGGTCGCGGTCCAGGGCACGGCACCCCAGGTATTCCACCACCGCGCTGCGGGCCTGGGCGTGCACATCCATGACGAGGACCACCGGGCAGCCCAGCAGCTTGGCGATCTCGGCGCTGCTCGCCCTTTCGCCCGCGCCTCGCAGGCCGTCGAAGAGCCCCATCACCCCCTCGATCACCGCCAGATCGGCGTCCTGCACCGCCTTCCAGAAAAACTCCCGCACCCGGGAGTAAGAGAGGAGCCAGGTGTCCAGGTTGCGCGACCAGCGCCCGGTAACGGCGGTGTGGTAGCTGGGATCGATGAAGTCCGGGCCGACCTTAAACCCCTGGACGCTATAGCCCCGCCGCACCAGGGCCCCCATCAGCCCCGTGGCGACGCTGGTTTTGCCCGAACCGCTCCGGACGGCGGCGATCATCAACCGCGGCCTGTTGTTCATTTGCGCCCACCCAGTCCTAAAAGATCGTAGATCCTGTCCATCTTCAGACTGGCCCGGCTCTGCTCCGCCAGCCGGTCCAGCTCCCTTTCGAGCAGTTCGGCATGGCTGAGGCCGGAACCCGATGTCTCCGCAAGGCCGCGCCGCTTCCGGAGCCAGCCGAGCAGGTGTCCGCGAAAGGCGTCGTTGTCGAAGATGCCGTGGAAATAGGTTCCCCAGACGAGGCCGGAGGGGCTGACGGCTCCGTCAAAGCCCGTATCCGCCTCCCCCCGCCGCCTGGTGACCCGCAGGAAGGGCCGCACCTCCCTGCCCGTCACCGTGCGCCCCATATGGATCTCGTACCCCTTTATGGGGCTGCCGGCGAGCCCTTCCCAAAGGGGGCCGTGCCCCAGTAGCTCTCCTTCCGCCTGGGCCAGCACCTTGTCGGGGGCAAAGGTGGTCACCGTATCCAGCAGGCCGAGGCCGGGAAGCTCGTCCCGGTCGGATTCGGTGTGCTCCGGGTCGCGCAGCTCACGGCCCAGCATCTGAAAACCGCCGCAGATGCCGCAGACCGGGGTGCCTTCCGCGGCCGCCCTCCGCACCTCGGCCGCCAGGCCGGATTCGTAGAGGTAGAGCAGGTCAGCGATGGTGTTTTTGGTACCGGGGATGACCACCAGATCCGGCTTCCCCAGCTTCTCCCCCTCTTTGACGTACCGGAGGCGGACGCCGGGCTCCAGGGAAAGGGCGTCGAAGTCGGTGAAGTTGGAAATCCGGGGAAGCAGGAGCACCGCTATCTCAATCTCCCCGGAGGATGGGTGCACCTCCTCCAGGCAGACCGAGTCCTCCGCCGGGAGATGCAGGTCGGTGAAATAGGGCAGGACGCCGAGCACCGGCCTGCCGGTTTTATTTTCCAGGAAGGTCAGGGCGGGTTGTAGCAGCGACAGATCCCCCCGGAACTTGTTGATGACGAAGCCCTTAACCATTTCCCTCTCCTCCGGGTCCAGGAGTTCGAGAGTTCCCACTATGGAGGCCAGGGCACCACCCCGGTCGATGTCGGCGACCAGGAGCACCGGGGCGTTTGCCATGCGGGCAACCCGCATGTTCGCCAGGTCGCGCTCCTTTAAATTCACCTCGGCGGGACTGCCGGCCCCTTCGATGACGACAATGTCGAAATCCCTCATTAACTTCTCCAGGGTTTCCTCGATGATTTTCAGGTACTGCAGGTTGCGGTTCAGGTGGTAGTCCCGGGCGCTCATGTTGCCGACAGGCCTGCCGAGGACGATCACCTGCGACGATGCATGGGCGGTGGGCTTCAAAAGGATGGGATTCATCTCCACCCGGGGCTGCAGCCCTGCGGCCTGCGCCTGCAGCACCTGGGCGCGCCCCATCTCCCCCCCGTCCCCGGTGACGAAGGAATTCAGGGCCATGTTCTGGGATTTAAACGGTACCACCCGGTAACCGTCCTGGTAAAAAATGCGGCAGAGGGCGGTGACAAGAATGCTCTTGCCTGCATTGGACGCAGTTCCCTGCACCATGATGGCTCTGGCCATCCCTTAACCCCTCCATTTTCACATGGTTTAGACTCATGCCCCTCAACCGGGCGCAAGCGAAGCAACCGGTTTCAGGCGCGAGGACTGGCACCGCCGATATACCTTAAGCAGTTATTGAAATCATCACACGAGATCAGCAGCTTAGCAGCGCTTCGTTGCATAAGTTCCGCAGCTGCCCCAGAACCGGTCTGAGCGAGCTAGGTGATGTCCGGGGCGTAGTCAGGAGCGAGCGGAAACAACTGTTAAAGTTCAACCAAAGCTGCCAGGGCCGCCCTGGAAGACGTGCGGAAGAGCGAGCGGAAACAACTGTTAAAGTTCAACCCGGCACTCAAAGTCACTGCCCTGGAAATACGTTCTGGTTATCCTTGCAGGCGCAGCGACCTACGGAGGTTGTTACTCGCCCTTAACGAAGGAGCAGCTAACGGCAGCCGAACTGAGGCATGGATGCCGAAGTAGCCGACTCCGCTGCAAGGATGCAGCGTAGGAGGCGGTCGGCTGCCGTCTGCGACGAGTTTTAGGGCGAGTTAAACCGGAGTCCGGGAGCAAGCGCAAGGATAACCAGATTTCATCCTCTGTTGGTGACGCCGGAGGCAGCGTGGTGGTCTGCCCTGAAAATATGTTCCGGTTTTCACAGCCCGGCCCTGCCCCGGGCGAGGGAGATCATGGCGTTGACTACGGCAACCGCCGCAGTGCTCCCCCCCTGGTTGCCGAGCAGGGTGATGTACGGGACATCCTGGTTCGCCAGGCGCGCCTTCGCTTCGGCCGCCCCCACAAAGCCGACGGGGGTTCCGATGATCAGGGCCGGCCTGACCCCCTGAGCGCTCAGCCGGAGAACCTCCGAGAGGGCGGTAGGGGCATTCCCCACCACCACGATCTGGTCCCGCCAGAGTTCCTGATAACACCGCACTGCAACAAGCGCCCGGGTCAGGCCCTCTTCCCGGGCGATCCTGCAGACCCGGGGATGGTGGATCAGGCAGACCGCCCTGCCTCTCAGCTCCCGCAGGCCGCTCCGGTTGATCCCGATTTTGACCATCCGCACATCGGTGAACAGGAGGGCCCCCTTCTTCAGAGCGGCCAGCCCCACCTCCAGGGCCTCCGGGTGAAACCTCATCAGGTCGGCTACGGAGGGGTTCCCCGTGGCGTGGACGACCCTGCGCACCACCTCCCCCTCTTGGCCGGAAAACCTCTCCCGGAAGAAATCGTCCCCCAGGCTCTCCTCAATCAAGAAACGGCTGTGTGCGGTAATCGCATCGGGGTCGGTAAGCTCCGGCCCGATGGCGGACACCCCTGTTTGCGCGCCGTCAGGCGATACGGCCCCGGCGGAGCGAACCCTTTCCATGAGGATTTCCGCCAGGCGGGGATCTGCTCCCACACAGGGGGTTATCTTAAATTTCAATCTGTATCCGTACCGGGCATTGATTTCCTCCAGCGCCTCCGGCACATCATGTTCCAGGTGCATGCCGGGAAAGAGAAAGGCGGGAACCACAACAATTTCGTCGACCCCTTCCCCGACGAGGTGCTCCACCACATCAGGCAGGGAAGGCCTGCCGAACTGGAAAAAGGCGGGAAGCACGCGCATCCCAAGACCCGCCTCAACCAAACCGGCCAGCCTCTCCAACCCCGAGTTGGCGGCCTCCCGCCTGCTGCCGTGGCCCAACAGCAAGATACCGGTCTTCATAAGAGTCCTCCTTTTGCCTTTATCGCTTTTTCCGCCCAGCGGATGACGTCTTCCAGGCCGGCCGCCACCTCACCGGAAGGATCCGGGAGGGGCCGCCGCACCACTACAACGGGAATTCCCAAAGCCAGAGCGGCGTCGATCTTCACCCGGGTGCCGCCCTCGGCACCGCTTTCCTTAATCACCAGGGCGCGTGCCCCGCTCGCCTCCAGCAGCGCCTCGTTGAGCTTTACGGTGCCGGGGCCCTGCATGGCGATGATCCGGTCGATCCCCAGACCGAGCCGGCGACAGGCCTCCACCGATTCCGGCACCGGCAGCACCCGCACGGTGAAGCGGCAGCGGCCCAGTTTGGGATGCCTTAAAAAGAACTCCAGAGGCTTCACCCCTACGGCCAGGAAAACATCCTCCACCCCCAGGCCGGCGAGGCACTCCACCGCCTCCTCCCACCCCGAGACGCCGTGCACCAGGGGGTCGGAAGGTAAGGCGGTTAGTCCTCTTTCCCAGCGCAGGTAAGGAACGCCGCAGCGCTTCGCCACCTCCCAGGCGGTGCGGGAGATCTCCACCGCGAAGGGGTGGGTGGCGTCGAGGATTCCCCGCACCCCTTTCTCCAGGACCAGCTCCTCGAGGGCCGCCGCATTCAGGGAACCAACCCTGACGGCGATTCCCGGCACAGTCTGCAGGAGTTCCCCCCCAAACGACGTGGCGGCACTGGCAAGCACTTCAAAACCGGCTGCTGCCAGCCCGGCCGCCAGTTTTCTCCCACCTCCGGTTCCCGCCAGCACCAGAATCATATTCTGTACCCCCTGGGGGTCACCAGGTGGCCGTCCTTAATGTAAGATCGGCTGTTTCCGACCAGAACCAGGGAGTGCATGTTGATCTCCTCCTTCAGGAAACCTGCCAGATCGGACAGGACCACCCTCTGCCCGGCCCTGCCGGCGCCTGTAACAATCCCCACCGGGGTGGCAGGGTCCCGGTACCTGAGGATGACCTCCCTTGCCGCGGCGATCTGCTTCACCCTGTGCCTGCTCTTCGGGTTGTAAAAAACGATCACGAAGTCCCCCCAGGCGGCGGCCTCGATCCGGCGCAGGATCACATCCCAGGGGGTCAGGAGATCGCTCAGGCTGATCACGGCAAAATCGTGCATCAGGGGAGCCCCCAGCAGGGCCGCCGCCGCAGATGCCGCCGTAATCCCCGGTACCACCTCGAACTCCACCCGGTCGTGCTCTCCCGTTTCCAGCAGCACCTCCAGGACCAGCCCGGCCATCCCGTAGATGCCCGCATCCCCGCTGCTCACCACGGCAACCCTTCTGCCCGAAAGGGCAAGTTCCACCGCCAGCCGGGCCCGGGCGACCTCCTCCCGCATCCCGCTTCCCTCCACCACCTGGCCGGGTGTCAGAACCTCCGCCAGCAGCTTGAGATAGGGCGTGTACCCCACGACGACCTCTGCCCGGCGCAGAACCTCCAACGCCCGTCGGCTCAAATACGACGGATCGCCTGGCCCGATACCGACCACAGCAAGCCGTCCTCCGCCAGGGCGACCGTTACCCGGCCGAACCTGGTTTTGGGAAGGATGAGCCTCCCCTCCGTTGCCGCAGCCAGTGCCGCCGTCTCGCATACTCCTCCCACCCCCACCTGAGATTTTACAAAACCGGAGTCCTGGAGTCCGGGGTTGTTTTCCATCACACCCTGCAGGACACCGGAATCGAAAAAAGACGTTTTAAGCCTGAGGGAAGATGCGGCATCCCGCAGCCCTCGCTCATCTTCCTTTACAATATGGCTGGCCAGGAGCCTGAGGCTCTCCCTGCGCCTCCCTGCCAGCCGCAGGGCCGACTCGACGGCCTCTATAACCTCGCTTCCGGAGACGCCCCGCCTGCACCCGATTCCCGCCACCAGGCACGCCGGGCACAGGCACAGCCCCTTCTCGGGGAGTGAATCAAGGGCGCGGCTTGTCACAAAGACCGGAACGCAGCCCGAAGCCTCCGGGTGATCCGGTTCCCCGGCCCAGGGGAAAATCTCAAAATTCCTTCCCCCCGCGACCCCTTCCAGGTCCCATTCCGTATAGATCACCACCCGCTCCCCTGCCAGGAACGCCCTGTTGACGGCCTTGACCCTCTCCGGCGGCAGCGGCCGGAAGCCGCACTCCCGTGCCAGCAGGTCTATTGCCGGCTTTCCCTGGACGTCGGTGGCGGTGGTGACCACTGGGGTTGCTCCCAGAGCGGCGGCCACCTGCCGGGCCAGGCTGTTGGCCATCCCCCAGTGCCCGCCTGTGAGGCTCACCGCAAAGCTGCCCTTCTCATCCACCACCACGACACCGGGGTCCGACCATTTGCTCCGCAGCAGGGGGGCGATTACCCTTACCACGATCCCCACCGCCATAATAAAAACAAGACTGTCATACTCGTTCCATATCCTCCGCACCAGTTCCCCCAGGGAGCCCTCCGGAGCAAAAAGATCAACCACCCGCTCCCCCCTCCAGGCGCCGGCCAGCCGTTCCGCCAGGGCTGCGCCGGCAGGCGTTAAAGAGACAACCGCCGTTTTCCCGGCCGGGTGCTCAGGATTGTTCCTCCACCGTTCCATCGGGTGCCCGTCCCTCTCTTCGGGTGCGGAAGCCGTGGGTGAAGCGCGGGTCGTAAAGCAAAGAACGCTTTCCCCGGGCGGCCAGGAAATCCCCTATGAAAACCAGGGCGGTTTTGGTGATCCCCGCCGCCTCCGCCTCGGCGGCAAGCCTCCCGAGGCTTGTCCGGATCACCCGCTCCCCCGGCCAGGAGGCCCGTTCCACGATGGCCGCCGGGGTATCGGGAGAAAGGTGCACGAGCAGGTCTTTGACCGCCTCCTGCAGCAGCCCAGCGCTCAAAAAAAGGCAGAGAGTGGAACCGTGGCGGGCGAGTTCCCGCAGCGACTCTGCGGCCGGAACCGGCGTCCTGCCGCCCTGTCGGGTCAGGATAACCGTCTGGGTTCCCCCCGGTACCGTCAGCTCGCGCCCCAGCAGCGCTGCCGCCGCAAGGAAGGAACTTACCCCGGGGACGATCTCGTAGGGAATCCCCTCGGCCTCCAGGAGGTCGAACTGCTCCTGCACCGCGCCGTAGAGGGCGGGGTCTCCGGTATGCAGCCGGACCACCACCTTTCCGGCGGCAACCCCTTCCCGGATCAGCGCCACCGTTTCCTCAAGGGTCAGGCGCGCCGTGTCGTGGCAGGGAACTCCGTCCCGCACGTTTTTCAGCAGCTCGGGATTGACCAGGGACCCGGCGTAAAGCACCAGTTCCGCTTCCTGCAGGAGCCGGAGGCCCTTAACGGTGATCAGTTCCGGGTCGCCCGGCCCTGCTCCCACAAAGTAAACGACTCCTCTGCGTATTTCGCTCAACAGGCATCCCCCTTTTATATAGCCGCACCGGTTCCGCGGATGTAACCACTGCATCCGTCCCGGGCAGCGGGCCGGTACTATATGTTTATCCTTACGCTTGCTCCCAAAACTCCGGTTGAACTCGCTTATAACGCGTCGCAGACGGCAGCCGATCGGCTCCTATGACGCCGTCCATGGCGCAGAGTCGCCTAGCTCCCCCGCACTCAACGGCACTTTCTCTCTGCAACGAGATAATTAATAACGGCCAGTTCTAAATGAACATTAAAGGACAGAATTCCCTTTGAGTGCGGGTCGCTTCGGCTGCCGTTAGCTGCTCCTTCGTCAAGGGCGAGTAACAACCCAGCACTCACTGCTGCTTCGTGAGCTGAAGAAGACAATAACGGAATTATAAAGCAAAAGCTAATTATGCAACAGAATTTTGGTGAGTGCTGGGTCGCTACGCTTGCAAGGATAACTGGTGCCACCGGAAGCGGCGTTATGGTCTAAGGAAGCAAGCGTTTACCCCGCACCAGGATCAGGGAGAAGTAGTCCCCGGGAAGCTCCCCCGGCCCGGCAAGGTTTTCCTTGAGGAACTGGCCGGGCATGCCGCACCTGCAGACATAGGCCGCCTCCTCCAGGCGTCCCAACTCCTCCAGGAGGTTTATAACTTCTCCCAGCACAGGAGCCACCTTGAGCAGGACCACACAGTCAAAAGTGCCGAGGACCTGGCGAATAAAATCCAGGCCGCGGGAGGCCGGCACTATCGCCAGGCTTTCCTGACTCACGGCAAGGGCGCGGTTCAGCACGGCCGCCCCTGCGCTGAAGGAGGATACCCCCGGAACCGTTTCCACTGCCAGGTCCGGCCTGCGGCTCCGGAGGGCCTCATAAAGGTAATAATAAGTGCTGTAGAGGGTGCTGTCCCCCAGGGTCACAAAAACCGCGTCCTTCCCCTTATCCAGCACCGCGATCACCTCTCCGGCGGCCTCTTCCCAGGCCCGCCTTAAAGCCCCGGGCTCCCTGGTCATAGGGAGGGTTATTTCCCTCAGCTCATGGCCGTCTCCCAGAAAGGGGGAGATAACGCTCAGGGCCCGGCTCTTTTCCCCCGTATCCCCCTTCGGCACGAATATCACGGGCGCTTCCCGGATAATCCTGACGGCTTTCAAGGTCAGCAGGTCGGGATCCCCAGGCCCGACACCGATTCCGTACAATCTGCCCTTCTCAGACATCTGCTCGTCCCGCCTCCGCACGCCGGGCGCGCAGGATAAAGACCGGATTCTCGCCCTTCCAGATCTGGGCTCCGCCCCGCGGTTCCACACGCCCCACGCTGATCAGTACCGTTTCACAATCCTCCCAGCCCTCTCCCCGGAGCAGCCTCCAGGCTGTGCTGAAGGTCTCCGGAGTGACCGCCGTGAGCACCAGCAGCCCTCCGGGGTTCAGCCACTCCCGGGCCGCAGCCAGGACCTCCTCCAGCCTCCCACCGCTGCCGCCGATCAAAACCCGGTCCGCCCGGGGAAAACCGGCGCAGGCCGACGGGGCTTCACCCTCAACCAGGGTGACGTTGGAGAGCCCGAACCTTTTCACATTCGCCCGCACCAGGGCCACGGCGGAGGGATCCCTTTCCACCGCCCATACCCGGCCCGGGGCGATCAGGCGGGCGGCCTCCACCGTCCAGGAACCGGTGCCGGCTCCGATCTCGATCACGGTCATCCCCCGTCCGAGGCGCGCCTTGCACAGGGTGAGGGCGCGCACCTCCTCCCGGGAGATGGCGGTGCCACCGCGCAAAAAGGCCTCATCGGGCAGGCCCGGAGTCAGCACCCCGGACCAGTCCTGCGGGTTTTCCAGGCCCTCCGGCAATTCCCCAGGACGGGAGGCATCCTTGGCTTCGGGGGAGGCGTCAGCTTGTCCCTCCGCTTCCCGGAGCAACAGCACGACGCTGTTCCCACGGCCTTCCAGCCGGGAGCCCTCTTCCAGGGTTGTGGCGGTCACCAGTTCACCGGGGAGCCCCAGATCCGTAAGCAACACCACCCGATCGTAGCTGCAGCCCCGTTCCAGAAAGTACCTGCACACCTCCCCCGGCGGATACTGCGGCCCGGTGAGCACGGCCACCCTGGGCCTGCCGCAGGCCGCCGCCAGTGCCTCACCGCTCCTGCCGTGCACGCTCACCGTATAAAAATCCTGCCAGTTCAAGGCCAGCCTGGCACATGCCAGCTGCAGGGAACTGATGCCGGGAATCACCCTTAAATTCTCCGCCCCGAACCGCAACCTCAAACGGGGGAGCAGGCTGAAAAAACCGGGATCGCCCGAAAGGAGCACGGCCACCCGCTTCTCCCGCCTTGCGCCGGCAATAAAATCAAGCACGCCGTCCAGGTCGCTCCCGATCAGGCGCCGCTCCCTGCCGTCCTCAGGAAAGAGGGCCAAGGCGTGTCTCCCTCCTACCAGTACTTCCGCCTCCCGGAC
>CADDZD010000077.1 GCA_902812385.1 Clostridia bacterium | reverse complement strand
CCCCGGTCTTGGGATCACCGCTATTTCGTTGTCAAGGTTCTTTTTTTAGTTGCTGGGATAAGGATTGTTCTAGCACATATCCCAGTTTGTTACATGGGCATTTTTGGTTTACGAGAACCTACTTTTTTAAAATACCGTCCACCAAATAAAGTTAAATAAAAACTTCCCCTCAATCATATAAGGGGAACTTCCTTCCTTCACGTGGCAATCCCATTTTGTAGTACTTTAAGGAATAAATGAGGGGTTTGACGGGGTACCTTATAGACAGCAGAAGGTGAGTGATGTCATGAGCTTTTCATTCTTTGATATATTCTGGATGTTGTTGTTGCTGATATCCTTCTGGCCGATGTTTAAGCATCGAAGCATCGAGTCTCAGAGGGTGAAGAAAATCAGGTATATTGAAAAACAGCGCGGCTCCAGGGTTATTACCCTGATCCACCGCCAGGAACTTTTCAATATTCTGGGCCTTCCAATCACCCGTTTTATCAACATAGAAGACTCGGAACATGTGCTCCGGGCCATAAGACTGACACCCGATGATATGCCCATCGATATCGTCCTGCACACCCCCGGCGGGCTTGTTTTAGCCTCCGAGCAGATCGCACTGGCGTTGAAGCGGCATCCTGCCAAAGTTACCGTATTTATCCCCCACTACGCCATGTCGGGTGGTACCATGATTGCGCTTGCGGCGGACGAGATCGTTATGGACGAAAACGCGGTTGCCGGGCCGGTTGACCCGCAGTTGGGGGAATATCCTGCAGTTTCCATATTAAAAGCAGTTGAACGCAAGGATGTCAATGAGGTTGATGACCGGACTTTAATTCTGGCTGATGTAGCGAGTAAAGCCATGCGTCAGGTAAATGAGTTCATTATTGAGCTCCTCAAGGATCGCATGCCCGATGAAGATGCCCGCCGCGTGGCCGAAATATTGACCTCGGGAAGATGGACCCACGATTATCCCCTCACTTGCGAACAATTGGGAAAATTAGGTATCAACATTTCTTGCGAGCTCCCCAAAGAAATCCACCAATTGATGGAGCTCTACCCGCAGCCAGGCCAGCGTCGTCCCTCGGTCCAGTATATTCCAATTCCATACGGCACAAATCGCCGGGAAAGATAACGGGCCGTATTTTATACTACCATCGGGAAATACTAACATTGAGTCCTCATTATAAAAGGAGAAAAACTATGGATAATAAGAAAAGTGACAACGAATTGTGTCGGCAGGTGCGATCCCTCCTGGAAAAGGATAAAAACCTTCGCGGTTATGCATTAAACGCAGATGTGATAGAGGGAGAAGTCCAGCTGCAGGGTATAGTTGATACCTTAAGTGAAAAAGAGTGGGCAGAAAAGTTGGTGCGACAGGTACCGGGGGTTAAAGGAGTGTCCAACGCCATATCCATCAGCACCGATGGAGGCATCAGAAACGAAGATGTAACCAGGGAGGTCCAGGAGGAGTTGGACATAGATCCCGATGTTGATTTACGCCACATCGGCGCCGAAAGCGTTGGAGGAAACGGAACCGTCGTGCTCAAGGGACGGACGGACGATCCCGCCGAAATTGAGGCTGCCCGGGCTGCAGCTTCCAAGGCCCGGGGTGTGACAAAGGTAATCAGCCAGGTCGAGCTCACCGATCTCACCGATGAGGAGCCCGGTTTAGAAGATATCTTTCACAGCCAGGTAAATAACGACGAAGAAAAATGAAATCCCGGGAATTCGTCTTAACCCCGGGATTTTTGTTTTCGGAATCAGGGCAACCTGTCCTTTTCTATTTAAAATCTTCACCCGAAATTGGTTCTTCCAGAACTACTGCCGCAGCTGCCCCTGCTACCATCACCCACTTTGAAACTGCAGGCGGAAATGACCTGGGTGATGTTCTTGCTCTCACATGTCGGGCATTTGACCTTCTCCTTTTCCGAGATTCCTACAAGCACCGTAAATTTTTTTCCACACTCCTTACACAGGAATTCATAGATGGGCATTTTCGACACACCTTTCTATTATTTTTGCAGATTTTTAATGTTTTCGAGAAACGCCTGTAATAGCTCCGTTCGGGCATACGAAGATACATTCCTCGCAATCCTGGCAGCGCTCCTGGTCCACTTCAGACTCTTTCACTCGCAAGGTTATCGCTTGATTCGGGCACGCTCTGACGCATGCTCCACACCCGCTGGCAGAGTTCTTTGATCACGACCATGGGCATTGCTATTACCTCTTGACTGCTTAGTTATATTTGATAGTAGCAACTATATTATAGCACAACACCCCATCCAGATAAATAGCAACTAATAATTTTTTACAAATTAAGTCTAACCTGATTATGAATGAAGACGGAGCTTCCCAGCTTGACGCCGAGATGCTCTGCAACAACCGGGCACTTTGCCCTGAGCAGGAAAAAGGTTTTATCCCCTGCAAAGGATGTTCCCTCAAGAGTTTCATAATTGGCCTGTCCTTTCGCCAAAACCAGAGTGGCGTTTCCAACCAATGAGGGCAACGCTTCACTACACAGTTCCGGAATAACCCCCAGGTAGTTGCTTTCCGTGGTAACTACCTTAGCCAGAAGAGGGATTCCGGCTGCTTCAGCATCATCAAGTGTGGCATCATTAAGGATCGGGCCACCTTTGACAATATAAGCAATGTCATCAGTAAAGTTGCGTAATTGCGCCAAAAGCAGGAAATCAAAAAAGATTTCCCCGCTGTTGTCCCCGATCACAACCAGCGAACCACCCTTTTCCAACAGCTCACGAAAGGGTTGTTCATCGCAACGCTCAAAGTCCCGTCCAAGTTCCTGTTGAATGCTGGCGCTAACGTCAAACCCGGGCATGATTCCCATGTCGATCACATTACCCGCAACAGATACCTTCAGTGCAGTTAAAAGGGGATCATCGCTGAAAGTAATAATTTTTTCGAGGGCAGGGAGAAATGTTCTCGCAAGGTCATTTGAACGAACTTTAGCCTCCTTGAAGGGGTCATCAAGGCCGAGCAAACGATACAGCTCGAAAAGAACCAGCGAAGAATTCTCCGCCGGGGTTTTAGAGGCATCGAGGTCTGAAATCACGGGAAATAAAGCTTCCAGCAGGCGCTGCTGCCGGGAATCATCTATTCCGGCGGCCCGCATTGTAGAAATGGCTTGCTTCAAATAGCATGGGATACAATCGGCAGTTACCCTCATTAATAACCCCCCTTCATCTACTCGCCGAAAACTTTTATGAGGAGCCTCTTTCGCCTTTGCCCATCAAACTCGGCGTAAAATATCTGCTGCCAGGGTCCAACATCAAGCTTGCCGTCTGTGACAGGAATCACCACCTGATGGTGAAAAAGTATGCTCTTCAAGTGGGCATCTCCGTTTGTTTCCCCTGTTCTGTGGTGTCTGTAATCATCCTTATAGGGCGCCAGTTTTTCAGCCCATTCCATCAGGTCCGCTTTGAGGCCATCCTCCTCGTCGTTGATGAAAACACCCGAGGTTATATGCATTGCGCTTACCAGAACCATACCTTCTTTAATCCCGGCTGTTTCGACTGCTTTATCGACCAGGCCGGTAATATTTATGAATTCTCTTTTATTTTTGGTGTGAAACCAGTGATATTCCGTATGCCACTTCATTATGATTCCTCCTGAGTTAATGATTTTGCTCATGTTTACAATAACTTAACGAAGAACGACATAGCTCCTTATACGACAATTAAATATTTTCCTGCTTATTGCCCAATACCCATTTTGGAAAAGAGAGTAAGTTGTAGCTGTTTTTAACGAGACATCAGCCGCCTGTTAATTTCCTCTAATGCTGCGCCCGTTTGATCGGTATCCAGCTTGATTGTTGCGGCATGATCCATCCCGGTTTTTCCTTTATTAATGATGATAAGATCCCTTGCAGATCTGCTGAATTCTTCTACAAACCCGGCTAATGGGAAAACGGTTAGAGAAGAACCGATTACCACCAGGACCTTTGCTCCTAATACCGTCTCCCTTGCATACCTGTGATTTTGAATCGGCTCTCCAAACAGCACCACATCGGGTTTAAGGATACCGCCGCACACGGCGCAGGTAGGGACAATCTCAGAAGAACGGCGTACATATTCGTCGTCATAGAAGCCGTAACACCCGGCACTGGTGCAAATATAACGATCGGCCGTACCGTGCACGGGAATTACCCGCTTACTGCCGGCACGCTGGTGGAGGTTGTCAATGTTCTGGGTAACGATGGCCTTGATGTACCCTCTTTTCTCCATATCCGCGAGGATACGGTGGGCCACGCCCGGTTCGACAGCGGATAAAATGAAATGCTTGCGGTAAAATTCGTAGAAGGCATGAGGATTCTTTTTAAAGAAGCTGATATTTAGGATGCTCATGACCCTATCCTCGCCAAGGTTACGGTAAATGCCTTTTTCCCCGCGGAAATCGGGTATACCGGCTTCGGTGCTGATACCGGCCCCGGTTACTACAACGTTGTTCGTCGAACGGGCGAGTATCTCCACGATGTGATCAATTGCCTTCGTTTCCATGGGCTCATCCCCTCCGGTCTAAGTTTAACACATTCCATCTCTCCTCTAAACAAGTAGAATACAATCATATACCCCCTGCAGCAAAGTTCTACAGGGGGTTGTAGCCATCCAATAAATCTTTTGCTAGAGTTCTTCCGTTTCCCGAAGTGCGGACGCGGCCTGTTCAGTGGATTCAACTCCTTGACTTTTCGTTGGTATTATCTCTTCCAGCGATATGCTTAAAGCATATTTGCTTTCAGCGGAACTTTTCATAAGTGTTTTGATAGCCTCAATTCGTTTATTAAGATCCTCCGCACTGAAAATTCCTTCCAGGGTAAAAGTAAAACTCTTAACTTTTCTGGGAATCAGATCCCCTGGCGGTTCAAGATTAGCCACCGGTATTGGGACAACCTTCTCGGCCTCTTTTGCCGGTTGCCGGGAACGCAACCGGAAGGTAGGTGGCCATTTGTCGCATTTTATTTCGGAAACAGCGGTTACTGCCCCGCTGTGATCCTTATGAATTCCCAGGATACACCGTAATTTTCTCACATAGTTTGTCTGTGTTGACCACTCGGCTGCAAGCTTTTGATCACTGATTCTCCTGCTTAAATCAAGCATAACCTCTTTTGCCCGTTCAACCGGAAGTTTTAAAAACTCACCCAAAGATATGATTTCGCTCATATTATCATAAGCCTCCGTGAGCTTGTAAGTTATTACAGGCCCTGGTTTTCTGTACATTCTTCTGCTCCTGGAATCACCCAGGTCACCTGGCATGTATATTTTTCTGGGCCGTTTTTTCCCTATAGGCATAGTCTATTAAATACGATTGCTCTCCTCTAAAAAATATTCTTATACTATATATTCCCATTACAATATAAAATATAACACTCAGGGAGAAAGATAGTGTCCAACAATATGGTATTTTATCGGATTGTTACCGGTGGTATATCACAATTATATGTTTCAATATCACGATCAACCCCAATAAGACTAACCACCACTTGTTGCCTGGAGAAGCAGACAAAACTGCATAAATAACAAAGACAACCACCATCCCTAATAAAAAGGACCTCAGCCTTTTAAATACAACGGTGAGGTCCTTTTAATACTTTTTATATAAAGTGGCATGCACAGAAATGGCCCGGTTCAATTTCCTTCAGCACAGGTTCTTCGCTGGTGCAGATATCCTGTACTTTAAAGCAGCGGGTCGAGAATCGACAACCCTTGGGAGGGTCGATTGGGCTCGGCACATCACCTTTAAGGATAATGCGTTTCTTTTTTGAACCGGGCACCGGCCGGGGAATTGCCGAAAGGAGGGCCTGGGTGTAAGGATGGAGCGGCCGCTCGTATAGAGATTCACTGCTGGCCAGTTCCACCAGTTTACCAAGGTACATGACACCTACCCGATCACTCATGTACTTGACAACATTAAGACCGTGGGCAATAAAAATGTATGTCAGTTTAAACTCCTGTTGAAGGTCCTTGAGCAAATTGATTACTTGGGATTGTATGGAAACGTCAAGGGCGGAGACGGGTTCATCACAGACAATGAGCTTTGGCTGCGTGGCCAGGGCTCTGGCAATGCCGACACGCTGGCGCTGGCCGCCGCTGAATTCATGGGGATAGCGATTAGCCTGATAAGACGCAAGGCCGACATAGTCCAGCAGCTGGCTGACCTTTTTTTCAAGCTCGTTTCCCTTTGCCAGTTTGTGGACCTTCAAAGGCTCGGCAATGATCTCCCTGATGGTCATACGGGGGTTAAGAGACGAATATGGATCCTGGAAAATAATCTGGATATCCTTGCGAAGACTTCTCAACCGTCGCCCCCTAAGGGCCGTAAGATCTTTTTTCTCAAAGATCACGCTGCCTCCAGTCGGCTCCTCCAACCGCATGATGAGGCGACCTGTAGTGGATTTCCCGCAGCCACTCTCTCCGACCAGCCCCAAAGTCTCCCCCCGGAAGACATGGAAAGAAACTCCGTCTACCGCTTTTAATATTTTGTTTCCCTGCACCCTGTAATGCTTTTTCAGATCGTGAACTTCAAACAGAGATTCCGCCATCACATCACGCCTCCTGATAACGCCAGCAAGAAACCCGCCGGTCACCGTCTTTTTGAATCATTGGGGGTTGTTTCTCCCTGCAAATATTCATGGCATAAGGACAGCGCGGGCTGAAGTAACATCCCTGGGGCAGGTTAAGCAGGTTGGGCACCACTCCCTCGATCATATACAGCCGTTCCTGCTTTTCTTCTAAAGAGGGAATTGACCTCAGGAGTCCTTCAGTGTAAGGATGTAAGGGTTTCCATAATATATCTTCGACCCTACCATCCTCAACAATGCGGCCGCAGTACATGACGATCGCCCTCTCGGCCATTTCCGCCACCACTGCCAAGTCGTGAGTTATCAAGATGATCGCCATGCCAAACTTTTTCTTCATTTCCAGCATCAGCTCCAGGATCTGCGCCTGAATCGTCACATCTAAAGCGGTTGTTGGTTCATCGGCTATTAGCAACTCGGGCCTGCAAGCCAGAGCCATAGCAATCATCACCCGCTGACGCATGCCACCTGACATCTGATGGGGAAAATCATAAGCCCGTTTTTCCGGAACAGGTATTCCTGTCAGTCTTAAAAGCTCTATTGCCGTTTCCATAGCCTCTTTTTTATTCATTTTGCGGTGGGTCATCAGGCTTTCGGCGATCTGGTCTCCTACTCTAAAAACAGGGTTGAGAGAAGTCATCGGCTCTTGAAAGATCATGGAGATGCGATTGCCGCGGATGCTGCGCATTTCCTGGTCACTGAGAGCAAGCAGATCTTTCTCATCAAACCAGACGTGGCCGTTTACAATGCGTCCAGGCGATGGAACAAGGCGCATAATGGAAAGAGCGGTAATGCTTTTCCCGCTTCCCGATTCCCCCACAATGGCCACCGTTTCGCCGGAAGCCACCTCAAAGCTCACACCATCGAGGGCGGGAATTATACCAGGTTCGGTGTAAAAATAGGTTTTCAAGTTCTCTATTTTGAGTATCTGCCCCGTTGACAAAGGAACACCTCGTTTCAGATAAACATTCTACCGTAAGTGGGGATCAAGTGCATCCCGCAGGCCGTCACCCATCAGGTTAAAGGCCAGCACTGTTACGGTTATTGCCAATCCGGGAAAAGTCAGCAGATGGGGAGCATCCCAGACATACCCCCTACCCGCTCCCAGCATGGTTCCCCATTCCGCAGTCGGAGGAGATACACCAAGACCTAGAAAGCCCAGGGCGGCGGTGTCAAGAATGGCACTGGATATTCCCAAAGTGGCACGTACCACAATCGGAGCCATCACGTTGGGCAGGATGTGCCGGAAGATAATGGCCGCATCACTGTTGCCAATCGCCCGGGCCGCCGTCACGTAGTCATTCTCTTTTACGCTTAGGACAGAACCGCGCACGATCCTGGCATATTCAGGTATCGACACGATGCCTATAGCAATAATGGCATTTTCAATACCCCTCCCCAGAACAGCCATAAAGGCTATTGCCAGCAGTATCGAAGGGAATGCCAGCATGATGTCCATTAAGCGCATGATAATGAGGTCCAGCCTTCCCCCAAAGTACCCGGCAAGGGCTCCCAGCACTATACCAACGCTGAGAGCAAGGGCCACAGCCTCCACACCTACCCGGAGAGATATGCGAGCACCGTAGATAATCCGGGATAGAATATCCCTGCCGAGCTCGTCACATCCAAGCCAATGCTGGGCTGTCGGCTTGGTCAGGGACATTGGCATGTTAGCGTCGTACGGATCATATGGCGCAATTACAGGAGCAAACACGGCTACGATGACCAGGATCACTGTAATTATGAAACCGATCAATGCCGCCCTATTACGAACAAACCTTTTGGCAAAATCAACAAAGCCGGAAACAGGCTTCTCCGGAATTTCTTCTACAAGCAGCGTATCTGCCACATGAGTTCTTCCTTTCCTGGGAACCTTTGTCTACCAACCTTTCAAAAGATGTTACGAGTAGTGAATCCTTGGATCGAGGAATGAGTAGATTATATCCACAATCAGGTTAACAATAACAAAGATAACGGCAATCACGATGACACTACCCTGCACCATCGGGTAATCAGCCGCCAGTATGGCTTCAACCACCCTGCTGCCGAGTCCCGGCCAGGAGAAAACTGTCTCGGTAAGAACAGCGCCACCAAGCAAGGCCCCCATCTGCAAGCCGATGACAGTCACCACAGGAATCAATGAATTGCGCAAGGTGTGTTTGTAAATTACCGTTGATTCTTTGAGCCCTTTAGCTCTTGCGGTCCTGATGTAATCCTGGGGAAGGACCTCAAGCATGGTGGATCTCGTCATCCGTGCAATGATTGCCGTTGAATATGAGGCAAGGGCTATTCCCGGAAGAATGATGTGTTTCAATGCCGAGATAAAAGACGCCCAGTTTTTGGTTATAATTGAGTCGAGTAAATAGAGACCCGTTACGTGAGCAGGTTCAAGGCCTATGTCAATCCTACCAGAAGCAGGCAGCCAACCCAACATGACCGCAAAAAGAATGATCAGGAGCAGCCCCAACCAGTAAATAGGCATAGAAACACCAAGCAAAGCTCCGACCATGGTAAAGTAGTCCCATATGGTATTCCGCTTTACCGCCGCCACGACTCCCATAACGATCCCGAATATGGTTGCCAGGGTGATGGCAAATAGAGCAAGCTCAATGGTGGCGGGAAAACGGATGCCAATCTCGTGCAGCACCGGGGTTTTTGTCATCAAACTGCGACCAAAATCCCCATGCAGAATTTGCCAAAGATAAGTACCGAACTGTACATATAATGGTTTATTCAAACCCAATTTCACCCGCAGGGCCTCCACCTGTTGCGTTGAGGCGTGTTGCCCCAGCATCATGGCAGCAGGATCGGTAGTAAAACAGCGCAGAACAATAAATACCACCACCAGCACCCCGAGAAGCACCGGTATAAGTAATAAGAGTCTTTTCAAGATATACCTGCCCATCTAAGGCACCTCTCGTTTCCCGAAAACTTAAACATTAGAGTTAGGAAAGGCAGGGCTACCCTGCCTTTCCTAATATTTTAAATTTATTTAAATTCATCAGCTAATACCATCATGACTAATTGAGTATACTATTTTTCAACATTCCAGAGGTGAACGACTCCCGTGGGATGGTACTTGAAGTTCTTTACACCGGGCCGGTATGCGGCCAGGGTCTTGCCGTGTGAAATAAAGACCCATGGAGCATCGTTCTCCACGATCTTCTGAAGCTCCTTATAAATCTCAATACGCCGGTTCATATCCAGGGTCGTACGCCCTTCCACCAGAAGTTTGTCAACCTGCGGGTTGCTATACTTAGCGGAGTTCAGGCTGCTTTCTATCTCCTTGGTCTCCAGTAGAGACAGGAAGTTGTCCGGGTCGCCGTTATCACCGGTCCAGCCGTAGAAAAAGATCTGTGCACCGTCGGCAACCTTAAATAGAGCATCCTTGTATTCTTTCCAGGGGTAGCTCTGGATTTCAGCCTGAATTCCCACTTTAGCAAGCTGGGCCTGTACCGCTGCCGCAAGCTTCTCGCCGCCAACCGGGTTGTACGGACGCGGGTTGGAATAGGTGATCATTTTCACTTTGAGCCCGTTGGGATAGCCCGCCTCTTTCAGAAGCTGCTTGGCCTTCTCGGGATCATAGGGAATCCCTTTGAGAGAGGGATCATAACCCGGGATAAAGTCGGGCAGCATGCTCGGCGCCACCTGGGCCAGGTCCTTGTAGAGATACTTGACGAGCTCTTCCTTGTTGATGGCGTAGCTTACCGCCTGGCGTAGCTTGACGTTATTGAAAGGCGGCCGATCGCAGATAAAGCCCATATAATTGATGTTCATTCCGGCGTCCTTCGCCACAAGCATCTTGCTCTTCTCGAGTTTGGCGACATCGTTGGGATCGACCCCGTCAATTATGTCCGCTGCTCCTGTGATGAGATCTGAAGCCCGAACGGAATTCTCTTTAACGATCTTAAAGACAACCTTCTTCATCTTGGGTTGGGGCCCCCAATAATTCGGGTTCGCTTCCAGAACAACCTGCTGTCCCTTATCCCACTTCACGAACTTGTAGGGTCCGGTTCCAACAGGATTGTTGGTGAAATCATCACCATACTTCTTCACCGCAGCCGGACTCACGATCGGTGCTGCCAGTGACATAGCCAGGTTGGCCAGGAATGGCGCATACGGCTCCTTTAAAATAAACTTTACCGTGTACTTATCAACCACCTGTACTTCTTTAACGGGACCAAAGGTGAAGGAAGCATAGGGCATATCGGCAGTAACCTGGGGCGGCAGTTGACGGTCGACGGTGAACTTCACAGCATTTGCATCGAAGTCGGTTCCATCATGGAATTTGACACCCTGGCGCAGTTTAAAGGTCCACTCCTTGCCATCAGCAGACTTTTCCCAGCTAGTAGCCAGACATGGCTCAATTTCTGTACTGTCTTCCTTGTATTTAACAAGGGTTTCAAAAACGTTGGCTATAACCTTTGCCGACTCACCGTCATCAACGAGGGCAGGGTCGAGACCGCGCGGGTCCGCGCCCTGAGCAAAAACCAGGGTATCCTTCGCACCGGTAGCGCCTGTACTGGTATTTCCGCCACAACCCACAGCAGAAATCAATAATCCTAACCCCACGATAATACTGATTAAGATTTTACCTCTGCGCAAAACTCTTTCCTCTCCCTTCTAGACTATTTTTTGTGCCCAGAACATCTGGTTACAAAAGTCTTATCATTTTAAATGTTCGACAAATTAAGATATATTTCCTGCTTGACATTGAGTAACATTTTGTTAAAAAAGAAGCCTCGCTGCTCTCTTATTGGGAAATACCCAGAAAATTTTTCTATTAGATAATTAAGGGGATTTGGTATATTAATAATAAGCTAATTCAACGACAGGGGCGAAATACTTTGCGCCGCTTGTTGATGACACTAATAATCATCGCAATACTAATACTTATCCCGTTAAAGCTTGCACAGCAACTGGAAAAACGCTTTATTGACGCATCCAGGCGTCCTCCCCTCTGGGTTGTACTCCTGAGCTCAATAGGGAAAGGTAATATAGGGACCGGAAGCTTCGGGAAAACACCAAACCGGCTTGATCTCTCCCTGCTTCAACCCGGAGACATACTTTTGGGGGGAAATAAAGGCGGGTCATACGGAAAATACACTCATGCCGGACTTTTTATCGGGAACAATCAGGTAATTGAGATGTACATCAGCACAGGGGTTTACTTAACCGAGGCGGAAACCTACCACAGGTATACCTGGGCATTGATTCTCAGGGTAAAAGCAACTCCCCGGCAAAAAATAGCCGCTGTCAACTACGCCAAAAGCCAGTTAGGAACCCCTTTCTTCATCCTCACACCAAAAAATGACAATGGCCTCTGGTACTGTTCAAAACTGATCTGGTACGCATATATGAAACAGGGCATCAACCTGGAACCCTTTAAATCTTTCTGGATAACTCCGGACGATTTCCTGTACAGCGAAAATGCGCAGATAATTGCTTATTCGTCAGCGGGGTGATTTCTACGGAACAAAGGACTGCCTTTCGTAAATTGTTCATCAATCTTTACTTAATACATTTTTGTTTTATATTGTTGACACCCCTGCTACTTGAAGAACCTTATCTGTCCCGCCTCGGCCCGTTGGCATATCTTTTGGTTCTGATTTATACCGGTTTTATTGTAAGCGTCAAATTCTCCCCACCTTGTTTCCCCATCCTGCCAGGCGGATAATCTTCCTCAAAGAACAAAACGAGGAGGATTTTTTATGACCAAAGCCGAGCAAAGACAGGAATGGGAAAACCTTA
>CADDZD010000076.1 GCA_902812385.1 Clostridia bacterium | reverse complement strand
CACTATGTGGCGAATATCTAACACGAGACCTCACACTCCTTTTTGGGGTGTTATTTTGGGCGCGAGGTCTCTCTTCTTTTTCAAGCGGCTGATCCCCTTCTAATACCTACTTAAATTTTACACGGCCAGGCTTCCTTCGGCTGGAAATATTACCATCCCTTGAAAACGTGGCGGAGAAAGATCCGTTCAGCATTAAGGTTGATTTTTGGAATAATCTGACGGTTTGTGAAGCCGTCCGGTTCCGGTAAGTTTGCCTATAGGTATTATACCGGTTTGGCGTTCATCCTGTTTTTGACAGCGCACTCCGGTATGGTATAATAAGGGTAGAGATAACACCGGGGGGCCGGAAAATGTTCAAGGTCGGAGACCAGGTTGTCCATCCGCTGCACGGTGCCGGCATCGTCGAAGCCATCGAAACACGAGGCAAAGAAAAAGAGGAATACTACGTTCTTCGCCTTTTTACCGGGTCCCTCAAGGTGCTCGTCCCTGCGAGAAGAGCCGGTCAGATCGGGGTGCGGCAGGTGATCGACAAAAGGGACATCGCCGGTGTTTTCAGCGTCCTGGGAGAAGACGAACATCCCACCAGCTTTTCCAACTGGAACCATCGCCAGCGCGCCAACCTGGAAAAAATCCGGACCGGCAATATCTATGCGGTGGCCGAGGTGGTCCGGAGCCTGATACGCCGGCAGCTGCGCAAGGGCCTCTCGTCGGGAGAGAAGAGGATGTTGGACAGCGCCATGCAGATCTTAATCAGCGAGATCGCCACAGTCGGCGGGATGGAGCCGGACAAGGTGGAGCTGATGATCAAGAAAATTGTGACAGAAAACTGAAGCGCATCCATATAATACAGGGGGCGCTTTGTTTTTCCATAATCTACTAAACTGTGACAGGGTCTTCCCTTGCGGCTAGAAAAGGATTTACGTATAATGATAAAGAAAGATTAACCAGAATAAGGATATCATATATGTTGGGAGGGAGGTGAAAATTTGCTACGCAGAATTGTTCAGATAATTTTAGGATTGATCGGTGCGGGAATGGGTTTTTCCCTGAGTTTTTTGCTGGGCCGGATCAACCTGCTCCAGGGGTTTCTGCCGGCGTCGGGTTATATGTGGTATTCTTTCGTAGGTATGTTCACCCTGATAGTCGGCCTGGTCATGTTTTTGGTGGCGCCCCGGCTCATGCAGGTTACCGTCCGCATGGTAGGATTTTTTGAGAACACCCTGCAGCGTACCCCGATTCAGGATCTTGTAGGGGGTGTTTTAGGACTCATTGTAGGTCTTGTCATCGCCAACCTATTAGGCGCTCCCCTGGCCCGGATACCCTGGGTAGGGCCATACATCCCCATTGTGGCGAGCGTCCTCCTCGGCTATCTGGGATTGAGCGTGGGGCTGAAGAAAAAGGAGGAAGTTGGCAGCCTGTTTTCCTTCTTCAGGCTGGGCAGCAGGCAGGGGCGCGGCGAAGGCACGAAAGGAACTTATAAAATCCTGGATACCAACGTGATCATCGACGGCCGCATTGCAGACATCTGCAAAAGCGGTTTCCTGGAAGGAACCCTGATCGTTCCCCGCTTCGTCCTGGAGGAACTCCAGCACATCGCCGATTCTTCCGATCTCCTGCGGCGCAACAAGGGGAGGCGCGGCCTGGACATCCTGAACCAGATGCGCAAGGAGCAGGGTATCCGCATCGAGATCCGGGACTTCGAGGGCCTGGAGAACATGGACGTGGACACAAGCCTGATCAAGGTGGCAAAGAGCCTGGATGCTCCGGTGGTGACCAATGATTACAACCTAAACAAG
The DNA here is from genome assembly GCA_902812385.1 of Clostridia bacterium. Taxonomy (GTDB): domain Bacteria; phylum Bacillota; class DSM-12270; order Thermacetogeniales; family Thermacetogeniaceae; genus DULK01. The sequence goes on along the minus strand of CADDZD010000076.1, from coordinate 10,546 downwards.
GTGGCGGAACTGGACGGTGTCCGGGTCCTCAACATCAACGAACTGGCCAACGCCGTGAAACCTCTCTACCTGCCCGGTGAGGAGATCGGCACCGTCGACGTGATCCGGGACGGCAAGGAGGTCGGGCAGGGAATCGCCTACCTGGAGGACGGGACGATGATCGTCATCGAAGGGGGCAAGAGATACATCGGCCAGAGCATCGGCGTTTTAGTCACCAGCGTCCTGCAGACCTCGGCAGGGCGGATGATCTTCGCCAAGCCCAAGATAGTCAAGAAAGATGCTCAATCATCACCCCGGCACTACAACAACGAGGTGAAGGTGATTGGATAAGGTAGGCGGGATAATTGCGGCGGCCGGTCGCGGGGAGCGGATGGGTGCTCCTTTGAACAAGGCGTACCTTCCCCTTGGCGACCGGCCTGTTCTTTTGCACAGCCTTATGACCTTTGAATCCTCCGGTTGCGTGGATGCCTATGTGGTCGTAGTGCCACCCTCTGAAGTCCCTTTCTGCCGGGCCTTGCTTGCTCCCTACGGGCTGCGGAAGCTGGCGGGAGTGGTAGGCGGGGGGGCTATCAGGCAGGAGTCGGTGGCAAAGGGGCTGCAGGCGCTGCCGGAGGCATGTAAGCTGGTTGCCGTTCACGACGGGGCGCGGCCCCTGCTCACCGAGGAGGTGCTGGAGGGGGCGATCAGGCGCGCCGGCGCGGTGGGGGCGGTAGTGGTCGGTGTTCCTGTGAAGGACACCGTGAAAGTGGTGGAGGAGAAATTGATCCGGGAAACTCCGGATCGCAGCGGGCTGTGGCTGGCCCAGACCCCCCAGGTCTTCCGGCGGGATCTCTTGGCAAAAGCCTTTGCCGAGGCCGCCCGGTCCGGCTTTAAAGGGACGGACGATGCTTCGCTGGTGGAGCGCCTGGGCGTCCCCGTTGAGGTCTACCGGGGCAGCTACGAAAACATCAAGGTGACCACTCCCGGCGACCTGGTGCAGGCAGAAGCCATCCTGGCACGGAGGTCGGGGCAGGAGGTACGCCACGCTGCACAGGCCGCGCCGCCGGTCAGGACGGGGTTCGGTTATGACGTGCACCCCTTTACGCCCGGCCGCAGGCTGGTGCTGGGTGGTGTGGAGATCCCGGATTCCGAGGGGCTGGCGGGGCATTCAGATGCGGATGTGCTCCTGCACGCCCTGATGGACGCCTGCCTGGGGGCTGTGGGCTTGAGGGATATCGGGCATTATTTTCCACCCTCGGAGCAGAGGTGGAAGGATGCCCCCAGTCTGGCCCTGCTGGCCGCGGTTAGGGGGATCCTGGCGGAGGCGGGCTACCTGGTCGGTCAGGTGGATGCGGTGGTGGCGGCGGAGAGGCCGCGCCTGGCACCCTATATAGATCAGATGAAGGAAAGAATTTCGGCCGTGCTGGGGATCCCCCCCGGGGCGGTGGGGATCAAGGCGACCACCGGGGAAGGGCTCGGCTTCGTCGGAAGGGGGGAGGGCATCGCCGCCTGGGCGGTGGCAACTGTGGTACCGAAACAGTCACTTCTTCATGCTTTTTAATTGGTGGGGGGAAAGGGTAATTATTTCCAGATTACGGCTTAATCTAGCCATGAAACCACACCCCTGTGGTTTTTAATATCCCGCTTTATTTTACCAATTTTTTACTGCTTTGTCGAGCCTGCCCAAACATGGCCGCAGCATCTTGTCCGCCGTACTCTTTAACTAAAGGATTCCAGCGAGAAGAATGAATATCTGGTTGGTGGCCGGAGGTCCAGGCATATAGTGATAAACAGTCTTAATCATACACAAATAAAGAGGCCCCGCACATCCGGGGCATCTGTTTAAAATCCCAGAAAATTAGACTCCTTGGGGCGGCCTTCAGGCCTGCGTCAGGTCCCGGGGGTAGGCGGCGAAGAGGTCCCGGGCCTCCTCCAGGGTGGTGTCCGGGGCGGGGATAATCAGATCGGATTCGACCAGTTCCGAGTGGGGAAGATTTTCCCCCCTGTTCTTGACCAGGGAGACCACTTCCTGCAGCCGGCGGGAGAACTCCTGTGCGTCTCCGGCCTCCACGGCGTCGAGGAGGAAGTTGTCCATCCTGTCCAGTTCCACGAGGGCGTCCCCCTCAAGTTTGTACTGTCCCTCGGTTAAGATCCTGATGATCACGATCCCGTCACCTCTTTTTTCAACCGGGCCAGCTCGTCTTCCACACGGCCTGCTGCCCCCAACTTGCGCAGTTCCGTTTCCACCCGGTCTTTGTCGCCCAGGCTGTCTTCCAGGACGCCGGTTGCGATCAGTTCGTCAATGGCGGCGGCCCTGGACTTCATGTCCTCGGTTCTGCGCTCTGCCCGTTCGATGGCCAATCCCACGTCCGCCATTTCTTCGGAAAGTCCAGTCATGGCCTCCCCGATCTTGACCTGGGCCTCAGCCGCCGAGTACTGCGCCTTGATTACTTCTTTTTTTGTCCGGAAGGCCTCGACCTTTGCCTTTAGGCGATCTTCCACCTGGGTCAGCTTTTCCTGTTCCTGCTGGAGTCCCTGGACCTGCTGCTCCAGGTCCTTGATCTGCTGTTCGAGCTGCACCTTTCTTTCCAGGGCGGCCCGGGCGAGATCCTCTCTTCCCAGCCGGAGGGCCTCCCTGGCCTGGTCGTCAAGCTTTGAAAGGCTGTCACGGAGCTTGACGGTCTGGAGTTCCAGCCGCTTTTTCGAAGATACCACGTTGGCGATGTTGCGCCGCACGTTCTGCAGCAGTTCGATCTGCTTTTCATAAGAGTAATCCAGCGTTTCATAAGGATTCTCCAGCCGGTCCAGGGCCTTGTTCATCTTGGCCTTGAACACGGTGGAGATTCGTGCCAGCAATCCCATATCTGCACTCCTTTCAAGGGGTATTATTGACCAACGAGGCGGTTTTCATTCCTTTGCGGCCACGGCCGGAACGCGGATTGAAAGGGAGACGTGCCCGCTCCAGAATGAGAAAACGCCCGGAGTCCGGTTTTATTTCGCACTGTCAGATCGGGCAGCCCCAGAGGGGGTACCAGCGGCTTACGTCCTTCTCCCAGGGCAGTTCCCCTTCGAGCAGGGCGTAGATCTGCATTTCCCCGGCGGTGTCCCGTTCCTGTTCCCTCCCCAGGGGAATAAAGGGATAGAACTTTCCCCTCTTGTAGTTGAAGATCAGGTAAAGGGAGTTTCCCTTCTTTTCCGGTGGTTCCCGCCGGAAGAGGAATACCGCCGCCAGCAGCTGGGTGCCGTACCCCTTTTCGGATAGGGTCTGGCCGGCCATGTGGACGAGTTCCACCAGGTCGTCCCAGTCGGGGTCCTCGAAGATCAGCCACCTGTAGCGGTACTCGTCGGTTTCCGCTTTCGTAACGGAGCCGGTTTCCCTGGCCGCCAGGGAGAGCAGTTCCTGGAGTTCTGTTTCTGTCTCACGATAGTCCTGGCTTGTGGCGGGATGAAGCACCAGTCCGGAGCGCCCGGCCGGTACCCATCCCAGCTCGGTTTCGAAGGTGATGGCCGCGGTGCTCAAGGCGAAGAGGGGGTCGAGCTTTGCCTGAGGTGGTTTGTTGTAGCCGAAAAGAGCGTCAAAGAATCCCATGTTAACCTCTCATCTGGCGTTCCAGTTCTCTCAGGTAGGCAAGCCTGCGCTCGAGGGATGGATGGGTGGAGAACAGTTCCGCCAGGGCCTCGCCTTTGAGGGCGGGGATGATAAAGAAGGCATTCATCGCCTCCGCCTGCCGCAGGTCGCGGCTGGGAATCCTCTGCATGGCACCGCTGATCTTGAGCAGGGCGCTGCTCAGGTGGCCGGGAGCGCCGGTCAGGAAGGCGGAGCCCCGGTCGGCGGCGAACTCCCTGTAGCGGGAGAGCGCCTGGATCAGAAAGAAGCTGATCACCCAGACCAGCAGGGATACGAAGTAGACTATTATGCCCCATCCGCGGTCTTCCCGGTCGTCTCTGAAAGCACCGCCATAAAAGAAAAAGTTCTGGACGATGAAGGATGCCACCGTTGCGAAAAAGCTGGCCAGGGTCATCACCGCCACATCCCGGTTCTTGATATGGCTGAATTCGTGGGCGAGCACGGCCTCGATCTCCGGGCTGTCAAGCTTTTCCATAAGCCCCGTGGTTACGGCCACCACGGCGTGGGAGGGGCTCCTTCCCGTGGCGAAGGCGTTGGGAACCGGTGTGGGGACGACCGCCACCCGTGGCTTGGGCACATTGGCCAGTGCTGCGAGGCGATCCACCAGAGCGTGCAGTTCCGGAGCCTCCCGCGGGGTGACTTCCCTGGCCCCGGTGCTGAGGAGCACCAGGCGGTCGGACAGGAAGTACTGCAGCAAAAGCATGATTCCCACCACGAAAACCATACTCGTAAAACCGAGCCCGGCCTTCCAGAGCACCCACCCGAAAAACAGGTAGAGAGCGGCAAGCAGGAACATGGTAAGGAACATCCTTGCCGTCAGACCGTAATCCACAGGAAAACGTCTCATTCCTTCAGCACTCCTTTTGCCCTATGGTTGAATAAACCTGGCAACACAGGATAAAGTCATTATTATTCTAAATACTGCCCCTGAATTTGTCAATTTCCATAAACTGCTTGCCGGTAGACCAGTTCATACCTTTTTGGGGTCACCGGGGGGTAGCATGGGAGTTTAAAAGGTGATGCCGGCTGCGCTGAACAGTGTTCCCACGGAAAGGATCAGCCCGAAGATAATAAGGGCGCAGAAAAATGCGAAAAAGGCGATGAGAAGGGCAGCAACCGCGGCCCCGGTGCTGATCCCCATGCTTTCTCTGATGGACAGGATTTCGAGGACGAAAACCCACAGCCCTGTCCCCAGGCTGATCATGCTGCTCAGGAGCATGCCCGGGCTGCCCAGCAGGGATAACACGGCGGCAAGCGGCCCACCGATCAGGTTGGGGGAGGATGCAAACCCGAAGCCGGCCAGCAGGCCTCCCAGCGTTCCTTCTCCTTTAAAAAGCCTGGCGATGCCGAAGCAGATGGCGCCTGCCAGAAACCAGAACAGAACCCCGCTGAGCAGGGCGTTTGACAGCATGAAGGAAGGGGACTGCATCATGGTGCGCAGGGTTTCCAGAAAGGGGAATTCTGTCGTCGACAGGCCGCTGAAAGGGGATGGGGTCGAACGTGCCGCAATCACACTCGCCGCACCCTTGATCAGCCCGACGACCGCGATCAAAAGCAGTCCCTGCTTCCAGTACTTTTTTTGAGCCACATCGCGAAATGTCTCCAGGGGCGCGACGATTGCCCCCGTAATATACTCCCACATGGAGGTACCTCCTCAGTATTGGATCGTGGTATAAACAGGTAGCAGCGGCTTTACGAAAAGGGCTTCGGGGCTCCACCCTTGAAAGCCGCTCAGGAGACCCAATTCCCTCAGGAAATCAAAGAGCCCCGCCCGGCTGTACTCGACCACCTCCGGCTCCCCTTTGATCTCTGCCAGTTTGGCCGCCAGTCTGATGGCATCGCTCAGCCCTCCAAGTTCGTCGACGAGCCCGAGCCTTTTTGCCTGGGCCCCGGTGTAAATCCTCCCGTCCGCCAGGGATCGGACCCGTTCAATGGGAAGATGTCTGCCTGAGGCAACCGCCCTCACAAACTGGTCGTAGGTGTCGTCAATGATGCCCTGCATGATCCGCGCCTCTTCCGGCGTGACCGGCCGCGCGGGGGAGAGCATATCCTTGTGCGCCCCGCTTTTGAAGGTCTGCTGGGTCACCCCGATTTTCCGGTACAACTCCTGCAGGTTCGGAACCTGGGCGATCACCCCGATGCTGCCCGTTGTCGTGGCCGGGTTTGCAACGATCCGGTCGCAGGCCACCCCCACGTAATAGCCGCCTGAGGCGGCGATATCGCCAAAGGACGCCACAACCTTTTTACCCGATTTTTTCAGGCGCAGCACCTGGGCGTACAGTTCCTGCGAGGCCGCGGCGCTTCCCCCCGGGCTGTCGATCCTGATCACCACGGCGCGCAGGCTCGGATCCTTTTCCGCCTGCTCCAGATCCCGCATGGTCTGGCCGGTACCGGTACCACCGCTTAAAAGGGACATCTCCTGGTTGAAGGCAATGGTGCCCGTAAGGTTGATCACCGCCACACGGCGGTTGGAAGCGGTCAAGGCTCCGCGTCCCGGTTTGATAAAAACAACCAGCAGGGCGATTGCCATGACAATCACACTTGCGGCAACCAGAATGATTCCCGTTCTCCGGAAATTCAAGCCACATACCCCCTCTAAAGGCCCTGTAATCGTTTTTCAAACTTATTATGAGCAATATTGCGGCAGTTTACTTTATTCCGGCTGCCCTGGAAATACGTTTCGGTTTATCCTTGCGCTTGCTCCCGGACTCCGGTTTAACTCGCTTATAACGCGTCGCAGACGGCAGCCGACCGGCTCCTATGACGCCATCCATGGCCCATAGTCGCCTAGCTCCCCCGCACTCAATGGCACTTTCTCTCTGTAACGAGATAATTAATGACAGCAGTTCCGAATGAATGTTAAAGGGTAGAATTCCCTTTGAGTGCGGGGTCGCTTCGGCTGCTGTTAGCTGCTTCTTCGTCAAGGGCGAGTAACAACCTCCGTAGGTCGCTGCGCCAGCAAGGATAAACCGCTTTTTCGTTCCTCTGTTGGTGCCGCCGGAGGCGGCGTGATCGTCTGCCCTGGAAATACGTTTCGGTTTATCCTTGCGCTTGCTCCCGGACTCCGGTTTAACTCGCTTATAACGCGTCGCAGACGGCAGCCGACCGGCTCCTATGACGCCATCCATGGCCCATAGTCGCCTAGCTCCCCCGCACTCAATGGCACTTTCTCTCTGTAACGAGATAATTAATGACAGCAGTTCCGAATGAATGTTAAAGGGTAGAATTCCCTTTGAGTGCGGGGTCGCTTCGGCTGCTGTTAGCTGCTTCTTCGTCAAGGGCGAGTAACAACCTCCGTAGGTCGCTGCGCCAGCAAGGATAAACCGCTTTTTCGTTCCTCTGTTGGTGCCGCCGGAGGCGGCGTGGTGGTCTGTCAGGAATTCCCTGCAGGCGAGAAGTCGCGCAGCAGAATGGCCCGGGAAAGCCAGACAACTTTAGGGGTGAGGGTGTGGTGCCCGAGTTTGAGGCGCTTCAGACCTGTCGGGTGGTAGAGGGCGAGCAGCAGCATCTGTCCCACCCAGTAGCAGAAGCGCCAGAAGCCGGGCTGCAATTCTCGCACCTCGAAACCCAGCAGGCGGGCGCCCTGGTGGAAAATGGTTATCCCGTAGAAAGCCTTGACGTCCTCCACCTTTTTTTGCATCACAAGCCTTGCCAGTTGCGCAAGGCTCTGCTTCATCTCCCTTTTCACGCACATGGTGGCCTTGATGTGATTGCTGCAGTTCGTCTGGATCTTGATCAATTCCTTGTTTGCCAGGTGGAGCTCCCCGACTCTCTCTCCGGGGGTGATCACGGTTCCGTCCCGCAGTTCCACCGCAGGCCCCCGGTACTGCCTCACGTTAATCCGGAACAGGTTGCCGGGCTCGACCTGGCGAATATGGAATATCAGGCCGAAAAGCCTTTCCCAGATATCCCAGAGCGAGAGAATTAATTCCCGCCAGATTGACTGTTTCATCAAACTATCCCTTCTTGAGGTCACGACTGGGTGCCAGTTTCTCACTTAATTATTTCTGTGCCTGACTATAAATTCCTTCTCTTTTATTATCATGGAAGAACTGCTGCTTTCCCGTCGTTGCTTCCTTTTTTCTAAAAAGTATGCTTTACACCCTTGAAACTATATACCGGAGCAACCTAATTAGGGGGCGCTTTAACGAGGAGCTCGGTTGGGAGATTGGGCGGGAAGAAGCTGCCAAGTATAACGCCAGCATCGTCTTTCCCTAAAGATTCTCCGGCTTGGCAGGAAAAATGCAGGATTTGAAGAATAATTTAGTTAACTCGGATTAATGGATACAACCACCCAAGGGCTGTTCCCCCAATACTTGCACTTTCGCCGTTCGAACTCTCACCGTAAGATCTCGAGAACCGGACAAAAAAGGGGGTAGTCGTTGAAGAACCTGGCCTCAGGCGGAGGTTTAGACAGGCTTATCTGGAGTATTGCCGGGAGGTGCCCGGATGGCTTCCTAGGCTGAAATTCGAGAAGATTGAGGTATGATTGTTATGAAGGTTGACCTGGCAGGGGATTGTCGGACCACGGCAATGGGGATTTTGCCCCACCGTTCTCTGGACAGGGCGCTGCAATTGGCCCTTTCCCTGGATATTCCTTTCTGGCCGCAGCTTCCCAAGCTGAATTTCTACGAGGATATGTACGTTCAGGTTTCAGAACACTTCCCGGGAATCCTCATCGATGAGGAGAAAAAAAGGATCGTGTTTTCCGTTACCGGCTTCTACGGGGGGCTTGAGGAATACCTCGAACGGACCGATGACCCCGGCTATTTCCGCCTCTCGCCGAAGTACTCCCTGGTCTATGATGCCTTTTTAAAGGAGGAGCTGAGCAAGTATTATGCGGTGCGGGGACAGAGCATCGGGCCCGTGAGTTACGGCTTGAAGATCACCGATGAAAACAAGCGGCCGATCATCTACGACGACGAGGTACGGGCCTTTATCTTCGAATTCATCTCCAGAAAGATCGATGCCCAGTACCGGGAACTGGTGGAACACAATCCCAGAGCCTTCGTATGGATCGACGAACCGGGTTTGGAACTGATCTTCATGGCCATCTCCGGTTACAGTTCCGAGCGGGCGAGGGATGATTATGCATCCTTTCTGGAGATGCTTCCCGGTCCCAAAGGTGTGCATCTCTGTGCCAACCCGGACTGGTCCTTCCTGCTGGGTCTAGATCTCAATATTCTTTCGGTTGACATCCTGGCCTGGGGGGAGATCTTCACCCGCTATACCGGAGACATCAGGACCTTTTTGAACCGGGGAGGGATTATCGCCTGGGGCATAACTCCCACCCTGGACGAAGAAATCAACGGGGTTTCGGCGATTCAACTGGTAGAAAAACTGGAGTCTCTGTGGGAGTTTTTGGCCTCCCGGGGGATTCCTAAGGAACAGATCCTGTCCCAGGCCTGGCTGGCCCCGGCCCGTTGCTGCCTGATCAACCCCAATGAGACTGGGGTTGAGAAATCATTTGCTTTGCTTAGGGAAATCTCAGGTATTTTAAAGGATAAATATAAATTGTGAGTACAGCGATCATGTTAACCGGTTGGTTCCTTGCTCTGTTTTTACTCCTGCGATCTTCAGCCTGGCTGCCCGGCGCCGATCAGAACCGCCGAGAGATTTCCTCCTGCTGCCTGAGGATGCTCCGATGGCCTTTGAAGCGGCGGGTCTGATTGAAATAGAAAGGGAAGACCGTGATTTCCCCATGCTGTTTCACGATCCCGACAAAGTCGTCAGGCACTTCATTGAGGGGTGTAAGCGAGCTGCCACCTTCAACCAAATCCGGCACATCCGACTGACATGGCAGCAGAACTTATCAAAAGAGTATTAATTATCTCCTGGATTAATTCCTATTTCTTTGGATTTGTCGTAAATAATCTTACTTAAATGCCCACCGATATCTACAACTTGCCATTCCCCGTTGATAAGGACAATAGTAAAATCGGTTATAACATTGCCATCCACCATGACAGGGAAAACATAGAACGGGTAAGGCTTTGGCAACAAATATAGTTCCATCCCATGTCCACCAGTTGCCATCCCAGTGAACCCCGTCACAATAATTTGAGTACGTTTGTCCATGATAATCACCATCCCCGGGGTCTATAAACAAGACAAAATTAGTACTCGTGTCATAACCCCTAATAACATTTGCATGAAGTGCAATCCACCCATCACCCTGTGATAATCGTACCCATATCGGGCGGTTATTGTTAATTTGCCATTGAACTCCATTATAAGTTAAACTGCTATATTGCCTTGATGAAGTTACTCCATTGTTGGTCAAAACTTGTTGAGATTCTTCCATAGTAGCACCGTCACTTCCACCAGGTATAGAATTTACAATATCTTGTAGACTCGGGGATGAACCTTTTAAAAATTGAATAATCGATTTATCGGCAGCAGCCCAACGCCAACCATCATATTGCTGGAAGTACGCAGGAACATTTAATACATTTCTGGCCGCAGATGCGAAAGATTTTTTTGGACCTGCCATTCTTCTTGTAAACAGTGACTAAGAATTCACAGCAGCGTCCCGCCAGCCCATGCGCGGGCATCATCGGAACCGACAGGAGCATTATCGGAGATTGATAACGTAAATTTACCGGTGAATGCCTTGTAATTTTTTCATCTATTGACAACTAGAAAAATGTGGACTATAATAGTCCACACCGCTGATAATAGTCGCTTAAGTACAATGCGCGAAACGTAAGCAAGGTACCCTACTTTAGCTGAGCAGTACGAGTAAAAGGCCTTATTACCTCTTTAAAATTTCACTGAAAGACTAAAGTGGTCAAAAGAAGATATTATAATCAGCCGGTCAAGTCCCATTCTTTCTGTAAAAACGTAGACAGCCTGGTTCAAGCCACAACATCATGTTGATCGGACCTTCTATCGTGATCGTCATTGCTGACGCTGCTTTCAGGAATCAACCCCAAACTC
>CADDZD010000075.1 GCA_902812385.1 Clostridia bacterium | reverse complement strand
TGGTTTCTATCGGATTTATCGCAAACGGCATACCAGGCTCCTGTGTCAACCATTATGCTCATCATCCAACGCCTCCGCCAGGTAATCGTCGTGCCGTTCGGAAACGTCCGTTTTCCCGCTGGTTCCAATTCCGACTATCCGCAGGTATGTCTCCCGGGAAACCTCTTTTGTGATGTTTCGTTGCTCCAGGTGTTTCTCCACTATCCGCCTGATCAGTTCCGCCAGGGAGATGCCTTGCCTTCCTGCTTCTTCCAGCAACGCCCGGTGATGCTCGGGCCTCAGGTAAATTTGAGTTCTCTGCATTTGGTATCACCTCTGCCAGCATTATAATGTTGGCGTTAATGTGGCGCAAGGGGTAAGCCCGATTCCGGGCGGCTTCCGTCCTTCCGGCAACGGGTATTGCCAGAATGCTGCGCCTGCTATACACTCAAACAGGGGGGGTTCTATATTTCTATAAATTTATGAAGACAAAAGGAAGACAAGAGAAAGACAAGAGAACCGTCCCCTTGTCTGCTTGTCTGGAGGTGTGTGGGTGTGAGACTGTTCCTGGTACGGCACGGGGAAACGAAGTGGAACCGGGAAGAGGTTTTTCGGGGTCAGATTGACGTGGAACTGAACGAGCGGGGGAGGGAACAGGCCCGGCTGACGGCGCGGGCCCTTGCCGGACTGAAGCTTGCCGCGGTTTATGCCAGCCCTCTCTCCAGGGCGCAGGAGACAGCGCGCATCATCGCGGAGCCGCACGGCCTGCCGGTCGGCATCCTTGAAGGGCTGAACGACCTGGATTACGGGAACTGGCAGGGCCTCAGCCACCAGGAGGTCAGGGAGCGCTACCCGGAGCTTTACCGGGAGTGGGCCTCCAGGCCGCATACCGTCCGCTTCGAAGGCGGGGAGAGCCTGGACGACGCCCGCCGGCGCGCCGTGGCCGCCCTGGAGGAGATCGCCGCCCGCCACATGGGGCAGAACGTGGTGGCGGTCAGCCACCGGGTCATCAACAAGATCGTGCTGCTGGCCTTCCTCGGCCTGGACAACTCCCACTTCTGGGAGATCAAGCAGGACACCTGCGCCGTCAACGTGATCGAGTTTCATCCCGACCGCTACGTCATCTGCCGCATCAACGACACCTGTCACATCAATCCCATCCACAAGGGAATGGAAGCGCCGGATTTTTGACCGGTGGTGAAGGGTGTCAAACCTGCCATCTGCCTCAAGGCCGGGACTGAACGGGGCTGATTTCAGCCGGGTCTGCAATTTAATGCTTACGGCGTCATAGGCGATAAACTATATGTTTCGATTTTATGGGGCGCCGGCAGGATAACGCCGCTGCTCCCTGATTGTGCTCATGATGAAGCCGGCGATGTTTTGGGGAAGCAGCCCCTTGTTCACGTCATTCTGAAAATCCCCGGGTGAAAGGTTATAAGTTTCTACAGTTCTTTCTGCAAGTTGCAGGATTCTGATCAGGGTTTGCAGCTTCTGCGGGACCTCCGGAACCTCCGGGAAGTCGTGATGGTGCCTCACCAGCAGCGCCACCTTTTCCAAATAACCGCTTGCAGCGATCATCTCCGCTCCTGTCTCCCAATGCGGCCTTCCCGCAGCCTCGCCGATTTTCCCCAGATCGTGGAGGATGGCTGCCTGCTGCAGCAGGAAGAGGCTGTCCCCCGACACATTGTAAAAACCTGCCAGTGCCGTGGAGATTTCCCTTACCCTTTCGCCGTGTCCACCGATCTGGCGGTGTTGTTCCATTACGGCATTGAGGTGCTGAAGGGTTGCGAAGTGGTGCCGGAGGCAGCTGTGGGCGCAGAGGTTGCCGGCCACCAGCAGCAGTTCCTGCAGGTCGACAGGCTTGCTGAAGAAGGCGTCGGCGCCGGCCTCAAAGGCCCTCAGGCGATTCTGTTTGTCGGCGAAGGCGCTGACGATGATGACCGGAACGGGCAGGCCGCTTTTCTGTTTCACATGCTCCGTCACAACAAAACCGTTTTCCTCCGGCAGTCTCAGGTCGAGGATCGCCAGATCGAAGATGCCGTCATCGATGCGGCGTATGGCATCGATCCCGTTGTTTTCGCAGGTAATGACGGCACCCTTGGCGTGCAGAAAGTCTGCCAGTAGCCGTGAGCTGTTCTGGTCATCATCGACGATGAGGATCTTTCTGCCGTCGAGCGGCCTGACATGGTCGGGCATGGTCTAACCCCCCCTTATTTATCCTGATGACCTAGCTTGTCCGCGATTTGTCTGGGAAAAAGTCTCGTGTTGATCGGCTTTACGATAAAGTCATCGCACCCTGCTGCCCTGGCGTTTGCCTCATCCTTTTTTGTGGCGTGGGCGGAAAGGGCGACGATGGGGATATGGGAGAGGAGCGGGTTCCCCTTGATTTCGCGGGCAAGATCCAGACCGTTCGCTTCTTTCAAAGAGATATCCAGCAGGATGAGGTCCGGTCTGGTCTTTTCGATCAGGATGACCGCCTCCTGGGGATCTGAGGCATGTAGAATTTGCATACCGTGTGCCACTAGAAGGTCGCGCGCCAGGCGCAGGTGAAATTCGTTGTCCTCGATGATAAAAATAAGCGGCTTACTTTTCCTGCTATGCATCGTTATCCTGCTTCCTTTCCTTTTCGTATGGCTCCCGGAGCAAAGGCAGGAAGAAGGTGATTTTGGTTCCTGCCCCGTAAGTGCTCTCCATTTCGATTCTTCCGTGGTGGAGTTCCACCAGCTTTTTCGACAGGGGGAGTCCCAGTCCGACCCCTTCGAAGCGGCGCCTGTAGGGGTCCTCGCACTGGTAAAATTCGTTAAAAACGTTTTTCTGGTGTTCTTCTTTGATCCCGATTCCGGTGTCGCTGACGGCAACGCCGATCTCGTCACCCTGCTGAAAGGCCTCGATGGTTATCATGCCACCCTTTGGTGTGAACTTGATGGAGTTCGACAAGAGATTGGAGAGCACCTGCTTGATGCGGCTGGGGTCGAGGTAAATGCGGGGAAGCCCTCCCGCTGTTTTTGTGATCAGGCTGAGCCCTTTTTCTTCTGCCTGCGGCCTCATGATGGTAACCACGGATTTGATCAGGTCTTCCATGGCCACTTCTTCCTTGTACAGAGTGATTTTATCGCTTTCGATGCAGGAGATGTCCAGGATGTCGCTGATGATCTGGAGGAGGTGTCTGGCGCTGTTCAAAACAATGGCGATGTAATCCTTCTGCATCGGGTTCAGTTCGCCGTACAACTCGTCGTAGAGCATTTCCGAAAAACCGATGATGGAGTGCAGGGGTGTGCGCAGTTCGTGGCTCACATTCGCCAGAAACTGTGTCTTGAGGTGGTTCAGGGTCTTGAGTTCCCGGACGGCCCTCTCGAGGTCTTTCGTCCTCTCCTCCACCCGCTTCTCCAGCCGGGTGTTGGCTTCCTGCAGTTCCTCGGTGAGGAGATGCAGCTTGATCCTGTCCTGCTCCAGTTCCTCCATGTAGGCCTCGTTCTCTTTGCATTTTTCAAAGAGGGTAATGGTCATGTTTTTGAAACAGCTCTGGAGATGGTCGATCTCTTTGATATTGGATGCCTCACAGTTTATCAGGTGGTTGATATGCCTCTCGGTGATCGACTCATTGTCGGAGATCTCATCGGCAAGCCGGCTCAAACAGGCGATAGGATGGGATATCTTCCTTGAGATGAATGACGCCGCAGTCATGGAGATGCTGAAACAGATCATCAGGGCGATAAGCATGGTGATAAAAGTATCCCGCTTGATGGTGGTCACTCCGTTGGAGGGGATGCCCACGCTCAGGGCGCCGGTTACCCTGCCGCCGGAGATGGGGATCGGTTCTGTGGTGGCCAGGTGGATGTCGTTAGGCTCGATCTGGGACGTCCCCACATAGCGCCTCCCGCTTTTCACCGTATTCACAAGCTCATCGGGCTGCTTCATTCCGACAAAATCGGTCTGGTGAGCTCCTCTGATGTTGGCGGCTATTCGTATTCCCTCGACACCAATGGAGAGGAAGGAGTTCGGTACCAGGTTCGAATAGGCCCGGGCGATGGAGGTGTCGTTGTTCAGGATGCGTCCTGTCACAAGGCAGCCGACCGTCCCGCCTGTTTCGTCACTGATGGGTGCACCTGCCAGCTGCACCAGCACATAGGGAAAATAACCGGCCTTCTGTTTCCCATCATCCCTGACTTTCACCAGGGCCTTCCGCCTCAGGTTTTGAGGAAAAGCTGCCATTTCGGACAAAGGAAAGACCTCCGATCTCCCCAGAGCGGTACCGTTTTTCATTACATCCCGGCTGAACTCCTGCAAAGGTGCAGGCAGGTGTTCCCGGTCTGCAAGGTTTGTGGCCAGAACCTCGCCGTTTCTGTCGACGATCAGCCAGAAATCGTGTTCGGTTTCGGCCTGCATGGCCTGAACCACATCGGATCCGCCGTCTGGGGAATGCAAGCAGGATCTCGTCTCCTGCATGGCGGCAAGGGTCGTCAGAAAGGTTTTCTCCTGCTCGAAAAAGCGGTTGTATTCCTGCCAGGCAATGGTCATCGAGCGGTTGAGCAGACTCTGGGTGCTGGACTGGATGCGCCTGAAGAGGACGCTTATGGCAAATACCATGAACAGGCACATGGCGATCAACAAAACATTCATAAATGAAGAGAGCAGCACCCTCTGCAGTGAAGTCTGGGTTTTAGTTCTGAACAATTTGATCCCTCTTTACAAGGCCGTTTTCCACGGCGAACAGGGCTGCATCGGTTCTGTTTGACAGCCGCAGTTTTTGCAGGATTCGAGATACGTGCGCCTTTACGGTGTTCGGGCTGATGTACAGCCTGGAAGCGATCATCTTGTTGGAGAATCCCGATCCGAGCAGGTAAAGGATCTTGATTTCCTGAGGCGTCAGGAGCCGCAGGGCGCCCGGGAGCAGGGCTTCTTCTCCCATTTGCTTTTCCTTCACCTTGTCCGGGGATCCCGTACTCAAGGGGAGCCTGTAAACGGCAGAAATCAGCGGCAGTTCCCGGTTGATCCTCTCCAGCTCCGTCGTTCTCCCGCCGATCAGAAAGACATCCCCCTCTGCTGTTTTGATGGAGGTTCTCAGGCCAAAAACGTAAAAGCCGTGGGAACACTGCTGGATCACGGCATCCTCCCGGTTGCGGGCTTTTCTGGTCAGTTGTCTGATTTCGGAGAAACAGGTTAACTGGTGGCTTTCGTTGATGCAGGTGAGCGGCAGCCGGGAAGGTATGGTGATCTCTTCCCCCCGGCTGTCCACCAAGACGAGGCAGAGACCGCTTCTGTCGGCCAGCAGGTCCTGGATTTGCTGCAGTCGTGCCAGGAGATCGGAAGATAGCCCATCGTTCATGTTTCCCCCCACCCTTTCTCCCAACAATTCGCGCTATTTACCACCTTAATTATATACTCCCTGTACATTCTCCTCCCGGATTTTTCTGTGATTTTGCTGGAGGCGGGGGTTATTTTTTCCCATTTTTAATACTTTTGGGTTAATTCTTTTTCCATATTTAGCTACCGGCCTAATACCTCCGGCGCAGGCACCGGGAGGCATTACCCCTTTTTGTATCGACCGGGTGATGGGCTGTGGTATCCGGAGGCGGTACGCTTAAGACAGCACAGGTGAGGGGAGGGGCAACCGGACCCGGTAGAAATGGAGGAATGGGGGTGAAAGGCGCGGAGCAGATCCTGTCAGGCGTTGTCGTATGCTGGGATTTTAGCAAGTAAGGAGGTTATGGTGAATGCCGAAGAAGATCGCTGATATTTTGAAGGAAAAGGGTATTCCGATCAATTTTCAGTATGGCGGAACGGCGCCGGAAGAACTGGTTGATCGGGAAGTGAAAAAGGAGCCGGATCCCCGGCCGAAAAAGCTGTTGAATCTTTACTTTGATACTCTCTCCTCGGCCACGGTGGAATTTCCTTACTGGTATACCCGGAAGTGGAAGGAACTCGAGGGGGACATTCCTGTCATAAGGCGTGCCACCGCCATGAAGTATGCCTTCTCCCACCTGACGCCGACCATCTTCCCCGGTGAAAAACTGGTGATGGGCAAGGCCCGCTACTACAGGGGATCCTTCCCGATGCCCTGGGAGTCCGAGGGTTACTTCCTGGCCAAGGAGGACGAACTCTACCAGGCCGCTCTTAAGAAAGGTAGCGCCAGCGCCGACGAGGTCAGCAAGTTTGGAAGCGGCGGCGGCAATGTGACTAAGAGCTTCGGAAGCGTTGTCTCCATTGCCGGTAAATTCGGAATCCGGGAGGAAGAGGTCCCGGCTTTGATCCGGCTTTCCCGAGAATGGGTTGGTAAATCGGTGGACGACCTGCGCAGCAAGTATGAACAGATGATGCCGGATTATGACTTCAAAGAAAAGATCATGCGCAGCGTCATCTGCATGTTCGAGTCCGGTTTCACCCTGCCGCTCGGCCGTGAGGTGATCAACTACTACTATCCGCTGCAGTACGGCTTTGACGGCCTGATTGAGATGGCGAAGGAGCGCAAGGCGGAAGTCGCCGGAAACGCCGGCGGCGACGGTGTTATCGGGATGGACCGCCTGTACTTCTACGAGGCGGTTATCCTGGTGCTGGAAGGCATCCAGACCTGGATTCTCAACTACGCCAAAGAAGCCCGCAGGCTGGCGGCGGAGGAAACCGATCCGACACAGAAAGCCGAGTACGAGGAGATCGCCGAGTGCCTGGAGTGGATTGCCCACAAGCAGCCGCGCACCTTCCGGGAGGCCCTGCAGCTGATCTACACGATTCACATTGCAGTACTTAACGAAGACGCCATTTCCGGCATGTCTCCGGGACGCGTGGGACAGATCCTGTGGCCATGGTTCGAGCAGGACATGGAGGCAGGCCGCACCACCGAGGAAGAAGTCATCGAACTCCTTGAACTGCACCGGGTCAAGATGACCTGCATCGACTGCTTTGCCTCCGCCGGTGTGGTGGGCGGCGTTCTTTCGGGCAATACCTTTAACAACCTGTGCCTGGGAGGGCTCACCAGGGACGGGAGGCCCGCCACGAACAGGCTGGAGTTCTTGATTCTGGAAGCAGGAATCAGGTGTGCCTGCCCGCAGCCGACGCTGTCGGTATTGTATGACGAAAAGCTGCCGGAGGACTTCCTCCTCAAAGCCGTTGAATGCGTTAAGACCGGTACCGGTTATCCCGCCTGGATGAACAACCGGAACGCCATCGAGTTTCTGCTCTGGCAGTACGGCAGGGAAGGAATGACCCTGGAAGAGGCCCGGGCGTTCTCCATCGGCGGCTGTCTGGAAACCTCCCCTGGTGCCTGGCATGAACTCACTTTGAACGGGAAAACCTACGAGATTCCGGGAGGCGCCGGGCAGCCGACATCGGTCGGTGTTCATTTCCTGGCCAACCCGAAGATTCTTGAGTGCGTGCTCTTCAACGGACGTGACCACAGAACCGGGGAGCAGGTTTACCCCGCCCACAACAGGAAACTGGAGACCTACGAAGAACTGTGGGAAGTCTACAAGCAGTATTACGAGATGACGGTGGACGTGCTCTGCCGTGCCAATAACATCCAGCATGACATCTGGCGCAAAAACAACATGTCGATCTTCCACTCCCTGCTGAAGCCAGACTGCCTGACGAAGGGACATCACATCGGCAACTTGGGCATCCGCTACAACGGAACCTTCAACGTGGAGAGCTGCGGAACGGTCAACCTCATCAACTCACTCGCCGCATTGAAGAAGCTGGTTTACGACGAAAAGAAATATACCCTTGACCAGATACGCGAGGCGATCCTGGCCAACTTCGGATTCAAGACTGCGGAGGAGGTAGGAAACTACTCACTGGTCACGCAGGAGAAGAAGGAAGGCGGCGAGGTCTGGGACGACATCCACACCGACTGCCTGCTGGCGCCGAAGCATGGAAACGCGGATCCCTATGTGGACGCCATTCTCAAGGAATACGAAGACTGGTTCTGCGATATGTGCACCAAATACGAATCGCTTTACGCAAAACCGCTTTACGCCTGCCAGATCTCCGTTTCAACCCACGGCCCGCAGGGGGCGGTCACCCTGGCAACGCCGGACGGACGCCTTGCCGGAACCACCTACGCCGACGCCTCCATGTCGCCTTATCCGGGCACGGACAGGAACGGCCCATATGCCATCTTTACATCTGCAACCTGCTGGGATCAGACCAAGTCGCAGAACTCGCAGCTTAACATCAAGGTTCACCCAAGCGCCATCAAAGGGATGGAGGGTGCCCGCAAGCTGCTTGAGATGACAAGAGCGTATATGAGAGCCGGCGGATTCCACATCCAGTACAACGTTGTCGACTCCAAGGTACTGCGCGATGCCCAGGAGCATCCTGAGAACTACAGGGAACTGATGGTGCGTGTCGCCGGATTTACCCAGTACTGGGTCGAACTGGGCAAGCACATCCAGGACGAGGTCATCGCCAGGACGGAATACGAGGCTGTTTAACGGCAGCTGTTTAAAGGAGGGACACCCATGAACGGCAAAGAGCTGAAACACCATGACTGCAGGAACTTCATACCGGTTGATGTTGCCAAGGGTATTTGCAATGTCCACAAGCAAATGGTCCTGATCGACACACCTGTATGCGAAAAATTCAGGACACTTCCCAAGTGCAAAAACTGCGCTCATTTCACATCCGATCCCAACCAGGATACGATGGGAACCTGTGAAGCAGAGAAGACCAAGCCCTGGACCTTTGCTGATCTGATCACCGTAACCTGCGAGAATTACAGCGCAAAATAGCTTGAATCATCCCCCGCGGCGGCCGCCGCGGGGGAACCCAAAAGCAGTTATTCAATTGTTAATTTCGTTTGCAAAGTTCGTTTTACCAATGCCAGAACGACCAAAGGAGGTTAGCGAAGATGGAGGATAATGCAAAGGCGAAACAGACGGGTTATTGCGTAGTGGCCGCTGCCTGGCTTGCCGTCTTTTGCCTGTTCGGTTATAGGTCCACCTTTTCCGTCATGCTGGGGCCGATGCGGGACAGCATGCACTGGAGCGTCGGCCAGACCTCTCTCGGCTACTCCCTGATGATGACTCTGTACGCCATCACCGCTTTCTTCAGCGGGATGATTATCGACCGCTACGGGACGAAGCCGGCTTACTTCCTGGGAGCAATTTTCGGCGCCCTCGGTTTTTATTTAACAAGCCGTGTGCACAGCTACGCCGCCTATCTGGCCTCATATGCGATATTTGCCGGGATCGGCACGGGTATGCTGTGGGTTTCTTCGACGGTGTCGGTCAGGAAGTGGTATGTGGGTAAGGCGTACGCCACCATGTGGGGACTGGCGTTTATGGGGGCTCCCATGGCGCAGGTTCTCCTCAGCCTCGGAGTAAAAAGGATTCTCCTGACCACCGACTGGAGAGCCGCCATGCAGGGCCTGGCCGTGGTGGTTCTCATTGCCCTGATCATTGCCGCCCTGGTAGCCAAGAAGAATCCGGAGGCTTATGGTTTCAAGCCTTTCGGCCTGCAGACCGGAGGCGGCGCTCCTGTCAAGGAGGAACATATCTGGAGCCTCGGTGAGGCCTTCGGAAAGTACGCCATCTGGGGTGCCATCCTGGCTTTCCTGACGAGCATGGTGGCCGAATTCCTCATCTGGACCCAGGTGATCATGTACTGGGTGAAGGATGTCAAGCTTTCGCTCGGTACCGCCACCAACCTGTATGTTGCCATTGGTATCGCCGGGATATTTACAATGCCCTTGCTGGGATGGATATCGGACAAGGTTGTGGAAGCAGTTAAGAATGAAACAATGGGGCGGAAGATCATGCTCGTCTTTGCCCCGACCGTGGGCGTGCTGGCGTGTATTCTGCTGATACTCACCAAGCAGTCCCTGGTATTCGGTGCCCTGGCCTGCATTCTGTTTGCGATCTACTGGGCGATCGAGCCGGGTGGAGTGGCCGGTTATGCGGGTTCGGTCTACGGGAGAGTTTCCCTGGGCAAGATCTGGGGGCTGGCCACTCTGATCGTCATGGGGATCGGGCCTGCCTTTGGAAGCTTCATGGGCGGCTATCTCTTCGACAAGTCGGGTACTTACAACAACTCGATCATCTTTGCTCTTTGCGCATTTGCAGCATCTGCCATTTTCGCCCTGACCCTGCCCCTGGCTGCTGAGGCAAAGAAGGAAATGGTCAGGAAAGATGCCGAAACCGCAGCTTAAAGGCGGTTTCAGACCAGTCCGGTGGAGGGGGGAAGCGGCGTGTTGCTTTGAGATGCGCCGCCTTCCCTTTGAACCTGTGAAATAGAAATAGATGGTTCCGGTTAAGTCAAAGCCTTTTCAACCAAAAGAAGGAGTGGAGTGAGAAATGGTAGAAGAAAGAAAGGGACTGGTCTTCGATATCCAGGGATATTCCGTACACGATGGGCCCGGCTGCCGGAGCCTGGTATTCTTGAGCGGCTGCCCGTTGAGCTGCGACTGGTGCGCAAATCCGGAAGGGCAGGAACTCAAGCAGAGAGTCCTTTACAGGGTGTCGAAGTGTAAATACCATGAGCGCAACTGCAGGCGCTGCATCAGTGCCTGCCCGTACGAGGCGATAGCGGAGTCCGGGGACGCCGAGCAGCCGGTTAACATAGACAGAAACATTTGCAGGGACTGCAAAACCTATGACTGCACCAAGGCGTGCATTTACGAGGCGCTGAACCTGTCCGGGAAATGGATGACCGTCGATGAACTGATGGCAGTGATAGAAAGGGACAGGAAATTCTGGGGCGATGGTGGAGGGGTTACTTTCACCGGTGGCGAGCCTTTATTGCAGAAGGATTTCCTCCTTGAGGCACTGAAACGCTGTAAGGCGTCATTTATTCACACCTCGATAGAAACCTCCGGGTTCGCCAGCACAGAGACCTTTATGGAAGTGATTAACCTGCTGGACTTCGCCTTTGTGGACCTCAAGCACATGGACCCGGATAAGCATATGGAACATACCGGTGTCAGGAATGAACTGATTCTGAGCAATATCAAAACCCTGGCTGCCTCCGACTGGCCGGGACTGTTGGTGATCAGAATCCCGGTTATTGAGGGATTCAACGATTCAGATGAAAACATCAGAGCTACGGCGGAATTTCTGAAAGAGTGCGACCTGGAAATCGTCAACATTTTACCCTTTCACAGGTTGGGAGACTCCAAGTACAAGCAACTCGGCATGAAATACAAATACTCTGAATCCGAAGGGACGCCTGAAGACGTTTTGCTGCATATCCAGGAGATCTTCCTAAAATATGATATAGCGTGCTTTATCGGTTCAAACACCCCATTCTAACTCTGACGCCCCCTGAAGCCGCCTTTAGACCCCCCCTTAAAAGATGAGGCGGCTTCCTTTTTTTATTGCACAGCATGACCGGTATGATGAGCCTGTCACATCAATCCCATTAGCAAGGGAATGGAAGCGCAAGATTTTTAATGAAACATTTCCAGATACCCTTAAAATCCCGGGGCTACGGGATTAACAAGGGAATATTCCGGGGAAAATAAACCGTGTTCGGGTTTGTTTTCCCCATTAATATGCTATAATAATCAAAGAAAGACAAAGTCAAGGATAGTCAAATCCGGGGTGGTTTCATGGAGTGCAGGTCTCTTGTTGCCGCGATAGAAGCCTACCTCAAACAACTTCTCAGAGAAAGCCCGGAGGGATGGATCGAAGTCCGGAGAAAGGAGATCGCCGAGCGCTTCGACTGCGTGCCCTCCCAGGTGACCTATGTGATCAATACCCGTTTTAACCCGAAACACGGCTACCTGGTGGAGAGCCGCCGGGGCGGCAGCGGCTACATCAGGATCTGGAAACTGGGTGTCGCCCCGGGACCGGCGCCGGGAAAGGATGTGTCCGGCGATTGCTTAGGAGGAGATTTCCAAAGGTGGCTCTATACCCTGGCCCAAAGGGGTATCCTGACGGAGCGGGAGTTCTTCCTGCTGAACACCGCCTTCCGAATGCTTGAAGAAAATGTGCCGAACGACAGGCGGGATGCCTGCAAGCTGCAGCTGCTCAGGGAGATCCTGGCAGCGGGGGATTTTTTGTGAGACGCTCTTGCCGCCCAAGCAGCACCATCAAAAGGATGAAAATAGTGGTTTATCCTTGCAGGCGCAGCGACCTACGGAGGTTGTTACTCGCCCTTGACGAAGGAGCAGCTAACGGCAGCCGAATCGAAACAGGAGGTTGAGATAGGCGACTATGCGCCATGGACGGCGTCATAGGAGCCGGTCGGCTGCCGTCTGCGACGAGTTTTAGGGCGAGTTCAACCGGAGTCCGGGAGCAAGCGCAAGGATAAACCGGAACATATTTTCAGGGCAGACCTCCACGCCGCCTCCGGCGTCACCAACAGAGGAACGAAAATGGGTTTTATCGAATTAATTCTTTAGCGGCTGGCGAAGCGAGGTCGGACTTTACTTGGTGCCTTGAGCCCG
>CADDZD010000074.1 GCA_902812385.1 Clostridia bacterium | reverse complement strand
AATATGCAGCGGATTTCCCCTGAGCGTTGAAACGAGCGACATTTCAACGGCCAGAAACAAGGCGTTGTTCCCCAGGTGCCGTGTCAGCTGCAGGTAGCTTTTCATCTCTGATCTTCCTTTCGTTCAGAAATAAACCCCGAAAATTCTCATAATTGTGCTTGATTCGACGTGGAAACAACAACTCCTGCTTTCTTACTGAAATAACAAAGCATTACGTTATTAGTATACCTGGGAACACAATGGGAGAGAATAAAAGATAGGAGGTAAATGATGTCATGGAGAATAGTGCTTTCCCAGGACCACCGTGGGGGTGGCAGCCGAGTTTACAGGCAATGGTTGAGGAAATGGGTATAGATTTTGATAGCTTTATAACCCGCCTCAGAGTCGGGGCCACCGACGAGGAAATGGCTCAGGAATTCGGTGTTAGTACTAAGGTGATCAGCCATTTCAGAGATCACTTTGAACGGTTTGGTATTGATTCGGTGATGGGACAGGACTGATCCTGCCCTGGAAATGTTCAGGTTTATCCTTGCGCTTGCTCCCGGACTCCGGTTTAACTCGCCCTAAGACTTGTCGCAGACGGCAGCCGACCGGCTCCTATGACGCCGTCCATGGCGCATAGTCGCCTAGCTCCCCCGCCCTCAATGGCACTTTCTCTCTGTAACGAGATAATTAATGACAGCCAGTTCCGAATGAATGTTAAAGGGTAGAATTCCCTTTGAGTGCGGGGTCGCTTCGGCTGCTGTTAGCTGCTCCTTCGTCAAGGGCGAGTAACAAGCCAGCACTCACTGCTGCTTCGTGAGCTGAAAAAGACAAAAAACGGAATTATAAAACAAAGGCTAATTATGTAACAGAGTTTCGGTGAGTGCTGGGTCGCTGCGCCAGCAAGGATAAACCGCTTTTTCGTTCCTCTGTTGGTGCCGCCGCAGGCGGCGTGATGGTCTGTCTTCTAAAAGTGCTTTCCGCTTAAAAATTTGTTATAGGGATGGTTGCGGTAGGGAATAGTAAGGATGAGGTGATCCCATTGATTCATTACAGCATTGCCCATCCCGAAACAGGCCCGGTAGAAATACCCCAACCCGGGGTGCCTCCCCTTCATCCGGGCAGCGAACGTCCTGAAATAATTCCTCCCGATGCTCCTCCGGTGGAGGAACCGGTTATTGTAGATTTTTGCTATTGACAAATAGTTATAATCGAATTATCATTTGAGGAAAATTCAGGACATTAGAAAGGGGAATTTTTCCAATGAACGCCAACATGCTGACACTAACCGACGGCAATTTCGAGAGTGAAATAAACCACGCCGACCTTCCCGTGCTGGTAGATTTTTGGGCAAGCTGGTGCGGCCCCTGCATGATGCTGGCCCCCGTGCTGGAGGAACTGGCGAATGATCTCTCGGGCCGTGTCAAGGTTGGAAAACTGAACGTTGACGAAAACCGGAGGACTGCTGCGGCTTTTGGAGTAATGAGCATCCCGACCCTGATTTTGTTTAAGAACGGTGAAGAGGTTACCAGGATTACGGGATTCCGCCCGAAAGAGGAGTTGAGCAGGCTGATTAATCAGGCGCTCTGATTTTCAGTTACGGGTTTAATTCCGGCAGGGGGGAGCATGGTCTCCCCTTTTAGTTCTTCTTATTGAAGGAATTGCCGTGTGTTCTCCCGAATTATGCCTGGGAATGTTAGAGGTAGAAGAGGTGGAGCGCTTGGACCTGTTCGATTACGCCCAGGGCAAGATAATGGATGCCGAAGGACCCCTGGCATACCGCATGAGGCCGAGAACCCTTGCGGAGTTTGTGGGCCAGGAGCATTTAATCGGGCCGGGGCGCCTTCTCTACCAGGCTTTGAAGGAGGACAAGATTCCTTCATCGATTTTTTACGGACCTCCCGGAACGGGAAAGACCAGCCTGGCGGGGGTCATGGCCTTGACTACCAGGTCTCATTTTGTCCAGATAGATGCCACCAGTACAGGGGTTGGAGAACTGCGCAAGGTGCTTCAGGAGGCCAGGGACAGGTTAAAGTTTCATAATCAGAAAACCGTTCTCTTCATAGATGAAATCCATCGTTTTAACAAGGCACAGCAGGACGTTCTGCTTCCTGCGGTGGAGCGGGGGATAGTGGTGCTGATCGGAGCCACCACCGAAAACCCCTACTTTAATGTGAACGCCCCCCTCCTTTCCAGGGCAAGGGTGCTTCCCTTTTATCCTCTCACCCAGGAGCAGCTAAGAAAGCTTTTGGACCGGGCGCTGACAGACAGGGAACGGGGCCTGGGCAAAATGGCGATTAAGGTTGCCCCCGAGGCTGTGGAACACTGGTTGCGGGTAGCCGGCGGGGATGCCCGGGTGCTGCTCAATGCCCTGGAGTATGCCGTACAGTTGACGGCGCCCAATTCTGAAGGGGTAATCGTCATCGGTCAAAAGGAGGCGGAAGAGGCTGTTCAACAGAGGATCATTCTTTACGACCGCGAGGGCGACGCCCATTATGACGTCATCTCGGCTTTTATTAAGTCGATGCGGGGTTCCGACCCGGACGCCACTCTTCACTGGCTTGCAAGGATGCTGAAGGCGGGGGAGGACCCGCGCTTCATTGCCAGGCGTATCGTAATTTGTGCAGCCGAAGACGTTGGCCTGGCCGATCCCCAGGCCCTTGTGGTGGCGGAAGCGGCGGCACAGGGCATAACCCATGTGGGTATGCCGGAGGGTGAGCTGCTGCTTGCTGAAGCCGCCGTTTATGTAGCCTGTGCTCCGAAAAGCAACAGGGTTTATAAAGCTCTGGCGAAGGCCAAGGAGGATCTGGAGAGGCGGGATGTGGGAACGGTTCCTAAACACCTGCGGGACGCCAATTACCCCGGCGCGAAGAAGCTTGGGAACGGGCAGGGGTATTTGTACCCTCATCATTTTCCCGGCAGCTTTGTACCCCAACAGTATCTCCCCGATGCCTTAAAAGGCATAAAATATTACGAGCCTTCTGAATCCGGGCGGGAAAAGGAGATCAAGCTGAGATTGGAATCGCTGAAAGAGCCCGGCAAATAAGTAGTTTAGAGGGGGGTATAAGAGTGAACAGGCGTCGTGTTTACCTTGATCATACGGCCACAACGCCGGTGCATCCAGATGTAGTGGTGGCCATGCATCAAGTTCTAGAAACTGCTTTTGGAAACCCGTCAAGCCTTCATGCTTTCGGGAGAGAGGCCAAACAGTATCTGGAAGATGCCCGTATTAAAGTGGCGAACCTGATCGGGGCCCTGCCTGAAGAAATTGTTTTTACAAGCGGCGGGACGGAGGCTGACAATCTGGCAATATTAGGAGTTGCCTATGCTTATCAGAGAGAGGGCAACCATATTATCACCTCCTCCATCGAACACCATGCAGTGCTTGACACCTGCGAGGTGCTCTCCCAAAACGGCTTCGAGGTCACGTTTCTTCCGGTGGATAAGGATGGCATCGTAGACCCGGATGACGTCCGGAAAGCGGTGCGTAAGGAGACAATCCTGATCACCGTTATGCATGCCAATAACGAAATCGGGACCGTTGAGCCGATCGAGGAAATCGCCGTGATTGCCCGCGAGAACGGAATAATCTTTCATACCGACGCCGTGCAGACTGCCGGTCACATTCCCGTGGATGTGGAAGAGCTGGGGGTTGACCTTTTGTCCCTCTCCGCTCACAAGTTTTACGGACCGAAGGGAGTGGGGGCCCTCTACGTGAGAAAGGGTATACGCCTTCTGCCTGTTTTGCACGGCGGTGGCCAGGAGAGAAATCGCAGAGCCGGTACGGAAAACATACCCGGGATCGTCGGCCTGGGCAAGGCGGCGGAAATTGCCGCCCGGGAAGTGGGGTCTCAGTGCGTTTCTATTCAAAAGCTCCGGGACCGCTTAATTAAGGGGGTTCAGGAAAGGGTGCCGGAGGTGAAGCTGAACGGTCATCCCGAAAAGCGCCTGCCCCAGAATGTACATTTTAGTTTTGCAGGCATGGATGGAAGTTCGCTGCTGATGAACCTGGATTTGCATGGGATTGCCGCTTCGGCCGGATCCGCCTGCAGTTCAGGTGCTTTACATCCCTCTCATGTACTGCTGGCAATCGGGCTTCCCATGGAGCTGGCTTCAGCCTCACTGCGCCTGACATTGGGCCGGGCGAATACCGAGGAAGACATCGACTACTGCCTTGAAGTGCTGCCGGAAATTGTTGCTCAGCTCCGTTCCCGGCCGGCTGTTTAAGTAAAATACAGGTAACAATGTTTCACAGCACCATTTTGTAAATGGTGCATTTTTTCTTTCTGCCCGGTAATACTAAAGGTGGACGGGAATTTTCGTGAGGGAGATGGATGGCTTGCGTAAAGGCAGGGAAATTATCGGACTGCCTGTAGTGAGCCTTGCTACGGGGAAAGAATTGGGGTTGGTAGAGGATCTCTTATGGGATCACCGGGGGAGACAGATCACCCACCTGGTGATCGGTGAAAAGGGAATCTCTAAAGAATCCCGGTTGGTATCCTTTCGCGATATACTCGGCATCGGGGATGACGCTGTTACGGTTGCCGGGGATTCGCTGCCCGATGGTGTGCAGGACCCGGAGGTTGATACAAGGGCGAGCAGGCTTGCAGGCCTTCCTGTACTGACCGCCGGGGGTAACAACGTTGGAACCATTGAGGATGTTGTGTTTGCAAACGAGGACGGGAGATTGTTGGGGTATGAAATATCTTCGGGTTTGGTGGGGGATCTCGTGTCAGGTAGGGATGTCCTGGCTCCCGACACTGTGATTACCTGGGGGGAAGAGGCAGTTATCGTCAACGATTACCAGGATTCAAGGAGGGAAAGTGATGCAGTGTCCGATCTGCAAGAGTAACCAGACCGGGAAAGTCGGGACCGACCAGTATTTTTGTTGGTCCTGTTTCGTGGAATTTAATACCCGTGGAGAGGGCGAAGTATATGAGATCTGCGAAGACGGAAGTCTGCTCGCCCTGAGTACTCCAAAAGAAGAGGGTTCCTGATAAGACCGGGTGTGAAAGGAGGGAAGGTGTTGCCAAGACGAAGCTATTTCAGCGGCTTGCTGACAGGAGGTTTAATGGGTGCCCTTGCCGGTCTGCTGTTTGCTACTCGTACAAAGGCACAAAGGAAGTTATTGATGAGGCCAGGCCGGATGGGAGATCGTGCCAGGAGGGTCTTTCGGGGGATCTCCCGGGGAATGCTCGAAATGCTTCGCCGCTAGCATATTTAATTTGTTATGTGGGAGGGCCTCTGTATGCGGCGGCGAGTTCTTCGTGTTGTCCTCATCTGCATTGCAGGACTCGTTGGCGGAGTTTTATTGTATAAGGTGCGATCACTGTTTATTCCCTTTGGTATTGCGGTCTTAATAGCGTATCTGGTCTATCCCCTGGTCAACAGCCTGGAATCGAGAGGGGTGGGCCGGGTACCCTCAATTATAACAGTTTACGCCGCGGGATTGATCCTCGCGGGTATTTTTTTCACCCTGTTCATCCCCGCCCTCTTGAAAGAAACCAAAGGCTTCGGGGCAATTTTGTCCACCTACGGGCAGACTCTGCTGGATGTGCCGGGTTACATGGATCGCATTTCGCTGCGGGTTTCTCTACCCGTCGAAGTACAACAGATACTGTACGAAACTTCCCGGCGCATCGAAAGCGCAATTGTGCAGGGCCTGCGAAAATTCATGCGGGAATTAACAGATGGGTTGCTCGGCCTGGTTTCCCTGCTGCCCAGTTTTATCCTGGCCCCTTTTATTGCCTACTACATAATTAAAGATTTTGACCATCTAAAAAAAAGGTTTCTTGCAGTCCTCCCGCCGAGTTCCCGCAGTTCTACGATCTACCTGTTAAGGGAAGCGGATGCCATCTTCAGTAGATTTATAAGAGGTCACCTGATGATTTCGTTAATAGTCGGTTTCCTGACGGGCGCGGGAGCGGCCGTTATCGGCCTGCGGTTTTACCTGCTGATCGGAATCTTTACGGCCATAGCCGATCTGATTCCCATCTTTGGCCCCACTATAGCCGCTTTTCCTGTGGTCGGCCTTGCCCTGGCAGAAAGCCGTGTAAAAGGCATCTTGATGCTGGCGGTCTTCTTAATTGTTCAGCAGTTGGAGGGGAGCGTTCTTGCTCCCCGGTTGCTGGGTGAGCGGATAGGGCTGCATCCCCTCGTAGTGATGCTTGTTCTGCTAGCCGGCGGCTATCTTTTCGGCCCGCTGGGCTTAATCTTTAGCGTTCCTGCAGCAGGATTATTGCGGGTGGTTTTGCGCGTTATCTGGGAGAGGGTGATCTAGCGTCATTGATTGGAGATTTCTGCATTTGATGCCGTGAAAACGATGTACTCTTCCGCCGAATTTGTTATTATATCGATAGAAGTTTAAGCTTGACACTTTTGTCGGGCAGATGCCTTCACGAAGGTGAAGGCGGAGCCAACAGGGCGTGTTGATTATGGAACTGGACAGGAATCAGAGGATTGTCCTGGAAGGCCGTTACCTTCGCAGGGATGAGAACGGTAAAGTGATTGAATCTCCTGAGGAGATGTGCTGGAGGGTTGCCCGGAGCGTGGCGAAGGCAGAAGCCAAATTTGGCGCCGGGGACAAAGAAGTCTCCGCATGGGCGGAAAAATTCTATGCCCTCATGGACACCCTGGATTTTCTTCCGAACAGCCCCACGCTAATCAATTGCGGCCGCCCGCCCGGCCAGTTGGCGGCCTGTTTCGTGCTGCCCATTAAAGACAGCATTGAAGAAATCTTTGATGCCCTGAAATATACCGCGATAATCCATAAAAGCGGCGGCGGGACGGGCTTCGACTTCTCCACCCTTCGCCCAAAAGGCAGCCTTGTCAGGACCACAGCCGGAAGAGCCTCGGGTCCGGTTAGTTTCATGCGCATTTTTAATGCGGCCACAGAGGAGATCAAACAGGGCGGAGTTCGCCGGGGAGCCAACATGGGCATCCTGAGTGTAAACCACCCCGATATTTACGAATTTATTTCCTGCAAGGAGGAAAAGGGTTCCTTCCGCAATTTTAATTTGTCGGTGTCCGCCACCGATCGGTTCTTTGCCGCCGTTGAGTCCGGGAGTAGTTGGCCGCTGTCCTTTGGCGGCAGGGTTTATCGTGAAGTGCAGGCCCGGGAGCTCTTCGAAAGCATCGCACGGCACGCCCACACCACCGGTGAACCGGGCATGATTTTTATTGATGCCATCAACCGCGCCAATCCGACTCCTGCTCTGGGACAGATCCGCGCTACCAATCCTTGCGGTGAGCAGCCCCTTTTGCCTTACGAGTCCTGCAACCTGGGTTCCATCAACCTGTCAAATATGTCTAAGCGCAAGACAATAGACTGGAATCGCCTGGAGGCGTCAGTGCGGTTGGCGGTCCGGTTTCTGGATGACGTAATAGATGTCAACATTTTTCCACTTCCCCAAATCGCTGCTGCCAGCCTGCGCACCCGAAAAATTGGTCTTGGGGTGATGGGGTGGGCGGATCTGCTTTTTAAACTGGGTATCCCTTACGACTCCGAAGCGGCAATCGGCCTGGCCGAGGAGATTATGGCTTTTATCGCTCAAAAGGCGCGGGAAGCTTCAAAGGAGCTTGCCTGCCAGAGGGGTACTTTTCCTGCCTGGGAAGATTCGGTTTACTATCCGGATCTTCCCTTGAGGAATGCCACCCTAACCACCATAGCTCCTACAGGCTCTATCAGCCTGATCGCCGGTACCACTTCGGGCATTGAGCCTGTATATGCCCTGGCCTTCAGCCGTACCGTGCTGGAAAACAAACAGCTTTCGGTGATCAACAGGACCTTTATACAGACCCTTGAGAAGGAGGTCGGTCCGGAAGCAAAGGAAAGGGTGCTTAAAGCAGCGAAAGAGAAAGGCAGCGTGCAGGAACTTGCCGAATTAAGCCCGGAGATACGGGCGGTATTCAAGACCGCTCCGGAAATTGCTCCCGAATGGCATCTGAGGATGCAGGCCGCCTTTCAAAAGTACACGGATAATGCGGTAAGCAAGACCATCAACCTTCCCGCGGACAGCACGGTGGAAGAAGTGGCCGGGATTTTTAAAAAGGCGCATCAACTGGGTTTAAAGGGTGTAACCGTTTATCGCATAGGGTCCCGCAGCGACCAGCCTCTCTCCACCGCTTACAGCTGTCCATCCTGCTACGGTCATGAAAGTTAACCTTCCCGAGTTGGTTCCGGCAGCCTTTGTTCGACGCCTCCACCGCTTCGGGGCGCTGGTTCATCTGGATGGGGAGGAGACCCTTGCCCATTTGGTCAATCCTGGCCGCATGCGGGAACTGCTTTTACCCGGAGTACGGGTTTGGGTGGAAAGATTGCAGGGGAAAAAATGCCGCTGCCGGGTATGGCTGGTGGAAAAAGACCGGCGGCTGGTCTGCATAAATTCCCTGGCTGCGAACCGTTTGGCGAAAGCACTGCTCAGTCAGGGGTGTTGGCCGAACCCGCCCGGCCCTTTTCCAAACGGGAGATACAGGGAGGTACGTCCCGAAGCGAGGATCGGAAACAGCCGCTTTGATTTCCTGCTTAATGGAGATAACGAAGGGTGTGTGATCGAAACAAAATCCGTTACGCTGGTGGAGCATGGAATTGCCCTTTTTCCGGATGCCCCTACGGCTCGCGGGGCGCGCCATGTCCTGGAGCTGGCAAGGCTGAAATCGTCAGGGCTGCGCTCTGTGGTGCTGTTTATTGTTCAGCGTGACGACGCCGTCCTTTTGTGCCCGAACCGGCCGCTGGATCCGGCTTTCGCCGATGCCATGACTCAGGCGGTAAAGGCCGGAGTCGAGGCATACGCCCTCACCTGCGGGGTAAAGACGAACGCACTGGAGATAATCCGGGAAATACCCATAGGATTGGGGTGACCAACCTCCGCCACGCATTACTGACATCACCGCCTGGGATGAAGAACAGTTTGAAACCTGGGATAGAGTAGAAAAGCCCTTAAGAGACGATGGTAAATACTGGGGGCGCGTGTTCTGTGAACTAGTACAATGTATTGACAATGGCATGACGTATGGTATATTGAAAGCAGGTGCGACATACGGCGCGAAAGGTAACAGTTTTTGAGTGGGACGAGTGGAATATCGGGCACATTGAGGAAAGACACGGCTTATATCCCCCCGAAGTGGAAGAGATATTCTTCAACGACCCGGTCATCCGTAAAGTCCGCGGCGGCAGGTTAGCTGCCTACGGCCAAAACGATGAAGGTCGTTATCTAACGGTGATTTTCTATCTCAAGCCCGATGGTGCCGTTCGCGTGATAACAGCGAGAGACATGAACAGATGGGAGCGCCGATATTACCGGCAAAGGAGGCGAAATTGAAGAAATTGCGCGTGAAAAAGGAATTACCCAGTTTCAAGAGTGAGAGAGAAGAAGCTGAGTTTTGGGACACGCATAATTCCCTGGACTATATCGAAGATGATGAGCAGGTGGATATCGAGTTTGCACCGGAACTAGTTGAGCAAATCCGTGAGCGAGCGAAGACCAAGCGGGTCACCCTGCGGCTGCGGGTGTCCCAAATAGAGGCGGCCAAAGAGATCGCCAGGAGAAAGGACATACCGTACCAGACCTTGATCCGGTCGTGGATCGCTGAAGCAATCAGGCGGGAGCAAGGGGAAAAGGCATAAAGGAGCGGCGAGAGCAGGCCGGGAGGAATCCGGCCTATGCTTTTTGTTGGCGAAAAAAGCTGGAGATTCAGCCCTCCGGCTCTTTTTTATTTTGGGAAAGATTTCTGGTCCCCAAAAGATACCGTTTGTGTACTAAACAGGGCATTCAGGACGCAAAAGGCGGGGTGAAGAATACGACCGAAAGGGTAAAAAGGCTACTGAATCAGAAGGCCGCACCCAGGTGGCTCGACAGGAGGGAGCTGGGCGCTTTGATGCGGTCGGTTCAAAAGCACGGGCGTCCCGTTAGCAAGTGGTTAGCAAAAGCGTTTCTGGAGCCGCGAAAAGCCTTGCTGTGCAAAGGTTTCAGGACATAGTTGGTTTCATTGACAAAATCTGAACTCTTATATATAATGAGCCTAAAATGCGAGTAGCTTGGAGGATTTGTCTTGCTAACCGGTGCCGAACTGAGAAGGAAATTCCTCGAGTTTTTCAAGGAACACGATCACCTGGCCCTTCCGAGCGCATCCCTTATTCCCAAAGATGATCCCAGCTTGCTGCTTACCGTTGCGGGAATGGTGCCTTTCAAGCCCTACTTTCAGGGGAAGGCAGTTCCGCCCCACCCAAGGATCACAACCGCTCAGAAGTGCCTGCGCACCCAGGATTTAGATTCCGTAGGGAGAACCGCCCGCCATCATACGTTTTTTGAAATGCTGGGCAATTTTTCTTTTGGGGACTATTTTAAAGAAGAGGCTATAGCCTGGGCATGGGAATACCTGACCAAAGTGCTCGGCCTGTCTCCTTCCGACCTGTGGATCACTGTTTTCCGGGAAGATGAGGAGGCCAGGCGCATCTGGCATGAAAAGATAGGTGTTCCGCAGGATAGGATCGTTTCGCTCGGCGAAGATACAAACTTCTGGGAAGCGGGTCCTGTGGGCCCCTGCGGCCCGTGTTCCGAGATCATGGTCGACCTGGGTCCCGAGCGGGGATGCGGTTCCCCGGATTGCGGTGTGGAATGCGATTGCGGCAGGTACCTTGAAGTCTGGAACCTTGTTTTCACGGAATTTAACCGGGATGAGGCGGGAAATTTCTCAAAGCTGCCCCGCAAGAATATTGATACGGGTATGGGTCTGGAACGCATAGCCTCGGTTATCCAGGGCGTACCCTCAAATTTTGAAACGGATCTTCTTTTTCCTCTAATTGAGGTAACCGCTGCCCTCTCCGGTGTTCGCTACGGAGAGGATGAAAGGAACGACGTTGCCTTTAAGGTGATCGCCGATCATGCCCGCGCAGTGGCGTTTTTAATCGGCGACGGAGTACTCCCCTCAAACGAGGGCAGGGGTTATGTGCTGCGGCGCATTCTGCGCAGGGCCGTCCGCTACGGGAGGCTGCTCGGGATTGAGGGGGCGTTTCTGGCCGGGATAACCGGCAAAGTGATCGATATGTACCAGGATCCATACGGCGAGCTGCGGGAGCGCCGGGATTATATTCAGAAAATAGTGGCCCTTGAAGAGGAGCGTTTTGGCGAGACCCTTGAACAGGGAATGCAGATACTGCATGATTACCTGGAGGAGTTTGAGAAAACGGGCGCGAGCAGGCTCCCAGGCAAGGTTGCCTTCCGTCTTTATGACACATTCGGTTTTCCACTGGAGCTAACCCAGGAAATTTTGGCGGAACGGGGTATGGCCGTGGACGTTAACGGGTTTAATTCCGCCATGGCAGAGCAGCGTGAGAGGGCCCGGGCCGCCTGGCTGGAGACTGCTCCTGTCAACAGCTTTGGGGTATCTAAGGCTTACCGCGGAAGCCGGACCGATTTCCAGGGTTACGCAAGCCTTTCGACCAAATCGCAAATTCAGAGTATAATCATAGATGAAAACGAAGCAGATGAGGCGTCGGAAGGAGCACGGATTCAGGTTATGCTTGACGTTACCCCGTTTTACCCGGAGGGCGGGGGTCAAGTCGGGGACAGGGGAATTTTGCAAGGGCCGTCCGGTGAAATGATCGTGGAGGACACGAAAAAGGCGGGCGACGGCCTGATCGTCCACTATGGGCATGTAAGTTCCGGTTTGCTCCGTAAAGGAGATGTTGTGCTGGCACAGGTGGACGAAAAACGCCGCCAGGCCGCAGCACGCAACCACACGGCAACCCACCTGTTACACCGGGCGCTCCGTTCGGTCTTGGGGGAACACGTGCAGCAAACGGGTTCGTACGTTGCCCCTGACAGGCTGCGTTTTGATTTCTCTCATTTTGCTCCTCTTTCCGGAGAGGAACTGCTTGAGGTCGAGGACCTGGTCAACCGGAAAATACTTGACAATTTGATTGTAAAGACACACGAAACCGACCTCGCTTCAGCCCAGGCGGAAGGGGCGATTGCGCTTTTCGGTGAGAAATACGGCGAAGTTGTCAGGGTTGTCGAAATAGGAGATTTCAGCAAGGAACTTTGCGGCGGGACCCACGTCCGGCGGACCAGTGAACTGGGCTTCTTTAAAATAATTGCGGAAAGCGGGATAGGGACCGGTATGAGGCGTATTGAAGCCATCACCGGCGAGGAGCTGCTGGCCTACTGGCGGAGGCAGGAAAGTATCCTTTACCAGGCAGCAGGCATCTTCAAGGTTGATCCCGAAAACCTGGTTGGTCGCCTCCAGCAGGTCCAGGAGCAGATTCACGCCAGCGAGAAAGAACTGGAACAACTGCGCGGTAGAATTATGCGCAGCCAGGTTGATTCCCTGCTCAGTGGTGTTGTTGATGTGAACGGTATCAAGGTTCTGGCAGTACG
>CADDZD010000073.1 GCA_902812385.1 Clostridia bacterium | reverse complement strand
CTTTTCTACTCCAGCTCCCGCCGCTAGAGCCGGAGAGGTGATCAATTGGAGAGCCATTGTTTAGCTATTGGTTTAATTAGATTAGCTTCTTGCCCGGGGAAAGGGAAGATAGAGGTTGCAGGAGATTACGTTCATTTTTTGTGTGCAGAAATGGCCTTGGCCTGGCCTGAAACAGGAGAGCAAATCCCTCTGGGAAACCGCTCTAAAAATTTTTTCTGATGATCCGGATTTGCTTTTAACCATGGCCCGCTTGGAAAGGGAAATTAGGGAAGGAAAGAGCCTGATATGAAAATACACAGGGTTCAAATAAAAAATTTTCGTAATTTCAAGGATCTCGATGTACTGCTTGGGGATCACGCTGTTATTGTTGGTGAAAATAAAATCGGAAAAACCAACTTTCTTTACGCACTTCGCCTTGTCCTCGATCCATCACTTCCTGACAGTGCCCGCCAGCTCCAAGAATCTGACTTTTGGGATGATCTCCGGCCAATATCAAAGGAAGATGTAATCACTATTTCCGTTGATCTCGCTGAATTCGAACATGACGAGGATCTCATGGCAATTTTAGCCGAACATCTTATCTCTCCGGAACCGATGATCGCACGCCTAACCTATGTTTACCAACCGCGGCCGACACTTACAGAGGACCCTGCTGCCGATATTGATTATGAATTTTTTATATACGGAGGGAATAATCCCGAAAACAAAATTGGTTATGAGATTCGACGACGTATTCCGCTGGATGTTCTTCCGGCCTTGCGTGATGCGGAGCGAGATTTATTAACCTGGCGAGCATCTCCTTTAAAGCCATTGTTGGAGAGCGCTGTTAGAAATATCGACCGTCAAGAGCTTCAGGATATAGCAGAAAGTGTTACTGAAGCTACAGAAGCGGTTACAGAAATTGACGAGATAAAAAACCTTACTAGAAGGATTAATTACCAGTTAAACGAGATTGTAGGTTCATATCACGCAGTAGAAACGGTACTCGGATTTTCTCCTACTGATCCTAATCGGCTTGTGAAGGCTCTCCGGCTTTTTATTGATGGTGGGTTGAGGGCAATTGGCGACGCCAGCCTTGGGACGGCGAATCTCCTTTACCTTGTTTTGAAATTGCTCGAATTACGCCAGCTTGTTGAACAAAATATTCGCAGTCATACGTTTCTTGCTATTGAAGAACCGGAAGCCCACCTGCACCCGCATATTCAGAGACTAGTCTATGGTAACTTTCTAAAAACCCGCAATCATCAACGTGTTCTAGACGGTGATGAAACCCGGCTTTTGAACAAAAATCATACCATCCTGCTAACAACTCACTCACCTCATATCATAAGTGTTACTCCCTTGCGGTCGCTGGTTTTACTCCGTCGAGCTAGGGAAGGAAATTGTACAGAGGCGGTATCAACAGCGAATATAGCTCTGGATGAACATGAAATTGAAGACCTGGAAAGATACCTGGATGTAACCAGGGGTGAAATGCTGTTTGCGAAAGGCATCATCCTTGTTGAAGGGGATGCAGAAAAGTACCTGGTTCCGGTATTGGGGAGCCTGATTGGGTATAACTTTGATCAATTGGGAATAACCGTCTGTTCGGTTTCAGGAACCAACTTTTTGCCCTATATTAAACTATTGGGAGAAAACGGTTTGGTTATTCCTTATGCCATACTTACAGACCTTGATCCTCTCGATGATGGAACTTTTCTCGGGCACGGTCGGGTTATTAAGTTGCTGTCTGCGATTATGAAAGAAGAAGAATATAGCAGACTAAACGAACAGGAATTGGTAAAACGGGGGCCAGAGTACGGCATTTTTCTTAATAATCATACATTAGAGGTTGAGTTGTTTTTATGTGGTCATCATAAAAGTATGTGTGAAACGCTTATTGAACTGTCCGGGAGCAATGCTGCAAAGAAAAGAGCACAAGTTTGGCTTGCAGACCCTGAAAATTTTGATAAATTCCAGTTTCTTAAAGATATCAACATGATAGGCAAGGGGCGGTATGCACAGCGTTTAGCTGCCCGGATTAAGGATGCGTTTTGCCCAGGCTACATTGAGGAGGCCATCAAATATGTCGCCCAAAGGTGCAGGTAAGGTTTATCCTGCATATCTGATTGCGGCGGAAGAGTTGCGAAAAAATCTTGAACAGTGGCAAGTATATGAATCGCGGGGCCACTGTGTTGTGCTAGCCGGCCCCGGGAGCGGGAAGACAAAGGTCCTGACCATAAAAATGGCCAGGATGCTGGCTGAGGACATACGTCCGCCTCGAGGCATAGCATGCATTACTTATAACACGGAGTGCGCCAGGGAACTGAAACGCCGTCTAGACCGCTTGGGTGTTAGCGAAACTCGCAATGTTTTCATCGGTACGATACATTCCTTCTGTCTAAAAAATATCCTTATTCCTTACGGTAGACTTGCCGGCTTAAAGTTCCCGGAGCCGCTAAAGGTTGCTAGCCAGAATGTGCAGGACATAATCTTTGAACAAATACTCTATCAGTCAATCAAAACTAATGATCCCCCAACTACCTGGAGGACAAAAGCGGATTGGTATCGCCGCACCTTTCTGGATAGGGATGCTCCGGAATGGCGGGAAGGGGACGGCCTGTTGGCTGATCTCATAGAAAAATACGAGCAAAAATTACATACTGAGGGCTTCATTGATTTTGATGACATGGTGCTATGGGGACTCAAGTTAATCGAGAAACACGAGTGGGTAAGGAAGCTCATAAAGGCACGGTTTCCTATTTTGGTCGTAGACGAGTACCAGGATCTTGGAATTCCTTTTCATCGTATGGTGTTGAATCTTTGCTTCGGATCGGGTGTGCGGTTGCTTGCAGTTGGCGATCCCGATCAATCCATTTACGGTTTCACCGGCGCCAAACCGGAACTCCTTCTGGAACTGTCGAAAATGGAAGGCGTTGAATTAGTACGCCTCCGGCTCAATTATCGATGCGGAAAGACTATAGTCCGGGCATCTCAAGTAGCGCTTGGCGAAAACCGGGATTACGATACTCCTCCTGATGCCCAGCAGGGTGTGATCGATTTCTATGAATGCCATGACGGAATTGAGCATCAGGCTGAGGTAATATGCTCCGAAATTTTACCATCCTCCCTGTCCAAGAACGGGCATAAGCCGGGCGACATAGCAGTGCTATATCTGGATAAAAACGACGGTGACATTATCGCTGATAAAGTAACAAAGACTGGAATGCCTTTTATTCGAATCGACAAAAATGCACCGTATGCAAAGACACAGTTGATTCAATGGCTTGAGGACTGTGCTGCATGGTGTAGCGGTGGCTGGAAGGAGGGTAAACCGCGCTTATCTTCTCTTATTAAGGCATGGGTTGCCTTCAATAAAAATGCTTATTCGGATGAAACCATAGTTCCTCTTAAACGGCAACTTGTGAAATTTCTCTGGTCGCATAGGGCCCCGGATGCTCCGCTCCGTGATTGGCTTGAGGCCTTTAATTCATTCCTTTTACACCCTTTATTTGAACATCAACCAGAGCTTCATCACGAGCAGGATGCTTTTAATCGTTTGATGACTGCATGTTCTAAAGGAGGAACAATTGCTGATTTTAATGTTGCAACTTTTGCCGGACAAGGCGGATCTCCGGACCATTTAAATCTCATCACTTTGTACAGTGCAAAGGGATCAGAGTTTGAAGAAGTGATATTAATGGGAATGGAACATGGGCGGATTCCAAGGATAAGGGCGGGGATAGAAGAAAAAAGAGAACAGCGCCGTTTATTCTACGTAGGATTAACACGCGCAAAGCATGGAGTTCATATAACATATTCAGGGTGGTATTCCCGTTATGGTAAATTCTATCAGTTAGGGCCGTCAGAGTTCGTTGTTGAGTTGAAAAATAGT
The DNA here is from genome assembly GCA_902812385.1 of Clostridia bacterium. Classification (GTDB taxonomy): domain Bacteria; phylum Bacillota; class DSM-12270; order Thermacetogeniales; family Thermacetogeniaceae; genus DULK01. The sequence continues at coordinate 8,688 of CADDZD010000073.1, read as the reverse complement.
CTAGAGGAAGATAGACAAACGATGGTTAAATAGTGATGATAAAATAGATCTACATCGTTCGCCGGGGAGGCGAAGTATGGCCTGGGGTGGCCGGAGTTTTAAACAGGTCTCCCTTAAAACGGCCAGGGCGAAGCGATCGGGCTATTCGGGATATTTTAAACGTTTTTAGGGGGTACAAGGCTTGAAGCAAATTAACATGGCTTTGCCGGAGATCGATGAAAGCGACATCGAAGCGGTGGTTGAGGTTCTGCGCAGCGGCAGGCTGGCGCTGGGGCCGCGGGCGGAGGAGTTCGAACGGCTTGTTTGCGAATACATCGGGGTAGAGCACGCCGTGGCGGTGAGATCCGGGACGGCGGCCCTGCACCTGATGGTGCAGGCGTTAGGGATCGGCCCAGGGGATGAGGGGCTGGTGCCATCCTTCACCTTCGCGGCCAGCGTCAACGTTCTCCTCTACGAGGGTGCGACGCCCGTTTTCATGGACATCGATCCGGAGACTTACTGCCTCGACCCGCAGGATCTGATGCGGAAGATCACCCCCCGAACGAAGGCGGTCGTGGCGGTGGATGCTTTCGGACACCCCGCGGAATGGAATGCCATCCTGGATGTTGCGGGGAGGCACGGCCTCAGGGTGATCGACGACTCCTGCGAGGCGCTGGGAGCCGAGTACAAAGGGAAAAAGATCGGGCAGTTCGGGGATGCTGCCGCCTTCGCCTTCTATCCCAACAAGCAGATCACTACCGGCGAAGGAGGAATCATCGTCACCTCTGATGGCGAGATCGCCCGGCTTTGCCGGAGCATGCGCAACCAGGGGCGGGGGGAGATGGGAGCATGGCTACATCACGAGCGGCTGGGGTTCAACTACCGGATGGACGAGATGTCCGCCGCCCTCGGAGTTTCCCAGCTCAAGCGCATTGAAACTTTCCTGGCGAAACGGGAACAGGTGGCCCGGTGGTACGGCGAGCGCCTGGCCGGGCTGGATTGGGTGCGGCCTCCGGTGGTGAAGCCTTACGTAAAAATGAGCTGGTTTGTGTATGTGGTCACCCTGGCGGAAGGAATCGAGCGGGATGCCGTGATGCGCTCTCTGGAGGAGGAGGGGATTCCCTGCCGGGGCTATTTCTCCCCCATCCACCTGCAGCCCTATATCCGGAAGCGGTTCGACACCCGGGAAGGGGAACTTCCGGTCACCGAGTCTGTAGCCCGCCGGACCATTGCCCTCCCATTTCACAACAACCTGCGTCTCGATGAAATAGAGTATGTTGTTGAAGCACTGAAGCGAATAGAATTATGACCTCTTTTCTTTCTGACCTGCGTTCTATAGAAACAACCCTTTTTTTCATTGTTAGCAGGAAATTTCTACATATATAGCGAATATATGTTTGGGTTAATATTCATACCCTGGGACCATAGGATCAATGAGTAATTAAGCAATGGGAATTACTGAATTTGTGATACTCGTGACCTTTGGTTTTGTTTGTTTTGTTTGCTGGGGATACTGCCGAAATTATTAAAGAAATCCTTAATAAAGGCATGAGGCTTGGAAGCAAGAAAGCACTGGTGGATGAACTGCAGGATTATTGTTAATCTGATCTACTTGGATACTTGGACGCAAAGAAGATTTTGCGAGGGAGTTTGCCAAGTTGACTGACCGGTGGTTATCCGAAGTTATAGATAGGCTGGAGAGATCAAAAATCTATCTTGAGCTCAAGGAGCGAGCGACAAATTCGGCCGCGGTTGCTGAACTGCTTTCGGCTGTGAACCGTGCTTGTTACGATGCTTTCCAGCGTGCCAAAGTGGCTATCAGATATCTGGGCGAGTACACGTTGCACGACGGTGTTCATCTGTTTTGCGTACTCGATCTCATGGAAAGGCTTATCCCGCCGGCAACACTGAAAAACCTGTCGCCCCTCGAATTAGCTTTGCTGATTCTGAGTTCTTTTTACCATGATATTGGCATGTGCCCGGCAGAAGAAGATGTCGTAGCCTTCAAAAAAACAATTGGGAATTATCATCAAGATGAAACAAGCAGCCAGCAGCGGTTAGCCGATTGGATCAGAACTTCCCATGCGGTACGGAGCGAAAGAATTGTCAGAGAAATTAGTTTGAACTATCAGAACGCTAATATCAGTTCTTTTCTGGCTCCTATTTGCGCCAGTCATTGTCTGAACGCATCACGCCTTTTAAATAATGCAAATCTTCAGATCAATAGGCTCGTGGGCCAGGGGGAGTATGTGAATGAAGTTTTTGTAGCTGTTGTTTTGCGTTTGGCCGATATTCTTGATTTTGATGTTAACCGCACTCCGCCTGTTCTTTTCAAAAATTTATCAATCCGGGATCCTGTAAGTATCCGGGAGTGGCGCAAGCATATGGCCGTTGTTGGCCGTGATATTAGCCCGGGAAAGATTGCTTTTTCAGCCGAATGCGAGTCTCCTGCCACGCATAAAGCAATTCTTGAATACGTTGGTTGTATTGAGAGGGAGATTAAGGCTTGCAGCGAAATATTGGCAAGAATGCACGGTTTGCTTAGAGCAGAAGGGATTTCGAAATCCTACCAGCTGAATTTGCCGCATCAAGTTGACTGCAGTCAAATTCGCCCAAAAGTTGATCGTGACGGGAACCCTTTATACGAGTATCATGATATCCGTTTCACACTGGACCAGGAGCAAATTATCAAGCTGCTGATGGGTACAAGCTTATACGGAAATCCTGTTATTGCCCTGCGAGAGTTAATCCAAAATGCGGTGGATACCTGCAGGTACAGGAAAGTAAAGGAGCAGTTGTGGGACCGACCGTACCAACCCCTTATCGAAGTTCGTTTAATTAACGATGGCAGCGGTGATGTACTTGAGGTCAGCGATAACGGAATGGGGATGGATGAAGGAATCATCAAAAATTATTTTGCTGCAGTTGGAAAGTCGTATTACCGTTCAAAGGAGTTTGAATCTGAAAATATCGATGTCGGGACTTTTAGCCCCATTTCGAAATTTGGCATCGGTTTTTTATCTGTTTTCATGGTGGCCGATGAAGCTGAAATTGAAACCCGCAGGCTTACAGGACCTTATCAAACCAGTGATCCATTAAATCTGCGTATTGAGAATTTACACGGGATATTTTGGGTCAAGAAGGGAAAAAGGGACGCACCGGGAACGACGGTGAGACTGCGGCTGAAGGAAAATCACCCTTTTATTCCGAAGCAAGAGGACAAACCCGATCAACATCCTTTATTAAAAGAGACAAAGAGTATCGCCAGGCACCTGGAAATACCTGTAAAGGTGGTATTTGGTGAAAAGGAATTTACAGTTGAGGATCCGGGTTTTGTTGTCGGAGAAAAAACAATAGGGCTGGCAAGAGCCCATAAATGCATTGATGTGGTCCCTTTAGAGCTTGATGACCCGGCGGGTCTGAAAGGTAAGATTAACTGTGTATTTTTAAAAGAAGACGGTGCGTTTACGGATATGGTAGAACTGGGATACGAAGGAGCAGTCATTAATGACCAATATATGAAATTTTATACAAATCTGAGCCTGACGACTAATGCAATTGAAGAGGTCTCAAATTCTTGGGACGGATATGGTATGGTCGAGGGGTTTTCTATAAAATATGCTTCGCAAGGAAGGTTGTCGATAAAGGGGATAGGTGTTCAGGATAATCTTTTTTCGGATGGTTATCGGTATTTTACCAGGGAACGGGAAAGCGGTAGTGGTAAACTCTGGTGGCCTTTTCCGGTCGAGTATGACCTTGATTTATCGGGCGCATGGGAAATTAACCTGACTGCTTCTCGAGATAAGATAGTATATGACGCAGTCTGGGAGGAATTTAAGCAAAAGTTTACTGAAGCAGTGGCTAGTGCTCTGGTTGATCATCTTGCTGAACGCGGGAAAATAAACGAATTGCTCAAGTATGTATTAAACAAAGATGATGAGTTTACTGCTGTTTTCAAGCGAGTCGCCCAAAAAATCTTGGTACATAGAGCCGAATCACTGTAACTCTATTGTATGTGCCATGAGTGCATCATACAACTCAATTGAGGGGGAGTGGGATTGGGGATCTTATATTGACAAGCCTGGAAGTGCAGAATTTCAGGTCGTTGCGCAACATAAAACTTGAGTTTGATCAGGAAAAGCAATATTTGCGGCTTTTTATCGACAAGAATGATGCAGGAAAGTCGAATATCCTTCGTGCTATCAGGCTGGTCCTTTCCAGTGAAAGGCCAGATAGTTGCCGGTAACCAGGGACCCTTCGTCAGGGGACCGTTTTTCCTGCAACCCGCGCTGTGGCCGGTGATTCTCTCATGGCAGAGACCGGAACACGGTAATAACGCAGCCAGCAGTACCCGGTCGAAAGGGAAAAGGTGTCTGTTAAATCCTACTTTTCGCACCTATGGGCGAACGGGGAATGTTATATGAGCCTTGAGAGGTTCTTAATTGAGCGTGCCTTGCTTTTCCGTGTCCCGGGAATTAGAAAGATAAACTCGGTGGAAGAGGCTCCTGCGACCGTAACCGTATATGTCGGTGATGCCGGGGGCGAGGCCCCCACCGAGCTTCTTGCTGCCGCCAAAGAGGTAGTGGAAAAGTACCGGCCGGTCACAGTTCTGGTCCATGTAGAGCCGTACGCCGGCGGCCCTGGGGATGCAGTTCCGCCTTGCGAGCTTTCCCCCGAACTCAAGAGAGCCTGCGTGTTCGTTCCCCCTACCAAGGCCGATTTGGAAATACTCCTCAAAACGTGCGTTCCCGGTTGCGTGCATGCGGAGGCAGTGACGGTGGCTGGCGGAGTGGTAGACGTGTACCTGGGAGATGAAGGTGGCCGCGCCTCTTGGGCAATGGTGGAAGAGGCAAAGAAACTGCTCAAGGAGATTTTTCCTTCCGGGGTAACGTACAAGGTCTATGATTTTCAATCTCGCCGCCGCAAGTTCGCGCCGGTTTAACCTTCTCCAAGCGGGCACAAGGCGCCTTGATCCGGCCCTCTATCAGGACAAGAAGCTCTATTCTTTGGCTAAGGAAGACGAAGAGCGTTTCCGCGATCATCTCGGGGCGTTGATCTGCGGTGCCGTAGACCACCGCGAGATTATCAGGCACAAGATGCCGAAGGGTGCTGCGGTGTATTCCGGCCCCGGGATGCTAGAGGATGATTTAGAAGTTCTGCTGACTCTCTTTCCTCACGTGTACCTGGCGGTACCGCAGGATGACGCCTTGGGATCTGGGAGCAAGACCGGAGAATGGAGACCGGAGCCTAATTTGCTTCTCGAATTGGCAAGAACGGGCCGCGTCACACCGGTTTTCCGGGCACCCCTTCACCGGTATGAATCCCGGACTGTCCTGTCTCTGTTAGAGGACCCTGAACTTCGCGTCATCCTCCCCAGGCAGCTTGACGGCCTGACCGTGCTAACCATGGCCAGGCAATTTCCTTTTTGGCGGCAGTTTAGAGAAGACCCCCAAAGCGCCGCTCAGGTTTACCAGGCGGTGCATTCGGTGGCCGGCGGCGCATCCGCAGTACCTGGCGCTGACGAGAAACTGGCAAAACACTTTTTTCGCGTTCTGGCTGATACTGTAGAAACTCATATTATGGTGGCCGAGCGGGGCGAGCAGTGGTTTATGGATCAGGGATATGCAACTGCAGGTAATCTTACAGCAGGAGGAATGATCCACTCGCTCCTTGAGTTTTATCACGATCACAAGCAAAGGGAAATTCGGGATACCATCATTATTGAGGCCCATGTTTACAGCGCGGAAATGGTTTTAGCCCGGGCTCTCGGGGCAGTATATGCTCCAACCGCGGTCCTAAACGAACCAATTTTCAATATGGTTGCCCACCTCCAGGCGGGTCCCCAGTGTGTCGTGTTTCCGCCTGGTGTTAACAAGTTGGGGACGATTTTAAAGGGGCTTTGTATCATGCGGCCCAGGCATGTTCCGCTCCGCGAGTTCCTGGAGGTTATTAGTTCCAGTGAAGCAGAAAGGCTGCGGCAAATTGTCACCGAGATCATAAACAGGACAGGGGAAACCCGGAACAACTGCAGGCTGAACTGGAGAAGTTCAACCAAGAGGTTGCCAGGTGGCGCAAATCACCTTTCCACTGGGTGCAAGAACAGGTGGATCTCTTGGGTCTGGGCCTCGACCTGGCTTTCCTGCCTGCAGGCGTCTCTATCCCAGGGCTAAGTTCCATAGTGGGGTTAGTGGTGAATGCGCTGCTGGGAGATTTTTTAAAGAACAGCCGCTTATTGGGCAATCTTGAGGATCGGGTTTTTGGTCTTATCGGCGGCGTCTCCCCGGCTGCCGTGAGAATTAGTCGCATCAGGCGGAAGATAGGCAGGAAGTATTAAGGGCCTGCCGCGCCATGGCCACGGCCGAAAGCTAGGCAAACAGAGGGACGTTCTCATGTTTGCGCCTGCAGGCAAGGGCAGGCGGCGAAACACGAAGTCAGAAAATCAAGCGGCATACCTGTTGGTGTCCTGCACCAGATGGAAAAACCGGAGCGGGACAAATCCTGCATGATTGGATCCAAACAGCAGAACCGTCCCCCTGATTGTTCTGGCCGGGCAATTTCCTTTTTGGCGGCAGTTTAGAGTGGTTTGGCGTGTGTTATTTCCTGATTGAAACGGCCAAGGTGACCTTGGGGGGCCCTGGTGAATTGTTTGCCAGCAAAAACCCTGGTATACTTAAAATATCATGAAAAATAAAAAGACAGGGTGTGCTCGTTACAACAATTAAACGGGAGAACTGTCAGATGACGGAAAATCAAATTGACCATGATCGTTTGTTCAAAGAACTTTTGGAGAACTTTTTCGCCGAGTTCATGGAGTTGTTCTTTCCGGAAGCTGCTCGTTCCATTGACCTGAGGCAGATCAGGTTTCTCCAGCAAGAAATCTTCACCGATGTTACGGCCGGTGACAGACACGAAGTAGACATTCTGGTGGAAACCAGGCTTAAGGGACAACCCGGTTTGATACTGGTACACATTGAACCGCAATCGTACGTACAAAAGAATTTTAACGAGCGGATGTTTGTATACTTCAGCCGGTTATACGAGAAGTACCGGCGGAAGATATTACCGGTGGCCGTATTCGGCTACGACCGGGTACGGGATGAACCGGACAGCTTCGGGATTGTCTTCCCCTTCCTGGATGTTCTAAATTTCAGGTTTTACAAGCTGGAGTTAAAAAAACTTGACTGGCGGGAGTACATCCATAGTAATAATCCGGTAGCAGCGGCGCTGTTAAGCAAAATGGGCTTCAGGCCGGAAGAGAGGGTTCGTGTAAAGCTGGAATTCCTGCGCATGCTGGCCCGGATGAAAGTGGACCCGGCGCGGATGGAGCTGCTGGCCGCTTTTTTCGAAGCCTACCTGAAGCTGAACCGCGAGGAAGAAGAACAACTTTACCGGGAATTGGGTAAAATGGACAAAAAGGAGGTTGATGCCATTATGCAAATAACCACCAGCTGGCATGAAAAAGGCCGTGCGGAAGGCCTTGCGGAGGGCCGTGCGGAAGGCAAGATTAAAGCCAAGCAGGAGGTCATATGCAGGTATCTGGCTCGCAGGTTTGGAGCGGATTCTGCCGCCATACAGGAAAAGGTGCCGCAACTGACCGACATGGATGCGCTGGATCGGGTGCTGGATCGGCTGTTTGCCGCCGGCTCCCTGGAAGAAGCCCGGAACATCATATGGGAGGAATTGAGCAGGTTCGTTCAGTAAGTATATCTTGAAAAATTATATTCCCCAGGGCAGGCAGGTTCCCGGTCAGCGGAAATAACAGCTCTTCTTCCCCGAAGCCCACGCCTTAATCGATTATTCCGGCCCAACCTTCTCGCCACTATGCTTTTAAACCCCTTGCAGCTTGTTTCATCCCGAAAAAGCTCATGTGGACCTCCTCCTTATGGTTCGATCATCCACAACACTCTTCTATGGTTCAAAAATTGCCGCCCGCTGGACGGCGGGGCTTGTCGTGATGAAGGGGGAGGAGCTTGAAGCGGCAAAGCGACTGGGCTTCGGGGAGGGGAAGAACCTCTTCTCCAGATTGCTAGGATAACGGAGCTGACTGTTAAAATAAAGCCTGAAGGGGGTAGACATCACCGTCCCCCTGATTGTTTTGTTTGTTTTGCCGAGTACCTGGCGACATTGTGCGATTTGAAAGATTTCGGGCGGGAGTGAAGATAGCGCTGAACGTGGCGTGGCAGGTTAATGGACGTGAAAAACCTTGAAAACACTTTTCCCGGAAAGAAGGATTTTTGGATCAGACAGAGAATTTTATAAAACACTTGTTCGGAGTAAACTGTTCCCGTTATTTATAGTTTTAGGGGAATCTTTTCTTATGAAAGAATATCACGAAATTCGTGATCCATTACATATTTTTATCAGGCTTGATTCCGATGAGCGAAAAGTTTTAGACTCCTACCCTTTTCAGCGCCTCCGTTACATTCATCAGTTGGCTTTATCGTACCTTGGTCGCTCAATAAATGATACGTTCAGAAAAATATTTACGTTTGGTGGAGCCAATTGCGATGACCGGAAGTAAAGATGAATAGGGCGTTTGAGGGCAAAGGCGAAAATAATTTACCCCGGCACTAGCCAGGCTGTATGCTGCTTGTGGGTATGGGCAAACGGCGTTTTGGCAAAATTGACCCCAAAGAAGAAAAACATAGGAACGGCGAAAAATAACGAGAAATAAGAAGGGAAACCTCTCTTTTCTGGCGAATTCTTTTT
>CADDZD010000072.1 GCA_902812385.1 Clostridia bacterium | reverse complement strand
ATCGTGGTTTTTGTCCTGGTACAGGTGGCAGGAATCCGGGAAAAGGGCCTGGGCTACCTGAAGCATTTCATCCAGCCCATCTGGGTTCTCCTGCCTTTGAACATCATCGAGGAACTGGTCAAACCCCTATCTCTTTCCCTCCGACTTTACGGCAACATCTTTGGAGAAGAAACTGTGGCGGCGGTTCTGCTCAGCCTGGCGCCATACTTCTCACCGATTCCCATGCAGCTGCTGGGCCTGCTCTTCGGCTTTATCCAGGCCCTGGTCTTTACGACTCTGGCAGCGATTTACATATCCATCGCCACCGCCGAGGGTCATTGAAAGAGCAATGGAGTTGTCGATCCGGCCGTAAACCTCTGTTACAAGACGGCCTGGAGATATAATATGACTGATGCAAGAAGTGATTAGAATTGAGGATGAACATTCGGAAAGGAGGGAGACAACTTGGTAAATGCGATCATTGCGCTGGCAGTTGCCCTTGTAATGGGGATCGCTACAGTGGGTCCTGCTGTGGGGCAGGGTAATGCAGCAGCAAAAGCCATGGAAGGAATCGCCCGCCAGCCGGAAGCGGCCGGAGAACTGCGAACAACGCTGATCATTGCGTTGGCCTTTATGGAGGCGTTGACCATTTACGGACTCTTAATTGCTTTTATGCTGCTGGGAAAAATTGGTTAGTTAAAGGTCTTTGGGATCTCCCCGGGGGCGTTGGTTCAGCCTTACAAGACGCCCCCGGTATTTGACCCGCCTGATGGAGGGAATTTTCGTGGAATTTACCTGGTATGAGTTCACATGGGCAATTATCAATTTTCTCGTGATTCTTGCCATCCTGTATAAATTTTTCTATAATCCTGTGATCAAGTTTCTGGATAACCGCAGTGACGAGATCAGGCGCAACATCTCCGAGGCCGAGCAGGCGCGGGCGGAGGCGGAGGCGATGCTCGAGGAGTACCGCAACAAGCTGGCCGGCGCAAAGCAGGAGGCCCAGGAGATAGTTGCCAGGGCGACCAGGGTTGGTGAGGAGGCGCGGGCCGCACTGCTGGAGCAGAGCAGGGCAGAGGCCGCGGCGCTGCTGGAAAAGGCGCACCAGGAGATCCAGCGCGAGCGCGATGATGCCCTGAAGACGCTGCGCCAGGAGGTGGCTTCCCTGGCCGTGATGGCGGCGGAAAAGATTTTGGGCAGGACTGTGACAAAGGAAGACCATACAAAGATGGTGGATCAGTTCCTGGATGAGGTAGGGGAAGTTCATTGATGCAAAATGCCATTGCCCGCCGTTACGCCAGGGCCCTGTTTCAACTGGCCAAGGAACAGGGTAGTCTCGATACTGCGGCCTCCGATCTCCAGATCATATCTAAATTCCTGGAGGATCCTGCTCTAAAGGATCTGCTGGGACATCAGCGGATCTCCTCCCGCAGGAAAAAAGAGATCGTGCGGGCGCTGTGGGAGAAACTCGTCTCTCGCACGGTTCTGGCTTTTATCGAACTGCTTGTAGACAAGCACCGGGAGCGCTACCTGGATGCTATAGTTGAAGTTTTCTCGGACCTTTTACGAGCGGAACGGAATATTGCAGTGGCGGAAGTAAAGACCGCCTTCCCCCTTGACCCCGAAGCAGAAGCAAGGGTGCGGCAGGTGCTGGAAAAGCATTTTAAAAAGCAAATTGAATTGAAAGTAAGCGTGCACCCGGAGCTGATCGGAGGAATGGTGATCAAGGTGGGTGACCGGATCATTGATGGGAGCGTCTCCAAGCGGTTGGCTTTGATGGGGGCGCGACTTGCTGACAGATCTTTAGGAAAGCTAGAGGTGGGAACATAAATGAACATTAGTGCCGAAGAAATCAGTTCCCTCATCAAAACCCAGATCGAACGCTACCAGTCCGAAATTGATATAGCCGACGTGGGTTCGGTGATTCAGGTGGGGGACGGTATCGCCCGGGTTTACGGGCTGGAAAAGGCCATGGCAGGCGAACTTCTGCTTTTTCCCGGCGACGTTTACGGGATGGTCCTCAACCTGGAAGAGGATAACATCGGTGTCGTCCTTTTGGGGCCTTATGCCCATATCAAGGAGGGAGATACCGTCCGCAGCACGGGCAGAATTGTGGAGGTGCCTGTAGGCCCCGCCCTGATCGGAAGGGTAGTGAACTCCCTCGGACAACCCCTGGACGGGAAGGGGCCGATTGAAACGGACAAATTCCGTCCGGTGGAGTTCCTTGCTCCTTCCGTGGTTAAGCGGCAGCCGGTGAAGGTGCCCCTGCAGACGGGGATCAAGGCCGTGGACTCCATGATTCCCATAGGGCGCGGCCAGCGGGAGTTGATCATCGGCGACCGCCAGACCGGCAAGACCGCCCTGGCGGTGGACACCATTATCAACCAGAAAGGGCAGAACGTGATCTGCATCTACGTGGCCATTGGCCAGAAGGCGTCCACGGTGGCCGGCGTCATCCAGAAGCTTGAGGAGACCGGCTCCATGGACTACAGCATTGTGGTTACAGCCACTGCCAGCGATCCTGCCCCGCTGCTTTACCTGGCACCTTACGCCGGGTGCGCCATGGGAGAATACTTCATGTACGAGGAAAACAAGGATGTCCTGGTGGTTTATGACGACCTGTCCAAGCACGCGGTGGCTTACCGGGAGCTTTCCCTCCTTTTGCGCCGGCCGCCAGGGCGGGAGGCTTATCCCGGGGATGTTTTCTACCTCCACTCCCGCCTGCTGGAGAGGGCTGCCAAGCTGAGCGATGAAATGGGAGGGGGATCCCTCACCGCTCTTCCGATCATCGAGACCCAGGCAGGGGACGTCTCGGCCTATATCCCGACCAACGTGATCTCGATTACCGACGGCCAGATTTACCTGGAGCCCGACCTCTTCTATGCCGGAATCAGGCCGGCCATCAACGTGGGCATCTCGGTTTCCCGGGTCGGCGGTTCCGCCCAGATCAGGGCAATGCGCCAGGTCGCCGGGAGTCTCCGGCTCGACCTTGCCCAGTACCGTGAACTGGCCGCCTTTGCCCAGTTCGGGTCCGACCTGGACAAGACCACCCTCGCCCGGCTGGCCCGTGGGGAGAGGATGACCGAGCTTTTGAAACAGGGCCAGTATGCCCCCATGCCCGTCGAGGAGCAGGTGGCGGTTGTTTACGCGGGTGTCAACGGTTTTCTCGACAGCCTCCCGGTGGAATCGATCCAGGAATTTGAGAAGGAATTCCTGGTATACCTGCGGAACGGGTACCCCGAAATTCTTGCGGAAATCAGGGAAAAGAAGATCATTTCCGAAGAACTGGCGGATCGCTTAAACAAGGTGATCAAGGAATTTGTGGATCAATTCGGCGCCGCTGCTTCAATCCGGAAATCAGCCTGAAAAAGCGAAGTCAGACGCACATGCCGCCCAGGCGGCACCATCAGAAAGATGTAAATGCAGGCGAAGTCAGGGTTGGAGGGTAGTTCGAAACCGGTGTTAGACAGTTCCTGCGAGCTTCCGACATCCGACATCTGACATCCTGCCTCGGACATCTATTTACAAGGTAGGTGACGCCAATCTATGCCGGAGCAAATGCGTGACATCAAACGGCGCATCCGGAGCATCAAAAACACCGAGCAGATCACCAAGGCCATGGAAATGGTTGCGGCGGCGCGCCTGCGCCGCGCCCAGTCAAGGGTTGAAGCGGCAAGACCTTACGCCGAGGAGATTCGCAAAATGGCCGGGCGGATCGCTGCTTCCCTTGAAGACGTTTCCCATCCTCTCCTTGTGGAGCGGGAGGTCAGGAACACCGGTTTTGTAATCTTTACCTCCGACCGCGGCCTGTGCGGGGCCTTTAACGCCCGGGTGATCAGGTTTGCCCAGGATGTTTTAAAGGAAAGGGATGCCAGAAGTATCGTGGCGGTAGGCCGCAAGGGGCGCGATTTCTTCCGGCGGCGTGGGTACGATCTGCTGGCCGATTTTATCGGAATAGGTGATGAGCCGGGGGTAGACGCGGCCCGGGAGGTTGTGCGACATATATTAAAACTATACGAAAGCGGAGCACTGGATGAGATCAACCTGGTTTATACCGAGTTTATATCGACTTCCAGGCAGCGCCCGGTGGTGAGACGCCTCCTGCCTATAGAGATTCCCACAGGTGATGGAAATGAGAGCAGGCGGGCAGACGATTACATCTACGAACCCAGCCCGAAGAGAGTCCTTGACATCATCTTGCCCCGGTTTGTGGAGGCCCAGGTTTACCGTGCCATGCTGGAGGCAAAGGTCAGCGAACACGCTGCCCGGATGCTGGCCATGGGAAATGCCACCGAAAATGCCGGGGAAATGATCAACCAGCTGACCCTGTCATTCAACAAGGCAAGACAGGCGGCGATTACCAAGGAACTGACGGAAATCGTCACCGGGGCGGAAGCGTTGAAAGGATAAGGAGGTATTGAATTGAGCGAAGGAAACTACGGTGAAGTGGTCCAGGTTATCGGCCCTGTGGTTGATATCGAATTTCCTCCCGGGCGTCTTCCCGACCTCTTTAATGCCATGAGGATCAGGAGCAGCGATCAGGATGAAGAGATCAGGGCAAGCCTTAAGGAGGAAATAGATCTGACTTTAGAGGCAATGCAGCACCTCGGAAACAACACCGTGCGGTGCGTTGCCATGGCTTCGACCGATGGTTTGCGGCGGGGGATGCGCGCCCTGGACACCGGTGCCCCCATCAAGGTACCGGTGGGTAAGGAAACCCTTGGCCGGCTGTTCAACGTGCTGGGGCAGCCGATCGATGAGATGGGACCGGTGGAGGCCGAGGAGTACCGTCCGATTCACCATGCCCCCCCTTCGGTCGTGGAGCAGCGCCCGGCCCGGGAGATGCTGGAAACGGGGATCAAGGTGATCGACCTCCTGGCACCTTTCGCAAAAGGCGGGAAGATCGGCCTTTTCGGCGGTGCCGGTGTGGGCAAGACGGTTGTGATCATGGAACTCATCCGGAACATCGCCTATGAGCACGGGGGCTATTCCGTGTTCTGCGGTGTGGGTGAAAGAACCAGGGAAGGGAACGACCTCTGGCTGGAAATGAAGGAGTCCGGTGTGCTTGACAAGTGCGCCATGGTCTTCGGCCAGATGAACGAACCCCCGGGAGCCCGCCTGAGGGTCGGCCTTACGGGACTGACCCTGGCAGAGTACTTCCGGGACCAGGGAGGCCAGGATGTACTGGTCTTTATCGATAACATCTTCCGGTTCACCCAGGCGGGTTCGGAAGTATCCGCTTTGCTCGGGAGAATGCCGTCCGCCGTGGGTTACCAGCCGACCCTGGCGACGGACATGGGCCTTTTGCAGGAGAGGATCACCTCCACGCGCAAGGGTTCGATCACTTCCGTCCAGGCGATCTACGTCCCGGCGGACGACCTGACCGACCCGGCTCCGGCCACAACCTTTGCCCATCTGGACGGGACGGTCGTTCTTTCCAGGGCCCTGACCGAAATCGGCATCTACCCGGCGGTGGACCCGCTGGACTCCACCTCGCGCATCCTTGACCCGGCGGTGGTGGGGGAGGAACACTATACGGTGGCGCGCGGTGTCCAGAAGGTGCTCCAGCGTTACAAGGACCTGCAGGACATCATCGCCATCCTCGGGATGGACGAACTGTCCGACGAGGATAAGCTGACGGTAGCCCGGGCAAGGAAGATCCAGCGCTTTCTGTCCCAACCGTTCTTCGTGGCGGAGGCCTTTACCGGGAGGCCCGGAGTCTACGTGCCCATTAAGGAAACCATAAGGGGATTCAAGGAAATCCTGGAGGGCCGCCACGACGAGATCCCCGAACAGTTCTTCCACATGGCATCAACCATTGACGAAGTCGTGGCCCGCGCCCGCGAAGCGGAGGCTGCAGGTTAATGAAGAGCTTTAAGCTGGAAATAGTAAATCCAGAGAAGGTTGTCGTCTCCGAAGAAGTGGAATCGGTGATGCTCCCTGCCGTTGGCGGCTTCCTGGGTATCCTGCGCAACCACGTGCCTATCTTCGGCGGCCTGGACATCGGCGTGATCAGGTACCGCAAGGAGGGGAAATCCCACACCGTGGCGTGCAACCTTGGAGTCTTCGAGATGCGGGAAAACACCCTCCGGGTCCTGGCGGATACTGCCGAGCGGGGTGAAGACATCGACGTTTTACGCGCCCAGGAAGCCAAGAAGCGAGCCGAACGGCGTCTCCAGGAAAAGGCCCAGGACCTGGACTACGTCCGGGCCGAGCTTGCCTTAAAGCGTGCCATCGCCCGCCTCAAGGCGGCTGCGGGGGAAGGTAAGGGAAGGTAAGGGAAGGTAATAAGTGCCGGGTTGAACTCGCCCGGCACTCTATACGGCTGAGGTAGTAGAGTTGGTAATAGAATAATCTGATGAAATAAACTGCTTTTAACAGGATCAAGTATCATTGAGTGCCGGGCCTGGAAGGATAAGCCACTGTTGTTATTCTGAGGAGAATGAATCCCGGTGATTTAACCACCGCCGCCACCACCCGTGCCGGTAACGATGACGGCTGCAGGCCGCACCCGCCCCGGGTTCTTTAGCCACCTCGATGCTTTGAGCGGTTTCTGTATCGACGGCAAGCTGGGTGTGGCCCACCTGAATGACGTAGGAAGGAAACTTTTGGAGCAGCCTAATCGGGAGCCCGGGGTAAAGCCCCAGGGCTAATAGCTTCCTGACCTTGTCGGGATTACTGTGGGTCAGGGAGAAAATTCTGCCGTGCTGGCCTACCTCCATCTTAGTAAGGGTTACCACATTAACCGGCATGTCTTCTTTCCCCCATCCATTTTTTCAACCACCTGATCAATCCCGGTTCTTTAGGTATTTCATAGCCGCAGCGGGGACACTTCAGCTTGCCGCACGCTTTGTGCCAGGGGCAGCTGCAGCAAGAGGCAACGGCGGCCTTCTCCGGAAATTCCAAGCCGCAAAATGAACACCTGATCACAGGCTCACCCCCAGGAAAAGGATCAGCCGGTAAAGCAGGTATCCCGACAAGAAGGCGAACGGAAAGATAAAGGAGGCTATGGCGGCCGCGGTTTTCACCCCGCGCTCCTTGATCATCATGGTGAACTGGGCGATGCACGGCACGAACAGCGTCAGGGTGGCCGATGCCACCACCAGTTGTGTACCCGTAAGGCCTCCGCTGCGGTAGAGGTCGAACAATCCTGCGGCGCCGTAGTCCCTTCTGAAGAATCCGAACAGGAACACCTGGGCCGTCTGTGCCGGCAATCCGAGCCACTTGACTAGAGGGGTCAAAACGGCGATCAGGAACTGGAAGACCCCTGTCAACTCACCGAACCAGATCAGAACACTGGCCAGGATGAAGAGCGGCAGCACTTCAACGAAGTACCACTGCATCCTTGTATATGTTTTCATGAGTACGTTCTGCCACCTCGGCCAGCGCATGGGGGGCAGTTCCATGTAGAAACCGGATGGCTCTCCGGGGATCAGCCTGGCGGTTAAAAAACCTACCAGAATAAAGACCAGGAGGATAAATCCCACCCAAACGGCCATCGCCTTTGGCCGTCCGGAAAGAACGGCCAGGATCACACCCAGTTGGGCGGAACAGGGGATTGCCAGTGCGAGCAGCAGGGTTGCGATCACCCGTTCCCGGGGCGATTCCAGAGTGCGGGTGACCATGGTGGCCATAGTGTCACACCCGAAGCCGAGGGTCATGGGGATCACCGCCCGTCCGCTCAGGCCGACCCACTTGAAGACGCGGTCCACCAGCATTGCCAGCCGGGGCAGGTAGCCGGAGTCTTCGATTACGGAGAAGACCAGGAAAAAGGTTCCGACGATGGGAAGCACGATGGCTATGGCATACCTCAGAGCAAGGGTGAGAACTCCGTAGTCTTTTGCCAGCAGGCTTTGCACGGCCGGCCAGGGGACATAGCTCGTCACCAGGCTGTTTATCAAGGGGTTAACAACGGTTTCATAACCGGTTTCCAGGTAGTCCACCAGGGTTCCGGCCCCAAAGACCCCCACGAACCGGTACAGGCCGAAATAGAGAACAAGCAGCAGGATCGGGATTCCGGTGAGGGGCTGCATGGTCAGCCTGCTGATGCGTTCCCCCCAACTAAGGCGGTGCTGCGGCCATTCTGTCACCACCTGCCGGCACAGCTTGCTCACCCTGTCCTGGCGCCGCTTCCCGATGACGAAGTTGAGGGATTCCTGACCGCTCGCCTGTAATCCGGCGACAAGCTCATTTATTCTATCATAGTTTGCAGTATCTCGTTTGGCGACGAGCTCGTGAATTTCCCGGTCGCCCTGCAGCAGCAATAGGGCCACAGCCCGTTTGGTAAGGCCGTAATTGTTTGAAAGCAGCTGTTCGATTTTTAAGATGTTTTTCTCGATTTCGGGAGTATAGACAACCAAATGGCGCGGTGCGTCCTGGCTTTCTGCTTGCCTCTTAGTATGGAGACGGTAACCGGCCACAACTTCCCTGAGCCGGTCCAGGCCGAGCCTGTATACGGCGGAGGTGGCGACAACGGGGACTCCCAGGAGCGCTTCCAGCTTGCGGAAATCTATGTTAATCCCAAGTCTCCTGGCTTCATCGATCATATTCACGACAAGCACAACAGGGAAGCCGGCCTCGATCAGCTGCAGAGTCAGGTTAAGCATGCGCTCCAGGTTCTTGGCGTCGACGACGTGCAGGACCACCCCGGGCCGCTCCTCCAGCAGGAGCCGTCTCGTAACCCTTTCCTCTTCGGTAATTGGCATTAAAGAATACATTCCGGGGGTGTCCACTACTCCCAATACCGTCCTTCCTGATGAAGACTTTCCCCTGGAGACCTCGACGGTGGTGCCAGGGTAGTTGGATACTGTGGCCCGGGCACCCGTCAGCAGGTTGAAGATCACGCTCTTGCCCACGTTGGGTGTACCCACAAGGGCGATCTGATTCATGAAGTGAACATTCGGGGTTTTACCGCGGCTTTGGGTGCCTGACCAAGTTTTAAGACCGGGAAACCGGCCTGTCTTTGAGTGGCAGTGTTCCATGGATTCACTCCCCGTAGTGAGATGTATAAAAAATCAGGTTATTGAGAATGATTATCATTTTCAATTATAATTATAGTGGTCGCCAACCGCCGGGTCAAGGGCAGACACAGACAGACAAGGGGACGGTTCTCTTGTCTAAAAACGCGAAAAACAGCGCCAGGGCTTGCTCAGACCGGTTCTAAGGCAGCTGCGGAACTATGTAACGAAACCTGAACATTTTCAGGGCAGACGATCACGCCGCCTCCGGCGGCACCAACAGAGGATGAAAATCTGGTTATCCTTGCGCTTGCTCCCGGACTCTGGTTTAACTAGCCCTAAAACTCGTCGCAGACGACAGCCGACCGCCTCCTACGCTGCATCCTTGCAGCGGAGTCGGCTACTTCCCCCGCACTCAATGGCACTTTCTCTGTAATGAGAGAATTTAATAACGGTCAGTTCCGAAGAAACGTTAAAGTGGAGAATTTCCTTTGAGTGCGGGGTCAGTTCGGCTGCCGTTAGCTGCTCCTTCGTCAAGGGCGAGTAACGACCCAGCACTCACTGCTGCTTCGTTAGCTGAAAAAGACAAAAAACGGAATTATAAAACAAAGGCTAATTATGTAACAGAGTTTCGGTGAGTGCTGGGTCGCTGCGCCTGCAAGGATAACCGGAATGTATTTACAAGGCAAGATAAACCTGAACATTGCCAGGGCAGGAAAAGGGTTGATTTTGGGGAATACATAGTTGTTTCCCTATATTCATATGATTAGGTTGTGGCGGTGTATGGTAATTAATAGAATAAGAGGCGGGATTATGGAAAAGAAAATTGATCAGATCGAAAAAAAGCATTTCTCCTCCCAGTACAAATTGACTCCTCACAGAAAGATCATCCTCGAGGCGATCATCGGAAACAGCGACCGGCACCTGAGTGCCGAGGACATTTACGGGCTGCTCCGCAAGAAAGGGATCGAGATAGGTCTGGCCACCATCTACCGGACCCTGGAATTATTCGTGGAACTCAACATCCTCCACAAGGTCAATTTTGACGACGGGCGCAGCCGTTATGAGCTTACCCGCCACGAGCGCCACCGTCATCATCACCTGGTTTGCCTGAGCTGCGGGGAGGTTGCGGAGGTAGAGGACGACCTTTTGAACAAGCTGGAGGAGATAATAGAGCGCAACCACGGCTTCAAGATAACCGATCATACTGTGAAGTTTTACGGCTACTGCCGGCGCTGCCGCCCAAAGTAGACTGTCCGTAAAATGACAGGAAATTTAAACACCCACTCCCGGCGCTCCGGTTGAACTCGAGCAAAGACTGGTTGTAGACGGCAGCCGACCGGCCCGGTGATGCCTGAGCGGCATGTAGGTGAAATACGAAATAAAAAGACCCTGTCTTGGGGTCTTTTTCGCCTTTCTGGTTTTTGGCGGCAATCAGCCGCTAACCGCTTTGAGCTGTTTCTTTGTGACCAGCAGCACCGGAACTGCTGCCAGTTGTACGGTGATTGAGAAGATCACCAGGGCGAGCAGCGACCTGTCGTAGAGAATGCCCATCAGGGAGCTGCCCAGGAACCAGAACAGGCCGTAGCCGGTGTTAAAGATGCCGTAGGCTGAACCCCGTTTGTGGGATGGAACCATTTCCGAAATGGCCGCTCTGAGCACCGACTCCTGGGCGGCCATGCCTATCCCCCAGGCGATCATACCTGCCACTGCCGGCCGCCATCCTCCCAGGAAAACCAGCGGGGCGAACAGAGATGAGAGCAGGGAAGAGATGATCAGGGTGTTGACCCCCAGGCGGTCAAACAACCGCCCGAATATGAGAGCGGCCACGGCATCGACCCCCATCGCCACGGCATAGAGGATCGGAACGATGTTGTCCGAGAAGATGGCCGCCTTTTTGAAATGATAGGCGATCAGGGCAAAGTCGGCATACCCTGCTGCGATTAAAGCGGTGGCGATCAGGTATGTCCAAAAGGCACCCGGCAGGCCCTTGCTTTCAATCTTTTTGGAGACAGGCTCAAAATCCCGCGGGCGCGGGTAAAGGATGCGGGCCGTGGCCAGGATAACGAGCACCAGGAAGGCCGGGATGGCGAGAATACCGAAGCCTAACCGGTAGTTTCCATAGCGTGTCATCACCGCTGCGATCAGCAGGGGGCCGGCCAGCGCCCCGATCTGGTCCATGGCTTCATGCAGGCCAAAACCCCAGCCTCTCCCGACCCGGGAGGTGGCATGGGATAACATGGCGTCCCGGGCGGGCGTGCGGATGGCCTTCCCCAGGCGTTCAGAAATGATCAAAAGGGCGGCAATCTGCCAGTAACCTGCCAGTGCAAGCAGGGGGACCGCCACCAGGTTCAGGGTATAGCCTGTGAGGGTGATCAGCCAGTACCTTCCGGTTTTATCCGTAAGGAACCCGGAAACCAGCCTCAGGCAGTATCCGATCAATTCCCCCAGTCCGGCAACTACACCCACCGCTGTGGCGCTTGCCCCCAGCAGGGCGAGAAACGGCCCGGTAATGCTGCGCGCTCCTTCGTATGTAATATCTCCGAAGAGGCTGACCAGACCCAGCAGTAAGATGAACTTCAGAGCGGTTCCCCTGGAGATGTCCATGGCTTCAGTATCGGTTTTCATGGATTTCACTCCCAAAAAGCTGCAATTTGCATCTTATTAGCTTTAGGCATATATTTCCGAAATCCTCTTTTCTGCACTCAAAAATTTGAGTGCCGTGCGAAAATATTGCCGCCCCTCTGTCTCTGTGCCGGCAAGTTGGCATCGCGCCCGGTTGGTACGGCTTTTTGTGCCTAAACCCGCAGGCGTTGGGCGATTGCAGCAGGCCGGGCCGTGGGGAATAAAAGAAGAAGCAGCGGGAGAAAATATCACGAATGACCTGGGATCGGGAGGATGCGTTACCGTGCAGAAGGCACTTATCACTCTGATATTTTTAGGCGCTTTTTTTGCCCTTATACTCCCGGGAACCGGCGAGACCAACAGGGAGAGGCTTGTCCTTGGGGAGCTTGTTTCCCTGCTGCAGGACAGCGGAGTACGGGTGGAAGGCATCGACCTTGACGGATGGGGAGTTTTGCGGGATGCGGAAGAACCCCTGGCGATCTGGTGTAAGCTTGGCCGGGGGCAACAACTGGGCCTGTCGGGCGGCAGGATGCGTCAAATTGAGACAGACTGGGGCGCATGTTTGAAGATAAAAAAAGATTTCGAGGACGGGACAAAAGTCCTTATAAGTATCCAAAAGGTTGAGAAGATCGTCCCCGGAGATTTATGTTATATTGTTGTTAAATGCAGCCTCCCCGGTACAAGTGAAGAGGGACAGGCCTGGGAAAAGAGGCTCAGGGCCTTCCTAGCCGGTTTCTTCAGGGAGAGGGGATTGTACTTCACCGTCAGGGGAGAGCTTGATCGGAGATTAAATCCGGAAGAGCAGATGGCCTGGGGTAGGGCGGTTTACCGGTATCTCGGCGGGGAGCCGTCAGAAACTATCCGGACCGCAAGATACCTCAACCTGAGCGGGTATACACCTGTCCTGCTGGAGGCCGTTACGGCCGGCAACAGCAGGTATAATCTAAATATAGCACTGGTGAACGGCAGTGATACGAATGAAACCCGGATATATCTGGGTTCTCCAGTAATAACCAGTGAATATTAGGGTGTTATGAAGAGGAATCGGGAGA
>CADDZD010000071.1 GCA_902812385.1 Clostridia bacterium | reverse complement strand
TGGTTAAGGGCGCGGGGCTCCACGCCGGGAATATTATCAGGGAGGTTGCCCGGGTTGTGGACGGTGGCGGCGGCGGAAGACCCGAAATGGCCCAGGCCGGGGGTAAAAATCCCGCCCGTTTGGAAGAAGCCCTGCAAAAGGGAATAGAGTCGGTACGGCAGCAGTTAAGTGTGAAACAGTAATTTTTCCAGATAAGGAAGGATTTTTGATACCTTCTGGAGAAGTGTTTTTGATAGTGGGGGTGGATTTATGCCGGATGAACTTGACAAGACCATGACCTTTAAGTTTAAGGTTGAAGAGACGACCTCCGCCCGCGAGGTGCTCAAAGCAGTCTACAAGGCGTTGAGGGAGAAAGGATACAATCCTATCAGCCAACTGGTCGGTTACCTGCTGTCAGGAGATCCGGCATATATTACAAACCATCAAAATGCCCGCAACTTAATCAGAAAATACGAACGCGATGAGTTACTGGAAGAACTGATCAAATATTATCTTGAAAAAGGAGAATGAACATAAGAACCGGAACCGAAGATGGAATATCGTTCCCTGGGAAGCACAGGCCTGAAGGTGTCGCGCCTCTGCTTCGGTACGCTGACAATGGGGCCCCTTCAGGCAAATCTGCCTCTTGCCGAGGGTGTTGAGCTGTTGAAATATGCCGTTTGGCAAGGGGTTAATTTTTTTGATACGGCCGAAATATACGGAACCTACCCCTATCTCAGGCGGCTGTTCCGGTCGTACCCCGGTGAGGAGTTGGTGGTGGCCACAAAGTCGTATGCAGTAACGGCGGAAGAGATGAGCAGGAGCCTGGAAAAGGCGCGCCGGGAACTTGGCCGTGACTGGATTGATATCTTTCTCCTGCATGAGCAGGAGTCTGCCCTAACAATTAGAGGCCACCGGGAGGCACTGGAATTTCTCGTAGAGGCGAAGCAAAAGGGACTTGTCAGGGCGGTGGGGATTTCCACCCATAAGGTGGCAGGCGTGCGTGGGGCATTAGAATTCCCCGAGATCGACGTGATTCATCCCTTGTTTAACATTAGGGGCCTGGGTATCCTTGATGGAACCCTGTCGGACATGACAGATGTTCTTGAGCATGCCGGCGCATCGGGAAAAGGTGTTTATCTGATGAAACCACTGGGGGGCGGCAATCTCCTGAACGAGACGGAAAATGCCCTGAGGTTTGCTTTCAGCCGGCCTTTTGCCGCCTCGGTGGCAGTGGGAATGCAAACCCGGGATGAAATAGACTACAGCGTCAGGATAGCGAGCAATTTGCCTGTCCCTGAAACTCTCAAAAAAAGAGTCTCCCGTGAGAAGCGGGCACTGCACATAGACGAATGGTGCGAGGGATGTGGTGAGTGCTCCGCCCGATGCCCGCAGGGAGCGCTTACTCCCGGAAAAGGCGGTAGATTAGAGGTAGATCGTGATAAATGCATTCTGTGCGGTTACTGTGCGGCTGCCTGTCCCTTTTTTTACATTAAGGTATATTGAGGTTGAAGAAGATGAGAATACTGGGCCTGGATGTGGGGCAAAAGAGAATTGGCGTCGCCATCAGTGACGAACTGGGGATAATCGCCCAGCCCTTAACGACTGTAAATCAGGGAAAAATGGAGGAGGTTGTGGAATCACTGCGCATACTTGTGAAGAAATATGACGTAGGTGAGATCGTCGTCGGACTGCCAAGACATATGAACGGCAGGCTGGGAAGGGAAGGAGAGGAGATCGTTTCTTTTGGCAAAGAGCTTCAAAAGAAGCTTGGCGTGCCCGTGGTCTTCTGGGATGAACGGCTCTCAACTGTCGCTGCAGAAAAAACCCTGCTGGAAGGCGACACCAGTCGATACCGGAGAAGGAAGGTAATCGATCGGGTTGCAGCGAACTGGATCCTGGGCGGTTATCTGGAGCGGCGCAAAAAGAAGGAAGGGTTTCAAAAAGATTGAGATTACTGCATATTTTTTTCCGCAGGGCAAATAATTAATCAAGTGTAAAAAAGAACGGGGGTAATCCAGATGGAATTAGACAGGGAAGAAACAATTATTCTAACGGACGAGGACGGTAAGGAGCACGAGTTTAATTTAATTGATGTGATCACCGTTGATGGAGAAGAATACGCCATTCTGCAACCCACGGACGAGGAAGATGCCATCATCTTGAAGTTTGGCGTTGACGAGGATGGAGAGGAGATCTTGTGCGACATCGAGGATGACGAGGAGTGGGAGAGAGTCGCCGACGCCTGGCAGGAACTGCTAAGCGAGGAAGACGATAACTAGGTTGCGGCTGTAATCTTCGGAACCTTCTCGGCGTAGAACAGTAAAAAAGACGTACGGGAAGGGGGAAACCTGTTGCGGAAGAGAATAAAGCTTGGGTTTGTAGGATTTCTATTAAGTTTAATCTTAGTCGTTGGTGCCTTAACCGGGGCGGCAGTCTGGTCACATGCTTGGCAGGGTCGAATTCTACCCGGTGTCAGGATTGGGGATGTGGATGTAGCAGGGCTCACAGAACAGGCAGCCAAAGAAAAGCTTGCTCTTTTGCAGGACAGTTATCTCTCTTCCCCGGTTGATCTGGTTCTGGCTGGCGATAAAAAATGGCGTATCTCAAGGCGCGAACTGGGCTTCCGGCTCGAGGTAGAGGAAGCGGTGCATCGCGCTTTTTTGGTGGGCCGCTACGGTTCTGTATGGAAACGCATCCATGACATCTGGGATGCCTATCACGGACAGGTGGTTCTACCTTTGAAGGGGGGTGTTGACCGTCGCAGGGCGCAAAGCGTTCTTTCCCGTTTTGTAAAGGGAATGGCCTATCCTCCTGAGGATGCGGCTTTAGTTATAAATGATCGGGGAGAAGTGATGGTAAAGCCGGGGAAACCGGGCTGGGTCCTCGATTACCAGGCTACCCTTGACGCATTGTGCCGGGTTGACCCGCCCTTTGACGGCGAAATACCTCTAAGGCTGCGCCAGGTACAGCCGAAAGTCCGCACCGGGGACATCCTCGCCATGAAAATAACCGGACTCCTGGCCTCATATACCACCTATTTCGATGTCAGCAATGTGAACCGTACTTATAACATCAATGTAGCGGCTGACGCCCTTGACAATATCGTGATCAAACCGGGTGAAGTTTTTTCATTTAACCGTGTGGTGGGCCCCCGAAGCAAAGAAGCCGGTTATAAAGAAGCCTTGGTGATCGTCCAGGACCAGTTTACGCCGGGAATTGGCGGAGGGGTCTGCCAGGTATCCTCCACCCTGTACAATGCCGCTCTTCTGGCGGGATTGGAGATTGTGGAAAGAAGCAACCACTCTCTCCCTGTCACTTATGTCCCCTTTGGAAGGGATGCCACCGTTGCCTACGGGGGGTGTGACCTCAAATTCCGGAACAATACCAGCGGATACTTGTGCATTCGCACCCGGGTGAACGGCGGTGCTCTCACGGTTAAGGTGTTTGGAAACATGAAGGAGAAGAAAAATATAACCCTGGAGAGTATCGTTGATAAGGTGCTGGAACCCAAGGTGATCAAGAAAGAGGACCCCAATCTGTATGTAGGGAAAACGGTTGAAGAAAGAAAGGGCATCAAGGGGTACCAGGTACGTGTTTTCAGTTATACAAAGAACGCAAATGGTCAGGTGACTAAAAGGCTGGTTTCCAACGACCTTTATAAGCCGGTGGACCAGATTATCAGGGTAGGAACAAAACCCGTTCCCAGCTCGCCTCCGCTACCCGGAACAGGACAGGAGCAACAATCAGAACCACCGGTACTTCCGGAGCCAGGCCTGGAGCAGCAGACCGATTCAGCCGTACAACCCGGTGCAGCTGAAAATACTGCTCCTGCTAACCGGTAACTTCTGTACAGACCTCCACGCCGCCTCCGGCGGCACCAACAGAGGATGAAATCTGGTTATCCTTGCGCTTGCTCCCGGACTCCGGTTTAACTCGCCCTAGGACTCGTCGCAGACGGCAGCCGACCGCCTCCTACGCTGCATCCATGCAGCGGAGTCGGCTACTTCGGCATCCATGCCTCAGTTCGGCTGCCGTTAGCTGCTCCTTCGTCAAGGGCGAGTAACAACCTCCGTAGGTCGCTGCGCCTGCAAGGATAACCAGAACGTATTTTCAGGGCACGTATTTTCAGGGCAGGTATTGTTTTCTGTTGGGGCAGGGAATTATATTATAATGTAGAAAAATACAAAAATGGACAAAATCACGAAAGCTGGTCGTATGTATGATCCCAGAGAGGGAGAAACGGGGGATTTTTGAGTGCCTGTTTGTTAACCCGATCCGACTTGGTGTGCTCATCCTGTTGATAGGGGCAGTATGGATCGGAGTAAGGGTTTATATCGCTTATCTGTCCGCTCCTGTGAGTGCTCGCACCGGTCCGGAAACATTCTCCACACTTACCATTGTAAAAGGGACCTCATTACGTGAGATTGGGGATCTGTTGGCGCGGAAAAAGTTGATTAAGAGTGCAGATTTCTTTGTTTTATACGCTCGGTGGAAGGGCAAGGAGAGGCAGATTGAAGCGGGATCGTACCGCATCAGCAGTGCCTGGCCGCTCCGGGAGATACTGGACCGGATCGTCGGGGGCAAGGTGATTTCCTACCGGGTAACCATCCCGGAAGGCTATACGGCGGCTCAGATTGGACATTTACTGGCCGTCAAGGGGATCGCCAACGAGGCCGCTTTTCAGGCTGCATTAACTTCCGAGGAATATGATTACCCGTTTTTAAAGGGGATCCCTCCGGGGCCGAACCGGTTGGAAGGTTATTTGTTTCCGGCCACTTATGAATTCCAGGCAGGTTTGTCTGAAAAAGAGATCATCGATCAAATGCTGAAAACTTTCCAGAAGGCATTTACTCCAGAATTACAGCAGCGGGCGGCTCAAATGGGCCTGTCGGTCAGGCAGGTGGTAATCCTGGCATCTCTGGTAGAGCGGGAAGCCAAGCTTGACAGGGAACGTCCCCTAATTGCCGCGGTGTTTTTAAACCGGTTGAAAAACGGCATGCGTTTGGAATCCTGTGCCACCATTCAGTATATCCTGGGCAAGCAAAAAGAAAAGTTAACATATGAAGATCTCAAAATTCCTTCCCCTTACAATACCTACCTCAACAACGGCCTCCCGCCGGGCCCAATCGCCAACCCTGGCCTGGCTTCCATCAAGGCGGTCCTGTACCCGGCAGAGGTTAAGTATCTCTATTTTGTGGCGCGCGGCGACGGATCCCACGTCTTCAGCCTGACTTTGCGGGAGCATGAGGCCGCGGCCAGGCAGTATGTTGGAGAATAAACGGGCTACTATGGTATCGTTCTGATCCGACTGGGAGGCAGCGGGCCAGTTAGATGTGGTTCGATTTGGAGAAGGATCACGGCTGCCAGGATCAGGACACAGCCAAGCAACTGCCGGTCGCAAAGGGTTTCCCCTAGCAGGTAATAGGCGAAAACCCCTGCCATTACCGGCTCCAGAGTTCCGGCGATACTGGCGCAGTAAGGCTTCAGGTAATGCAGCCCTTTCAGGTAAAACCCAAAAGGGATGATTGTGGCAAAAACGGAGGCGTACAGGAAGAAAAGCCAGGTCTGCCAGCTGTAGTGATGCTCCAGCACCACCCACGGTGGAACGAGAAACCAGAAGGGAACCGCCGCGAAGAGAAATCCGTAAGCCAGCACTCCCCACGAATTGTATCTGTTTAAAAGCCTTTTGCCGTAAAGGGTGTAAAAGGAGTAGGCTGCCGCAGAGGCAAAACCGGTGATAATGCCAAGCCAGGGGCGCTGCATTCCGGGAAATACCTGATTGGTGACGATCAGGGCGCTTCCCGTACAGGCCAGCAGCAAGGCAGCGCTGCTGAGAGGGCTTAACGGTTCCCTCTCCCAGACCAGGGCATAAATGGCTACAAAGGCCGGTGAGAGTGAGAGCAGAAATACCGCTGCGGCAACATTCATCTGGCTGATGGTGTGGAGATAGCAGAACTGCACAGTTGCCACTCCCAGCACCCCGAACAGCACCATTTTTTTGCGATCCCCTCCGGCCAGCCTTAGGATTCGCGGATGCCTCAGGTAAAGGAAGGACATCAGCAAGCCCGCAGAAAGGGTCAGGCGCATATCCACCAAAACCAGCGGGCTTAACGCCTGGTTAAAGAAATATTTTGATAGAGCCCCGCTAAAACCCCATAGTATTGTGGCAGTGACGATAAACAGATATCCTTTAATTTCCCTCCCCACACTATCCCTCCGTTTGATATTTGATTATCTCCACACTATTTATTCTATTGGAATGGTAAGAGAGATATATCCGGAAGGGCGTTCTTTAAACGGTAACCCGGAGCATATAAGAAAAAGTGAACAGGTTCGTCATACCAACCCAGGCAGGAAGGGGAGTATATGGACCGGATCTTGCTCGTCGCGCTGCTTACAGCGTTAATTCACCTGATAGATACCCTATTTTACGGGGTTCGTCTCTCGGGGGTAAAAACCAGGCACCTTGCCACGGCTTACTCCCTGTACCAGATCATCTCCCTGCTTGCCATGGTGGCGAACATGATCCAGGCGCCGCTCCTCTCGTCGGTGGTTGAACAGGGCATTAACGCCGGTTATATCGCCTATCAGAGCCACCTTAACGAACTGCAAAGGGACATCAGGTTGATCATTCTGGCGGCTTCAGGGGGAACTGCTGCAGCGGCCCTGTTAACCCCTTTGTTTGTCATACTTTTTAACAGGACAATCTTTTTGTTTAATAGGATAGGGTCCCTCCCCGCTCTCATCCTGGCCCTTCTTTCTCCGGTGCGGCTCCATAAAATTTTGCGGGAGTTTCAATCCGCTCTTCGGTATCTCCGGTTGTCCTGCCGGCATCAGAGCAAGAAAGGGCATCCGTTTTCTTTTACACGGATTAACTCCCATGGCAACTTTCAACTGAG
This sequence comes from Clostridia bacterium, assembly GCA_902812385.1. Classification (GTDB taxonomy): domain Bacteria; phylum Bacillota; class DSM-12270; order Thermacetogeniales; family Thermacetogeniaceae; genus DULK01. The sequence goes on along the minus strand of CADDZD010000071.1, from coordinate 5,851 downwards.
ACTCTTCTGTACCAATGTTGTGGTAATCGGTATCTGGACCACGGGAGTGCTTTCAGCCCTTTTTGCCGGGGCACTGCTTCCTTCGTTTCGCTCCACCGCCACCCTTCTTTCCAGCATTGTGAACGGGATCGCAGTGGTTCTGGCGGCTTTTCTGATCGATCCCGTCACCGCAATGATCACTGACCAGGCAATCCAGGGGATTAGAAGCGAGAACGAGATCATGCACCTTACCTTCCTGCTGATCTTCAGCCGGCTGCTCGGTACCTTTTTCGCCCAGTTGATCTTCCTTCCCGCCGCCTGCCTGGTAAAGTATGTGACCCTGATGCTCGCCCAGATATCATTATTGTACTGACAAACCGGCTTCAATTCAGACCTGCCCTGCACAGTCCGGTCAAATGGCCGCCCGGTACCTGTTGAATAAATCCCCTAAAACGGGCAAAGCTACTATTCAAGACCCATAATATGCCCTTTAAGGGGGATCTTGGTTGAACACTTTGCAGGAGCGCCGCATTTTCTTCATATGCTGTCTCTTCTTCGGTATTTTCTTTGCGCTCGGAGGACGCCTTGCCTATCTTCAACTGATTAAAGGAAGGCAATTGGCAGCCGCCGCAGTGGCAGAACATACGCTCCGTCTCCCGGTAGCCAATTTTTTCCGGGGAGACATTCAGGATTGCAAGGGGAACTCCCTACTGGACGGCAAAAGGGTCTACGGTGTAGCCGTCTTTCCTTCTTTGATTCCTTGTTCCTTTGGTGTTGAGGTATCCTCTTCCGTAGAGCAGAACCGCTGGGAGGACGTTTTTATCGAGGGATTGATCAACAACTTACCCCAGCGCTACAGGGATCAAAAACTGCGGGCTTTTCTCCAAGGGGCAATGTCAAAAGGGGTACCTTTCATGCTGCCGGTGACCCTTAACGAGCAGGAGACGAAGTTGCTGTCAGGCATGGACATATCCGGGGTGTACCTCGTTCCTTTACCCGTGCGATATGGAGATGCCTCTCTGGCAAGGCACCTGATTGGGTACGTGAAGGGGAGCGTGCCCGGCGGGGAGACGCAGAAAGGTATAAAGGGAATTGAAGCCGCTTATGACACTGTCCTGACACCACCCGAGCAAAAACTGGAGTTGCTTACAGTAGTAGATCGACGGGGGGAACTTTTAAAGGGGCGAGGTCTGCGCCTGCGCGGCCCCCAGGGGAGGCTTGTGAAAGGGAAAAACGTTGTATTAACACTGGACAGTAATATCCAGAGGAAGGTTGAGGAGATCATGGATAAGTACGGTGTACGGGGAGCGGTTAGTGTTGTTGACGTTGCAACCGGGGAGGTTCGGGCGCTGGCCAGCCGCCCCCTATACGATCAGAACAGCGGGGCCGGCGATCAATTTGACCGTAGCCTTGCACTTTATCACCCCGGATCTGTTTTTAAGATTGTCGTTGCCGCGGCAGCCCTGGCGGAGGGAAGGGTGCAGCAGGATGAGCGTTTTTTCTGTTCGGGGAAGTACAGTTTCAACGACAAAGAGGGAATTGCATGCTGGAAAAAAGATGGGCACGGCAACCTGACCTTCAGGGAAGCCTTTGCCCATTCATGCAACCCGGTTTTTGTGGAGGTGGCGCTGCGGCTCGGCGGGCGGACACTGGAGCGCTATGCCCGGTTGCTGGGTATGGAAGGAGGTCTTGGCGGTTATCTCCCTCAACGGCAGCTAGGGACAGTTCGAATAGGATCCTACCCCGGACAGGTGGGCAATGCCGCTCTCGGTCAGGAGGGGGTAATGGTTTCGCCCCTTAATGCTGCCGTTCTGGCGGCCACGGTTGCCAGGGGAGGAATTTATATACCGCCGCAAGTGGTCAAGGCGATCACCGACGCAGATGGCAGGACAGAAAAATTGTTTATGAGCACTACTCCGCGGCGAGTACTTTCCCCCGAAGTTGCCCGGGAACTCCAGAAGATGATGGAACTCACCGTAACCCGGGGCACCGGAAAACGGGCCGGGGTTGAAGGCGTAGGCAGTGCCGGAAAAACAGGTTCGGCAGAAACAGGAATCTATGATGCTAAGGGTAATCCGGTTGCCGACTCCTGGTTTGTAGGATACGCGCCCAGTGCCCGTCCCCAGTTGGCCGTTGCTGTTGTTGTAGAGGGGGGAGGTGCCGGGGGGGGTCTTGCCGCCGATATGTTTCGTGAAATTCTTAAGAGCATCTATCGACCCGGTGGGCTGGAACGAAATAATTGAGTCCCCCACATTCAATACCGTTCATATAATGAACTTTGAACAAGGACTAAATTGGCTTGCTTCAGAATATAAATAAACATAATTATTTAAAAAGGACAGGCACCCTTTTTCGCGGGTCCCCATATGATCTAAAGTGACAATAAATCGGAGGGGATCGGCTTGAGTCTGGAGCTGTTCATTGCAACAGCTATTTCTTTTCTCCAGGGGCTTGTATTTTTAACCGGTTACATCAGCAACAATGTTTTTCCCCAGCCGCTCTCGGAGGATGATGAAGCTTACTACCTTCGCCGCTTGGAGCAGGGGGATGAGGAGGCGCGCAATGTTTTAATCGAGCATAACCTCAGACTTGTGGCACATATCATCAACACGATATCATCACAAATCAAATTACACTGCTTAATTACAAACTTCTTTTGAATTGAAATATCGTAGGAGGTGGAGAGTATGGGGGCGTCCCAAATTGAGGCGGCCAAAGATATCGCCAGGAGAAAGGACATACCGTACCAGACCCTAATCCGGTCGTGGATCGCTGAAGCGATCAGACGGGAGCAAGGCGAAAAGGCGTAACCCAAAAAAACAGGGAGCGTTTTAAAGCGGCTTCACTCAAGCCGTTTTTTATTTAGGGCACGCAGTGCACTCCACCTTCCGGGAACTGAAAGGCGGCCAGGTGCCGGATAAACCGCTCCCAATGAACTGTTTTATTTTGAAATTTTATGATATTCTTTCGAATTATCTGGCTGGTTTTACAAGATAGCGGTAAGTTTATTTTAAAATCACACTGAGTGGTCGGGTTGCCTGCTGTTAGAAGTCTTACCGATAAAGGCTACGCCATGCATATTCATGGGTTCAAAGTTGTTATTTCAGATACTAACAGATCTAACAAAACGTCACTGGTCAGAGAACTGGCAAACTGTTTTATCCTTTTGTATTTATGAAGTAACCCGGTTGGTTGCCAGGGTGTATGGATTTTTAAGTAAGAAGGAAAATTTTCCACTCAGAGTGGGTGCAAGGCTTTTAAAGGTCAATGCTTTTTTCTCCAAGAATGAAATAGAATTGAATCCATGGAACGGCAGGGAAAAAAACTTCTACGTCGAAAATTTCTCCAAGCAGATACAGATTTATTACCCGTTTGTGTGGGGTTATTTTTAATTCTTTTCTAGTCTAGTTGACAAGTAGGAGGTCCAATACATTGCATCTAGCAAACGTAAAAGATAGCGAATCTATTTTAAAGAACTATTCATTAAACAATCCCATTGAAAAGCATATTGCGCTTGATATTAATGAAGCAGCAGAATGGGCATCTAAATTCACAAAAAAGAAGGTAACACCTAGTAACATCGCCTATCTCATTCAGTACGGCAAAATTCAAAAACATCAGAAAAACGGTAAAACACTGGTTATCTTGCAGGATCTGCAAGAATATTACGAGCGCAATATGAATGCGGTGCGCGACAAGTTTGAGGAAGCTCTCGGAGAGGACATTAACTGGGATCTGTCCTTTTCACAAGTTAAAGAAGCCGAGACCACTAAGCATGTACACAGGCTTCATCCCTATAAAGGCAAGTTTATCCCCCAACTTGTTGAATACTTTCTTGGCAGCCACACAGATAATTTTAAGCGCGAGGTTTATTTTCGTCCTGGAGATATAATACTTGACCCTTTTGTTGGCTCTGGTACCACTCTTGTTCAGGCAAACGAGCTGGGTATGCATTCTATTGGGGTGGATATTTCTTATTTTAATTGTCTGATTGCAGAAGCCAAACTAGAAGCCTATAATATAGAATCTGTGCTCGCCAGGTGCCAAGAACTGTACAGCATCATCAAAGTTGAACATGACAAATCGGGCGTTTCTGCTTTAGAAAATGAACTAGATTTGCTGCTGGGTGATATTAACAAAAAATATTTTTCTAACGATTACAGATATAAAGTCGCTCATGGCGGTTTTGATGAAGCAGGTGTTCCGCAAGCAGCTATAAGAGAAGCGAGACAAGGTTGGAAGGAACTTTTTAAGAAGTACAATATAGTTCTGGATGCTCCGGTAACTGGCTCTAATTTCCTGGATACTTGGTATGCGGCGCCTGTCCTTAACGAGGCTTTAGCTGCTCGGGCGCTGCTTGAACAGATGCCAAATGAAGAGAAAAAACTTCTAACCGTACTTCTTTCTCGGACGCTTCGTTCATGTCGGGCGACCCCGCACTACCAGTTAGAGAAGCTGGAACAGCCCATTTTTGAACCGTATTACTGTTATAAACACATGAAGATATGCAGACCAGTTTTGTCTATGTTAAACAAATATACCAGGTATTATAAGGATACAGTCAAGAGAATCAAAGAATTTCAAGCAATACGGACTAATGCCTATCATGTCCTTTTAGATGGAGATGCTAGAAAGATTGATATATTCTCAGCCGTACGCTCAAAAAACCGTTTGTTCTATGACTTGTTAGTGAAACAAAAAGTTCAAGGCATATTTACTTCACCTCCATATGTAGGCCAGTTAGACTATCACGCTCAGCACGAGTACGCCTATGAATTCTTCGGTTATATCAGGAGAGATGATGAGGAGATAGGTAAATCAAGCAGAGGAAAGGGAGTTAAAGCAAAGCAGGATTATATCCGGGATATAAGTGATACACTGATCAACTGTAAAAAATTCCTCGCCGAAGGCTGCCACATTTTTATTGTTGCTAACGATCAACACAGGCTTTATCCTGCAATTGCTGAGCGTTCAGGTTTACGAATAATACAGGAGTTCAAGCGTCCCGTTCTGAACCGGACATCTCGTGACAAAAACCCCTATGGTGAGAGCATTTTTCACATGATAATGGTTTAGGTTTCGGGAAAATCATTGCCCGCATCTTAAGATGCGGCCTTATTTAGTATTAGCACGCACAAACAATTCAACTAATCTAAAGGCATCATTAAAATATCCTTCATTATCTAGTAGCCCATTATTCTTGCAACATTCTCCAAATGAATCAAGTAATTCAGGATGTATTTCTATATCGGTGTTATCTTGTTCTCCTATCTCAGGTAAGACGGATAAAACTGCCTTTGCGATTTCTTCATACGAATAGTTGGTAAAAAAAGGCCAAAAGAAATCAGATAACCAAACTTCCGTATTGAATGAATAAGGTGTTTTTTTCTTTTGTTCCGCTTTTATGGTTCTATTTCCTTTTTGCATAGCGATACCAAAAACGCATATGTATGGTCCGGTTCTATTTTTATCATTCTTTGCCACTTCTTCCAAGGCTCGTATGGACTTCGGCCAAGAACCTCCGCTAATAGTATTAACGCGGTTTTTAACTGAGACGTAAATATTCAGCAAATCAGATTCAAAGTTTTTTACTGCAATTGTTGCACTGAAATCCGCCTCATTAAGTCCAATATCAGAAACAGTTACAAACCTTTTTGTAGCAATTGCAGCACCTTTAGCAATATATTGGTATCTCCACCCGGAATTCATTCGCCCTTTTTGTAGCGCTCTATTTCTGAATTGCTCTTTTCCAATTACTGAGTAATGCTTGCCTATGCATGCATAAGCAGTTGATGCTGGGTCTCCGCAATATTTTAGAAAATATTTAAAAAGCTCTTTGCCCCCTTTTTGATATATTGATTTAAGTTGATTT